>JBDTEE010000075.1:0-4692 GCA_039922645.1 Solirubrobacteraceae bacterium | reverse complement strand
GGGGAACGAGACGCCGCTCACGTCGATCCCCGGAGCGTGGAGCTCGTACTCGAGGAAGATCTCCGGCGTGTAATAGCCGACCTGGGGACCCATGGCCGCCAGCGCCTGCCCTGTGCCGCTACGCCGGGCATCGACCAGGACAGCGTTTGACTCGAGGTGGGGGAGCGCAAGCCCGTGGGTGGCCAGGTGCTGTGCCCAGGCGGGCAGGCGAGAGCGGGTGGCGCCCTGCGCGGTGGCGGCCGAGACGGCGGGCGAGACCGTGCTCCCGGTTTCAGCGTTGCGGGCCACGAGCGAGCCGGGGTCGATGATGGCCTCTGAGCTCGGGTTCACCCGACCGGTGGCGTCAGAGCGAAAACGGCGGGACAGGGTGACGACCGCCTCCGGGTCGGCGGCCAGCCTCAGGTCGCGGTAGACGGCCGTGCCGCGGCGCCGACCCAGGCGCTGCGTGGCCAGGCGCAGCGCCTCGGCCTGCTGGGGTTGCTGGCCGCCGAAGACCGTGAACTGGCCGATGAGGTAGGTCCCCAGCGCGGCCGAGTCGGCCAGCGTCCAGAGCCTCGGGGTGATCCCGAGGGCCGGATACTCGGCGGGTAGACGAGCGGGATCAATGCGGGTCAGGTTGATGAATGCGTTGACCCCAGAGACGTACTGCTCGATGTCGTTGAGGGCCTGGGCGCCCTCGGCCCCCATCGTCTTGGGCAGCGCCATCATCTGTGAGGTGAGCTGCGCAGGGGTGGCGTCCTGGAGCCCAAGCTGGGTACTGTCCGCCGCTGCCGCGCTCGGCCCGAGCAGCTCTGCCGTGGTCCCCTCGGCGGTATGGCGCAGGACATCCATGAGGAAGAGCCGATCCTCGGCGGTGACGAAGCCGGCTCCCCACATCGCCTCGGCTCGGGTGTCGCCGTAGATGCGCGGCACCTCGTAGGGGGCCTGCCGGACGATGGTCAGCCCGGCGCGCGGGCTCTCGGTGCCCGACGGCGATCCGCCGACGATGGTATTGAGTTGACCTGGCAGGCTGCCCAGGACGGGCGCCAACGGGCCGGAGACAGCACCCGGCAGCCCGCCGGGGAGGTTGCTGGGGAGGTTCTGCCCGCGTTGCCGGGCGAGTGGGAGTGGCGATCCTGCGGGCTGGGGCGCGAAGGAGGAATTCTTGTAGTAGCGATTCAGGTCGGCCGCAGTGAAACCCGGCCACGCCTGCTCGAGTCCTTCGTAGAGGGGCTGCTGGTTCAAATCGGTCGCCGGGACGGAGCCGTTGGCGAAGAATCCGGCCAGGTCCTGAGCTGAGGTGTTCTCCCCCTCGCCGAAGGCCAGAACGGAGTGAAAGCCGCTGTAGGTGGGAAAGCTGCGGGCCCCAGCTGCGGCTGGCAATCCGAGAACGACCAGGCACACTAGGAGCAGCAGTCTGAGGCGCATCGCGGTGGTAGCCTATCGCCGCCGCCCCGGCGATGCGCCTCATTTCGGATCGGACCGTTCCGTGGCCGACGCCGTCTACATTGGTCCGGATGACGTTTGCCGTGGTCAGGCCCGATGAGCTGGAATGGATCACCCGTCCGCACGAGCCGGGGGAGCCATCCCGGCAGGTAAGCGAACTGAGCGAACGAGCCGGCCTCGGTCACGCGCGTGCCAATCTGTGGCGCTATGAACCGCACGCCAAGGGCCTGCGCCACCGCCACCCCCACCAGGAGGAGATCTTCCTGGTTCTGTCCGGTGTCCTGTCCATGTACGTGGGCGAACCTCCGCAGCGACAGGACGTCCCGGTCGGCGGGCTGATCCGGGTCTCCGCCGGGACCGCACTGCAGGCCGTCAACCACGGCGAGGAGGACTTGCTCCTCTACATTCACGGCTATCCGCCCGAGGACGAACGAGCCGAGATCCTCGCCTCCGATGTGCAGGCCTGAGCGGCGGAGCCGCGCGTGATTGCGCTCGTCGCGGCGCTGGCAGCAATTGCCGTCGGGGCTGGGCACGCCCGCGCACCGGTCGCACTGGTCGCCCCGCCGGCGCGCCGGTCATCCGCCGGGGCGCTCTCCGGTACGCCGAAAGTGTCGCGGCTGTCCATCCAGCAGCTCGCCGGTCAGCGGGTCATTTACGCCTACTCGGGACTGAAGCCGCCGGCCGCTTTGTTATCGGCGATCCGGGCCGGTGAGGCCGGGGGGGTGATCCTGTTTGCCCCCAACATCGCCAGCCGAGCCCAGATCCGCGGGGTGATCGCCGGGCTGCAACGGGCCAGCCTGGCCAGTCCGGTACATGGTCGCTTGCTGGTGCTCACCGATCAGGAGGGAGGCGAAGTGAGGCGTCTGCCGGGCGCGCCGTCGCTGTCCGAGAAACAGATCGGCGCCAGCCCCGACGGGGTTAGCCAGGCCCGTGCCGCGGGGACCGGCGCCGGACGCAATCTGGCCAGCGCGGGGGTTAACGCAAACCTTGCCCCCGTACTCGACGTGTTTCGCCAGCCGGGCAACTTCATCGACGAGTTCCAGCGCTCCTACTCGAGCAATTCCGGCGTCGTCAGCCGGCTCGGCGCCGCCTTCATTGCCGCCCAGCAGCATGTGGGGGTGGCGGCCACGGCGAAGCACTTCCCTGGGTTGGGGGCGGCCAGACGCAACCAGAACACCGACCTCGGGCCGGTCACCCTGACCACGGCTCGCGCCCGGTTGCGGGCGGTCGACGAGGCGCCCTACAAGGCGGCCATCACCGCCGGAGTCAAACTTGTCATGACCTCCTGGGCCATCTACCCGGCCCTTGACGCCCGACGTCCAGCCGGTCTCTCCGCAACGGTCATCCAGGGTGAGCTGCGCCGACATCTCGGCTTTCGCGGGGTGACGATCACCGATGGGATTGATGCCGGCGCGGTAACGCGGTTCGGAAATCTGAGCCGGCGAGGCGTCCTGGCCGCGGCGGCCGGAGCCGATCTGATCCTCTGCGCGGCTCCATTGCCCAGCGAGAACACGCCGGCCCAGGGCATCACGGTCCGCCGGGCGCTGGCCAGCGCCTTAACTAATCACCGGCTCAGCCTGAGCGCGGCCCGGCAGTCAGCGTCGAGAATTCTCGCCCTCCGCGCCCGGCCCTGACTCCGGATCCGCGCGGTCCCGACCGGGCCGGCCACTGCCCGTGCCCATGATGGTGCGGCGGGTCCCGAAGCAGAGGATCGAGGCCACCGGGAGCCCCGAGCCAATCGAGAAGAGTGAAGCGGCAGACCCGATCGATCCGAAGCTCAGGACCGAGCCGCTTGAGCCGATCGAGAGGACCGAGCCCCGGACTAGCTCTCCTGGGTCGGGGGAGCCTCGACCATCATCAGCGCGTTGCCGTTCGGGTCGCGGAACCAGAACATCGGCGGGACGGGACCTCCGTACCGGGCAACGGCCTCGTCGACGTCGACCCCAAGCGACTTCAGGTGCGCGTGGCTCGCGTCGATGTCATCGGTGGGCAGGACGATGCCGGTCTCCGTGCCTTCGGCGCTCTTGCCTTCCGGCGGCGGGGCCAGGGCAATCCCCGTGGTGCCGCTGGGCGGGTAGACCTCGACCCAGCGGTAGCCGTTGCCGAAGGGCACGTCGGTGCGCTTCTCGAAGCCCAGCTTCTCGTAGAACTCGATCGCGCTGTCCTGCTCAGGGGAAGGAACGCAGACCAGGCTGATGCTGCTGATCCCGCTCGTAGTGGTGGTGGACACTTCGGGCCTCCTGGAAGAGATGGGTGATGCCAGATAAGACCTGACCTGAGGGCAAAACTAATCGGTCAATTCGGGATCGAAGTTAAAACCTCGCTGCCACCCCGGGCTCAACCGAGGTTGAGCTGAATCTCCGGTCGCCCTGTAGGCACCGCGACATCCCCCGCGATCAGCTGCGCGACCTGCTGCTGGCCGCCTTCGGCGCCGCCCTCCTCACGGCTCGGCGTCTCGACGTTGCTCGGCCTGGTCTTCCTGCTGGTCCTGGCCGTCTCCCGAGGTTGGATGGGCGTCGAGGCGCGGGTGGTCATGGCCGGCCTGGCTTCGGCGGGCCTCCTGGCGGCCGGCGTGTGGCTACATGATCGACAGAGCAGGACCGAGGCGTCGGTGGCCATGGTGAGGGCGGGCAGCGCCGGACTGTTTGCCACGGCGGTCGTAGCCAGCCAGACCTACGACCTGATCTCGCCGCTGGTCGCGCTGGGCGGCGCGATCGTTGTCGGGGCGATCCCCACCGCGTTGGCGATCCGTTGGGGGCCCGGGTGATCGGTGCGCTGCTCTCACCGGTGCTGGTCGGCGCGCCCGCCACCGGTCTGACGACGGCCATTCTGGGCGTCGCCGCGACCGGCGCGATGGCGGTGACTGTGGCCCAGGGTTGGAGTTGGCTCGGCCTGGCCGCGGTGCTGGTCTGTGGCGCCCAGTGGGGTTGGTTCCTAGTGGGAGGACAGAGCATCGGGATCGACCTCGCCGTCCTCAGCTGGTTTGGGACGATCGGACTGGCCGGCGCTGCCGGCCTGGCGGGGTCAGATCGTCGAGCCGGGCTTGACCGCATTGAGGCTGGTTTGACGCTGGCTGCGACCAGCGGGGGTATGGTGGCCATCCTCGGCTATCTCGTCTTGGCGCACGACTCCGGGCCGCTGGCCGCTGGCCGCCCAGCTCTGGCTGGCGGGGCTCGGCGTCGCCCATCTCGCGGTGGGCAACCTGCGGCTGGCGGCCGGGCCGTAACCACGGGACTACGGCGTCTACTCAGCGCCATGGGGGTACTG
>JBDTEE010000074.1:0-36166 GCA_039922645.1 Solirubrobacteraceae bacterium | reverse complement strand
CGAGTCTAATTACGCACGGCGAACAATCGCGATATGTAATTCCGTTGTATCTGCGAATGGCATTCGCCGCTCACCGGACTAAAATTAGGAACGTGGAGTCTGGGAAAGCCACGAATCAGGGGACGGGGCCGATTGTCACCGCTACTGGCCTGACCCGGCGCTACGGCGAGGGCGAGACGGCGGTCACCGCGCTGCAGGATGTCTCGGTCGAGGTTGCGTCCGGGCGCCTCACCGCCGTCATGGGCCCGTCGGGATCGGGGAAGTCCACCCTGATGCACATCCTGGCTGGCCTGGACCGGCCCACTGAAGGATCGGTCACCGTGCAGGGGCAGGAGATCACCACCATGAACGACGACAAGCTCACGCAGCTGCGCCGTGACCACATCGGCTTCGTGTTTCAGTTCTTCAACCTCCTGCCCATGCTCGACGCCCGGGAGAACATGCTGCTCCCGCTGTCCATAGCGGGCCGCGAGCCGGATCCGCAGTGGCTCGAGACGGTAATCGATGAGACCGGCCTGCGCGACCGCCTCAACCATCGTCCGTCCGAGCTCTCCGGCGGTCAGCAGCAGCGGGTGGCGATCGCCCGGGCCCTGCTCGGCCGGCCCGACGTGCTGTTTGCCGATGAGCCGACCGGCAACCTCGACTCCCGCTCGGGCGAGGAGGTCCTGTCGCTCTTGCGGCGTTCGGTCGACTCCGTCGGCCAGACGGTGGTGATGGTCACGCACGAGCCTCGCGCCGCAGCCATCGCCGACCGGATCCTGTTCCTGGACGACGGACGGATCGTCAAGGACATGGGCGGCACCAGCGAGGAGGAGATCGTCGACGCCATGAAGGAACTCGCCGGGGCCCGGTAGTGCTGCGCGTGGCGCTCAGGGGACTCGCCACCCGGCGGCTACGCGCGGCGTTGACCGCGCTGGCCATCGTCCTCGGCGTGGCCCTGGTGACCGGCACCTACGTGCTGACCGATTCGATCACCGGCGCGTTCAACTCGATCTTTCAGACCGTCTACCGCGGAACCGATGCCACGGTCACCGGCCGCAGCGCTATTTCCTCAAGCTCGAGCACAGCCACCGGGGGGTCGGTGCCCTCCTTCCCGGAGTCCCTCCTCGCTCGGGTGCGCAGGCTGCCCGACGTGCGGGACACGCTCGGCGGCGTGGCCGGGAGCCCACAGCTGATCCAGCACGGCAAGGCCATCTCCTTCGGCGGGGCGCCCAACCTCGGCTTCAGTGTGGACCCGTCCAGACCCCAGTTCAACTCTCTGACCCTGGTCAGCGGTCATTGGCCGGGACCTTCTCAGGTGGTCGTGGACACCAACACGGCGTCCAAGAAGAACCTGCGTACCGGTCAGGTGATCGGAGTGCAGGCCACGGGCCCTGTGCGGATGATGCAGATATCCGGTCTGGTCAGATTCGGATCGGCCAACTCGATCGGTGGCGCCACCCTGGCCGGCTTCCAACTGGCCACCGCCCAGCAGCTGTTCGGCAAGCTGGGCAAGCTCGATGACATCCGGGTCAGTGCCCGCAGCGGCGTCAGCCCCCGGCAGCTGGTGGATCAGATACGGCCCATTCTGCCCGCCGCGACCCAGGTTCGCACGGGGTCCGAGCAGGCGGCACAGGACTCGTCGTCGACCAAGAGCTTCCTGACTTTTCTGAAGACCTTCCTGCTCGTCTTTGCCGGCGTGGCCTTGTTCGTGGGCAGCTTCGTGATTGCCAACTCGCTCTCGATCACCATCGCCCAGCGGACGCGGGAATTTGCCGTTCTGAGAACCCTCGGCGCCACGCGCAAGCAAGTGCTGCGCTCGATCCTGACCGAGTCGGCGGTCATCGGAATCATTGCCTCGGTGGTCGGCTTGGGGGTCGGTCTGCTCCTCGCTCAAGGGCTGTTTGCCCTCTTCAACGCGGCCGGCCTGACGCTTCCCACCAGCGGTACCGTCGTCCACTCGCGGACGATCATTGTCGGGTTGGTGGTCGGCGTCGTGGTCACGATGCTGGCCAGTCTCCGCCCCGCTCTGCGGGCCACCCGCGTCGAGCCCATCGCGGCCGTGCGGGAGGGCGCGACGCTGCCCGAAGGACGGTTCGCCCGCTACCGCGTCGTCGCCTCAGCAGCCACCACCGCCCTCGGTTTCGTGGCCGTACTGCTCGGACTCTTCGTGGCCAGTGGCACGGGCGCCGTGCTCGCTCTGATGGGAGCCGGTGCGGTGCTGGTCTTCATCGGGGTCTCGCTTCTCTCGGCACGCATCGTGCCCGTTCTGGCCACGTGGCTGGGCTGGCCGGCCACGCGGATCGCCGGCGCCGCCGGCCGTCTGGCCCGAGAGAACGCGAGGCGCAATCCGCAGCGCACCGCTTCGACCGCCGCCGCGCTGATGATCGGACTCGCCCTGGTGACGCTCGTGGCCATGCTCTCAGCCGGGATCATCGCCAACTTCAAGGACTCGGTGAACCAGCTGTTCACCGGCACTTACGCGATCACGGCGCAGAACAACTTCTCGCCCAGTCCCATCGCCGCCAGCCAGGCGGCCGCGCGCGCTCCGGGCGTCCTGGCCGTCGGCAATATACGAGCCGGTCAGGGACGCACGTTCGGACGCAACCAGCAGCTCACGGCGGTCGATCCAGGGACAGCGTCGGTGATCCGGGTGCACTGGACGCAAGGATCTCAGGCGGTGTTCAGCCGGCTCGGTGCCACGGGCGCGTTCCTCACCGACAGCTACGCCAGCTCCCATCACCTCAAGCTCGGCTCGCCCGTGACGGTCACCGCCCCCAGCGGGGCCCGGGTCACGCTCTCGGTCCGGGGGATCTTCAAGCCGCCCAACGGCGGCTCTCCGTTTGGTCCGGTCACCATGTCGACCACGACCTGGGACCACCTCTTCACCCCACCGCAGAACGTGTACTCGTTCGTGAAGATGTCGGGCGGCGCCAATCCGGCCAACCGGGCCGCGCTCCTCAGAACGCTGGCAGCCTATCCCAACGCCAAGGTGCAGAGTCGAGCCACCTTCATCAACAACCAGATCTCCGGCCTGTCCAGTGTTCTGAACATTCTCTACGTACTGCTCGCCCTCTCCATCGTGGTCAGCCTGTTCGGCATCGTCAACACGCTGGTGCTCTCGGTGTTCGAGCGCACCCGGGAGATCGGCATGCTACGAGCCATCGGCACCAGCCGGCGGCAGATCCGGCGCATGGTGCGACACGAGAGCGTGATCACCGCGCTGATCGGATCGGCGGTCGGAATTCCGCTGGGAATCGCCTTCGGCGCGCTTCTCTCGGCCCGGGTCAGTTCGATCGCCTTCACGATCCCCGTCGGGTCGCTGATCATCTTCGTCGTGGCGGCCTGGCTGGTGGGCTTACTGGCGGCGATCTTCCCGGCCCGCCGTGCCGCTCGGCTTCAGCCGCTCCAGGCCCTGGCCTACGAGTAGAAGAGGGGCTCCTGACCGGGGACCCCGGAAGCGTTCTCTCCCGAACGGCCGCGTGGCGTCTGCTGACCCAGGGCGACGGCGAGGTCACGGGCGAGCGCCACCTCGGACCGGGAGGCGATCAGAGGCTCCTCGATGCCCTCCACGTGAACCAGCGTGCGCCGTCCATCACCGCGGTCCGGACCCTCAAGGGGGACCAGCGCGTAGACGCGGTCCGCACGCACGAACTTCCCGTACCCCAACGCGACGAGCGGCATGATCCGCGCCATGACGCCGGATCGTATAGCGCCCGCGTCAGTCGTCGAGGATCAGGCCGAGCCGGCGTTCCAGCGCATCGCGGAGCACCTCACGGACCGAGCCCGCCTCGAAGCGCTCGACCAGGGCGGAGAGGAAGCCCTCGATGACCAGCCGCTTGGCCGCCGGCTCGAGCAGACCGTGCGAGCGCAGGTAGAAGATCTGCTCGGGATCGACCTGGGCCACGGCCGCCGCGTGCGTGCACCGGACGTCGTTGGCCTGGATCTCGAGACCCGGGATGGCGTCGGCGTGGGCGCGCTTGGAGAGCAGCAGGTTGCGGGAGTCCTGGAAAGCGTCGGTCTTCTGGGCCCCGGGGTCGACGATGATGTTGCCCTTCCAGACAGCGCTCGAGCGGCCCAGGAGCACGCCCCGGAAGGCCAGGTCGGACGTCGTATGGGCCGCCGCATGCTCCTGCGTGGTGTCGAAGTCGATGTGCTGGCGGCCATGGCTGGCGTAGGCCCCGGTGACCCGGGCGTCGGCGCCCTCGCCGGCCAGACGGGTTTCCATGCGCACGTGACCGCGAGCCGACCCAAAGCCGAGCGCCACCCAGTCGAGGTGGGCGTCACGTCCGACCTCGGCGCGCTGGGCGCCGAAGATCCAACTGCGCTCCGACAGGTCCTGGCCGCAGATGTAGCGGAGGTTGGCGGCATCCCCGACCACCAGCTCGCTGACCACGGTGAGGACCGCATCCAGATCGTCAGACCCGGAGACGTACTGCTCCCAGACCTCGGCCTGAGCGCCCTCGTCGAGCACGATCAGCGTGCGACGGTGAAGCTCAGAACCGGCCTGGGTCTGAACCCCGGTCAACACGATCGGCGCCTCGACGACCACCCCGCGCGGCACGTAGACGAACGCGCCGCCGGTGAAGCCGGCCTCGTTGCGGGCCACGAACACGTCGTCCTGTCCGCCGATCACGCTGCCCAGGTGGCGCCCGACGAGCTCGGGATGCTCGTCGGCAGCGCGCTCGAGGGTGGTGACGATCACGCCGTCGGGGAGGCCCTGGCCAAGGGTCGGCGTCTGGAGCGCGTCCCGCTGTTCAAGCCAGCAAGCGCTATCCGCGGGGGAGATGCCGAACGGGAGGGCTACTGCCTGGGTCTGCTCGCCGGGCTCCCCGGGCTCGCCGTCGGCGGGCCGGTAGTTGGCCAGCTCGAGTCCCGAGAGATCGGTGAACTCCCAGCCCGGGCGGCCCTTGAACTGGGGCAGCTCAAGCGTCTCGGCCCGGGCAGCCGCCCGCTCGCGGCGCTCGAGCAGAGCACCACTAGCCAATGGAACCCTCCATCTGCAGCTCGATGAGCCGGTTCATCTCCACGGCGTACTCCATCGGGAGCTCCTTGGTGATCGGCTCGATGAACCCGTTGACGATGAGCTTCGAGGCCTCCTCCTCCGAGATGCCATGGGACATCAGGTAGAAGAGCTGGTCATCGCCGACCTTCGAGACGGTGGCCTCGTGGCCGACGTTGACGTCGTCCTCGGAGATCCGGATCGTGGGGTAGGTGTCCGAGCGCGAGTGCTCGTCGAGCAGCAGCGCGTCGCAGACCACCTTGGACCGGGACCCGTGAGCGCCCTTGGCGATCTCCAGCAGGCCGCGGTAGGAGCCACGTCCGCCATCCTTGGAAATCGACTTGGCGAAGATGTTCGAGGTCGTGTTGGGCGCGGCGTGGATGATCTTGCCGCCCGCGTCCTGATGCTGACCGGCGCCGGCAAAGGCGATCGAGAGTATTTCCCCATGAGCCCTCTCGCCCATCAGGTAGACGCTCGGGTACTTCATGGTCAGCTTGGAGCCCAGGTTGCAGTCCACCCATTCCACGGTGGCGTCGGTCTCGGCCACCGCCCGCTTGGTCACCAGGTTGAACACATTGGTGGACCAGTTCTGGACCGTCGTGTAGCGGATTCGCGCGCCCGGCTTGGCGATCAGCTCAACCACGGCTGAGTGCAGAGACGACGAGCTGTAGGTCGGCGCCGTGCAGCCCTCGACGTAGTGCACGTAGGAGCCCTCATCAGCGATGATCAGCGTGCGCTCGAACTGTCCCATCGACTCGGTGTTGATGCGGAAATAGGCCTGCAGGGGCATCTCCACGTGGACCCCCGGAGGGACGTAGACGAACGAGCCACCTGACCAGACCGCTGAGTTGAGCGCCGCGAGCTTGTTGTCGTTGGGCGGGATGATGGTGGCGAAGTACTCGCGCACGAGATCCTCGTGGTCGCGCAGCGCCGAATCCATGTCCAGGAAGATGACGCCCTGCTTCACCAGGTCCTCGTGGACCTGGTGGTAGACGACCTCACTCTCGTACTGCGCGCCAACGCCCGAGAGGAACTTCCGCTCCGCCTCGGGGATCCCGAGCCGGTCGAAGGTCTTCTTCACGTCCGCGGGGACGTCGTCCCAGGAGCGCTCGGCACGCTCACTGGCGCGCACGAAGTAATGGATGTCGTCGAAGTCGACGTCGGCCAGCATCGGAGAGCCCCAGGTCGGCATGGGGCGGGCCAGGAAGTGCTCCAGCGCCTTGAGACGGAAGTCGCGCATCCACTGCGGCTCGGACTTGAACTCCGAGATCTTGGCCACCAGCTCGCGCGTCAGGCCCTTGGGTGCCTTGTAGAGGTAGTTCTCAGCGTCGTGGAATCCGAAGCGCTCGGTGTAATCGGAGTTGATCCGTGCCAGCTGCTCGTTTTCGGTCACGACCGGGGTCTCAGTCGTCACGGTGTCGGGAGTAGCCACTACTCCACCTCCAGCTTGATCGTGTCGCCCTCGATGATCACGGGGAAGGTATCCACCGGGATGTAGGCGGGCAGGGTCTTGGGCTTGCCGGTCGTCAGGTCAAACAGCGAACCGTGTCGGGGGCATTCCACGGTGCACGTGGCCTCGTCAAACTCGCCCTCGGCGAGGGGTCCGTCATCGTGGGAACAACGGTCCTCAATCGCGTACAGCGCCCCGGCGCAATTGAACACGCCAATCTCGAGATCCTCCCATTCGACCAAGCGTCGCTGGCCGGGAGGAAGCTCATCTAGGAGACATACGTCGATGACTGGAGACACGTTGTTGAGAAAACCTAGTGTGGGGATCGGATTTCTCTGTGAAGTCTAGCGAGAGCGGGCCCGCGTGTGAGCTTGACGAGCCGTTTTGCCGGTCAGGCTGCGGCGCCGCTCTCAGGCGTCTCGGGCTCCCAGGACGCCGCATCGCCCAACGAGGCGCTCTTGAGCACCTTGAGCGAGAGGAGCGCGCACTTCATCCGGGTGGCGGAGATGTCGATCCCGAGCAGGTCGAGCACGAAGCTGCGGTCCAGTCCCATCAGCTCTGAGACCTGCATCCCCTTGACCTCATCGGAGGTCATTGATGCGGCCGCCTGAGAGATGGCGCAGCCGTGGCCTTCGAAACGGACATCCTCGATCTTGCCCTCCGCGTCGACGGCGAGCTTGACGGTCAGCTCATCGCCACACAGTGGATTCAGGTCGTGGAACTGGAGATCTACGCGCTCCAGCTCGGGCGCCGGCGGGCTCCAGTTGTGGGGCCGCTTGTAGTGATCGAGGATGTTCTCGCGATAAAGGTCATCCATCCCCCATGACGTTAGCGAGGCTCGCCGAGCGGACCGGGGCCCATTGGTATGCTCGCGCGATCTAAGGGCGATTTCATCGGCGGGAGGCGACGGCGTGGAGGAGTGGCACGACCGGCGGCTGCACTTCGTCGGTGTGGGCGGCTGCGGCATGAGCGGCCTCGCGCTGGTGGCCAGGTCGCTGGGCGCGACGGTCTCGGGCTCAGACTGCGCCGATCAACCGGTTCTGGCCCGGCTCCGGGCGGCCGGAGTCAGCACCTACGTCGGCCATGCCGCGGACCAGGTGCCCGCCGGCACCGAGCTGATCCATTCGACCGCGATCCTGCCGGATAACCCGGAGCGGCAGCGGGCCGAGGAGCTGGGCCTTCCGGTTCGGCGTCGCGGCGAACTGCTGGCCGAGCTAGCCCGCCTGCGGCGCACGATCGCCGTGGCCGGTTCACACGGCAAGACGACGACGGCGGCCATGACACTCACCGCCCTGCGCGGAGCGGGCATACCGGCTGGCTACATCATCGGCGCGGATCTGCTCGACACCGGTGTGAACGCCGACTGGGGATCCGGAGATTGGCTCGTGGTCGAGGCCGACGAGTCCGACCGCTCCCTGCTCGCCCTCTCGACCGAGGTGGCCGTGCTGACCAACGTCGAGCTCGAGCACGTGCGGATCTACCGGAGCTGGGAAGACGTCGCCGAGGTGTTCCGCGAGTTTCTCGCCCAGGCCGAGCACAACATCATCTGGGATCGGCCCGAGCTCCTGGCCCTTTCCGCCCGGCCAGACCCGCGGCGCTTCGACGCCCCCCATCCGCGCCTCACCCCCCAGGGCTCACGGTTCAAGTGGCGCGAGCACGAGGTCAGCCTGCGCGTCCCGGGGGAGCACAACGCCCGCAACGCGGCGGCGGCCCTTGAGGCCAGCCAACTGGCCGGCGCCGCACCCGATCGAGCCGTGGCCGCGCTGGCCGGATTCGGGGGCACGGCCCGGCGCCTGGAGCGCCTGGGCCGGACGGCGTCAGGTGCGGAGGTCTATGACGATTACGCCCATCACCCAACCGAGGTCAGCGCCACCCTGGCGGCCGCGCGCACGCTGGGCCCCAGCCGGTTGGTGGCCGTGTTCGAACCCCATTCCTTCCAGCGCACCCGGCTCATGGCCGACGAGTTCGGGCGGGCGCTGACGCTGGCCGACGAGAGCCTGGTTCTCGATGTGCTGCGAGCCGGCCCGCTCGATGTCGAGCCCGTGTCATCGGAGGTGGTCGTGCAGGCGGCACGGTCCGCCGGGGCTCGGGCGGTTAGCGCTGTCTCCGGGCACCCCGCGGCCGAGCAGTGGCTGCGCGCACGGCTGCGCCCGGGCGATCTGTGCGTGACGATGGGCAACCTGCACATCGACGAGCTGGCCCACCGGCTCTGCGAGCCGGCCGTTCGAATCTAGTGGGTGGGAGCCACTAGAGCTGCAGCACGCGGGCGACGCTAGCCAGGCCGTCGATCAGCCGGTCGGTATCGGCCGTCGTGTTGTGCGCAGCGAACGAGGCGCGTGTGGTCGCGGCCACGCCAAGGCGGCGCATGAGCGGCTGGGTGCAGTGGTGCCCGGTGCGTACGCAGACCCCTTCGCGACCGAGGATCTCGCCGACGTCGTGGGGATGCGCGCCGTCGAGGACGAAGGAGATCAGCGCGGCCCGCTCCTCGGCCTCGGCCGGACCGTGGATGCGCAGACCCGGGATCTCGGCCATACGGGCCAGCGCATCGGCGACCAACGCGGTCTCGTGGGCGCGTATCCGGTCGATCCCCAGCGCCTGGATCCAATCGACTGCGGCGCCCAGTCCGATTGCCTCCGCGACCTGCGAGGTCCCGGCCTCGAACTTGTGCGGCAGATCAGTCCAGGTCGACTCGGTGAGCCCGACCGTGCGGATCATGTGCCCGCCGCCGATGAAGGGCGGCATGCGCTCGAGCAGCTCCCGGCGACCGTGCAGCACGCCGACCCCGGTCGGCCCGTAGGCCTTGTGCCCCGTCCAGGCATAGAAGTCGGCATCGATGGCCTTCAGGTCGACGGCCAGCTGCGGGACCGCCTGGCTGCCGTCGACGAGCACGGTGGTCCCGCACTGGCGCGCGCGGGCCACGATCGACTGCACATCGTTGATCGTTCCGAGCACGTTGGAGATGTGGGTGATCGCGAGCAGCTTGGGTTCACGGGCCAGCAGGCTCTCGAGGCTTTCGGGATCGAGCCGACCGTCCTCCAGGAGGGCCACGTAAGCCAGCTCGGCGCCCTTCTCCTGGGCCAGGATCTGCCACGGGACGATGTTTGAGTGGTGCTCCATCTCAGTCAGGACGATGAGGTCACCGGCCCCAACGTTCTGGCGTCCCCAGGTGTAGGCGACCAGGTTGATGGCCGCGGTCGCGTTGGCGGTGAAGATCGTCTCCTCGACGGTGCTGTGCAGCCAGGTGACGATCCGCTGGCGGGCGCCCTCGAACAGGTCGGTGGCCTCCACGGCCAGCGGATAAACGCCGCGATGCACCGATGCGCGGGACTGCGTGTAGTAGGCGGTCATCGCGTCGATGACCGCCTGTGGGGTCTGCGACGTGGCCGCCGAGTCCAGGTAGCAGACCGGCTCACCGTCGAACTCCCGGCGCAGAATCGGGAAGTCGGCGGCGACGTCAGGCAGTGTGCTCTCCAGGGTGCTCATGGCGTACGGCGCTCAGACCGTGGCTTCCTCGAGCTCGTCGGTGATCCACCCGTAGCCCTTGGCCTCCAGTTCGGTGACCAGCTCTGGGCCGCCCTCGCGGACGATTCGGCCCTGGTACATGACGTGCACGTGGCTGGGCTCGACGAGGTGAAGGATGCGCTGGTAGTGAGTGATGATGAGCACGCCGAGGTCAGGCCCAGCGACCGAGTTGACCCCGTTGGCGACCACGCGCAGGGCGTCGATGTCGAGCCCGGAGTCGGTCTCGTCGAGGACGGCCAGGCTGGGCTTCTGGAGGGCCAACTGAAGGATCTCCATGCGCTTCTTCTCGCCGCCGGAGAAGCCCTCATTGAGGTAGCGGCTCGAGAATTCGCGCGGCACGTTGACCAGTTGCATGGCCGCCTCAACCGTCTCGCGGAATTCCTTGAGCGGGATCGGCTCCTCACCACGCGCATCGCGATGCGCGTTGAGCACCGTGCGCAGGTACTTGGTCACCGTGACGCCCGGGACCGAGATGGGATACTGGAAAGCCATGAAGAGGCCCATCCGAGCGCGCTCGTCGGTGGCGGCCTCGGTGATGTCCTCGCCGCCGAAGATGATCTGACCCTCGGTCACCTCGAGTCCCGGGTGACCCATGATGGCGTTGGCCAGGGTCGACTTACCGGAGCCGTTCGGGCCCATGAGGGCATGGATCTCCCCCGAGCCAACGCTCAGCTCGAGACCGCGCAGGATCTCTTTCTCACCGGCGCGGACATGAAGGTTTCGGATCTCGAGATCGGGCATGTTCAGCTTTCCTTGGTCTCTAGGCGGCCGGAACGGGGATCACGTCCACCGTCGGCGCAGCAGTCACGGTTTCGGGCTCGCGGCCGCCGGAGAACTCCACCAGCTCGGCCAGGGTCGTCGTTTGCAGCGAGCGGATGATGCCGCCCTGGACACGGGTCCACAGCAGCTTGGTTGCGCAGCCGCGGCCGGCGTCGGGCTCATGGGAGCACAGCACCCGCTCGGTGTGTTCGTGGACGAAGCACTCCATGGGGGCGATTGAGCCCTCCAGCGCTTGGACCACCTCGTCCATGGCGATCTCCTCCGCGGGACGCGAGAGCCAGTAGCCCCCGTGGGCACCACGCGCGCTCATGACCAGACCCGCCTTGCGCAGCCTAGCCACCACCTGCTCGAGGTAGGCCAAGGGAAGGCCCTCGGCGTCGGCGATCGCCTTCAGGCTGGTGGGTTGCTCGGGCGACTGACGGCCGAGTTCGATCATCAGCCGTACTCCGTACTCGGCCTTTGAGGAGAAGATCACCATCTAAATCCTACCAGGGAGGTCGGTTTAGGCCGCACGGCGACTGTGGCTCGCGGTAGGGTCCGCCTTATGGATGATGGGGGGCTGGCCACCGCACAGGATGTGGTCGAGGCGGCACGCGCTGCACGGGCCGCGGGACGACTCGGAATTGACACCGAGTTCATGTCCGAGGGGCGCTACCGGGCGCTGCTCTGCCTGGTCCAGATCTCGGTGGACAACCCCGAGCCCGGCGGCGATCCACTCATCTTCCTGATCGACGGACTCAGCGATCTGGATGTGCGCCCCCTGGCCCAACTTCTGGCCGATTCGTCGGTGGAGATCGTCCTGCATTCCGGGCGCCAGGACGTGGCCATCCTGCGCCGGGCCTGGCACACCGAGCTGCACAACATCTTCGACACCCAGATCGCGGCCGGGTTCAGCGGCGGAGGCGCCCAGACCGGCTACGGCAATCTGATTGGCGCGATGCTGGGCCGCCGGGTCGGCAAGACGGCCAGCTACACCCGCTGGGACGCCCGTCCGCTGACCGCCGAGCAGCTCGCCTACGCCGCCGAGGACGTCGCTCACCTGCTCGAGCTCTCCGACGAGATCCAGAGCCGCCTGGCCAAGAGCGAGCGTTTGGAATGGGCGCGCGAGGAGTGCCGCCGACTGGAGAGCGCCACCGACGAGCGCGACCCGGAGACAGCCTGGGAGCGACTGCCCCGGGTGGGTCAGCTCGACCCCCGCGCCCGCGCCGTGGCCCGCGAACTCGCCGCCTGGCGCGAACGGACCGCTTCTTCGCTGGATCGCCCAGTGGGCTCGATCCTGGCCGATCCACCGCTGGTCGAGCTGGCCAAACGTCACCCGTCCACGGTGGGCGGACTCGAACAGATCCGGGGGCTGCACCCGCCGACGGTCAAGCGCCGTGGCCAGGCCATCCTCGAGGCGATCGGCCGCGGGCGTGAGGCCGAGCCGATCCCGCGTGACGAGCGGGGGGCCCGCTCAGAGGCCAGTGATTCCCCCCTGATCGCCCTCGCCGAGGCTCTGTTGCGAGCCCGGGCCCTGGAGGCCGGCCTGGCCTATGAGCTGCTCGCCTCGCGAGCCGAGCTCGAGGTAATAGTGGGAGCCGCGCGCCGATCCGATCCGGAGCCGGAGGTGCGCACCCTGACCGGCTGGCGGCGCGAGCTGGTGGGCAGCGACCTGCGGGATCTGCTGGCCGGGGACAGCTGCCTCGGCGTGGGGCCAAACCGGCGGCTGCACCTGCGCAGCCACGACTGAGTCGCGGGTCAGGCGGCGCCTGACTCCAGCATCAGGGAGAGGGCTGACTGGCGGTTGATCATCGTCTGGGACAGCACGCGGGCGATCGTCCGTGAGCGCCTGACCCAGCCGAGGTCCACGTCCTTGAGGTCAAGCGCGGCCGTGGCGAACACCAGGTGGAACTTGTGTCCCGGCGATTCGGCGGCGTGCTCGTCAGCGGTTTGAGCGTTGACCAACCCCCAGCCCAGTGACTTCAGGTACTTGCGCTCGCTCCGCAGCAGGGCGTCCGAGCTGCCGTAGCGGCCGACCACCACCAATTGGACGGCGCAGTACTGGTTGGCGCCCGGGTTACAGCGAGTCACCTGGGCCAGCACGCGCGCCCGCGCGGGCAGCGGCACGGCGGCCACCGAAGGGGTCCGGCTCTGCGCCGATTGCCCGCATCCGGCCAGGCTGAGGACGAGGGCCACCGCCGCCAGAGTCATTCCTATGAAGCCGCGGGTGCGCATTCATCCAGCGTCGAAGGGCGAGAGGACGGCTGCCGTCCCGTCGCGATCCAGCCCCGAGCCCAGACAGCAGAGGAGCGCCATGCGGGCGGCCGGGGCCGAGAGGAAGGGCACGCAGACGGCGCCGCTGTCACGCAGGTCGGGCTCGGACCCCTCGAAGCCGTAGGTGCTGAACAGCATCGAGGATCGCTCTGGGCGGCAGGTGACCAGGACGGGCTTGGTGGCGGCGGCGCGGCGCAGCTCGCGCAGCATCCCCGGGGAAAGATGGCCGGCCCCGAAGGCGATTACGACCATCCCGTCGGCGCGGTCAGCAGCACTGGCGAGCTGGGCTCCGTCATCCCCGAGTGACGCGGTCAGGATCTCGACCCGGTGGGCGATCGTCTCGGGGTCCAGCGGGGTGATGACGGCGGCGGGGCGGGCGTGAAGCCAGATGTGACCCTCCACCACGCGTCCGAGCGGTCCGGCCACGGGAGAGCCGAAGGCGGCCGGACCGGTGCTGTCGATCTTGCGCGCAGTGGTGGCGGCGTGGATCTCTCCCCCGAAGACGACCAGCGTCCCCAGTCCGGCGGCTCGCTCGGCACCGGCCACGGCCACCGCGTCGAGCAGGTTGGCCGGACCGTCGGCACCGGGCCTGCTGGCCGGTCGGTTGGCCCCGGTGAGGACGATCGGCGCCTCGGAATCGTGGAGCATCGCGGCGAGGAGTGCCAGCTCCTCGAGCGTGTCGGTGCCCGTGGTGATGACCACGCCCTCACCGTCGCGCGCGGCCGCCCGAGCCCGATGGGCCAGGACCAGCGCGTCATCAAGGCCGATCTGAGGACCGGGTAGGGACAACACGTTCTCGGCTTCGAGCTGGCGAACCTGGCCGAGCTCCGGCAGTGCGTTGATGAGCTGACCGGCGTCGAGTGCCGGAACGGCCCGTTCACCGCTCATGGCGATGGTGCCACCGGCGGCGAGCAGGCGGATGGGACGGGTGAGGGCTGCGTAGGCGTTTTGCATACCGTTCGCGCAGGCTAATGTCTCCGGAGTCCTTATGGCCAGCGCGACCGAACTTCTCTCCGATCCCGAGCTGCTCGAGACCGAGTGGGATCTGGGTGAGCTGGTCGATGGGCAGGCCTCCGCCGGGGCCGAGCAGCTCCTGACCGACGCCCTCGCGCGGGCCGAGCAGTTCGCGCAGAGGTTCGCCGGTCAACTAGCTGAGCTCGATGGCGCCGGCCTGGCCGAGGCGATGCGCGAGCTGGGCGCGATCCATGAGCTGGTGGGCAAGGCCGGGTCCTACGCCTCGCTGCGCTTTGCCACCGACACCGCCGATCACGAGCGAGGCGCTCTGCTCCAGCTGGTCCAGGAGCGGGCCACGGAGATGGAGACCAAGCTGCTCTTCTTCGAGCTCGAGTGGGCCGACCTGCCCGATGACCGGGTGCAGCAGCTCCTGGCCGATGACTCGCTGGACTTCTGCCGCCACTACCTGCGCAGCGTCCGCCGCTACCGCCCGCACCTGCTCACCGAGCCCGAGGAGAAGATCCTGGCCGAGAAGGCGATCGCCAGCTCGAGCGCCTGGAGCCGGCTGTTCGGCGAACAGGTTGCGGCCCTCCGCGTTCCCCTGGAGGGCGAGGACGAGCTTTCCCTCGACGTCGCGCTGAGCCGGCTTCAGTCCTCCGACCGCGAGGTCCGCCGCACCGTGGCCGAGGCCGTCTCCGAGGCGCTGGCCCCGGGCCTGCGGACGCGTGCGTTCATCTTCAACACGCTGCTCCACGACAAGGCGGTGGATGACCGGCTGCGCTCCTATCCGCACTGGCTGGCCAGCCGCAACCTGGCCAACGAGGCTTCTGATGAGTCGGTGATGGCCCTGATCGAGGCCGTCCGTGGCCGCTTCGATATCCCCCAGCGCTGGTATGCGCTCAAGGCCCGCCTCCTCGGGGTCGAGCGGATCGCCGACTATGACCGCGGCGCTCCCGTCCTGCCCGAGGACGTCACCTTCTCCTTCGGCGAGGCTCGTGACCTTGTTCTCGATACCTACGCCGACTTTTCCGCCGACGCCGGGCAGATCACTCGCCGCTTCTTTGACGAGCGCTGGATCGACGCCCCGGTCCGCCGGCACAAGCGCGGGGGCGCTTTCTGCGCCTACACGGTGCCGAGTGTGCATCCCTACGTGATGCTGAACTTCACCGCCCGCCGCCGCGACGTGCTCACCATGGCTCACGAGCTCGGGCACGGACTGCATGCCGCCCTGGCGCAGCCCCAGGGTGTCTTTCATCAGTCGACGCCGTTGACCCTGGCCGAGACTGCCTCGGTGTTCGGCGAGTCACTGGTCTTCGGGCGTCTGCTCGACGCGAGCAGCGACGACGAGGATCGCCTCGGGCTCCTGGCCGAGCGGCTCGACGGCGCGGTTGCCACCGTGTTTCGCCAGATGGCCATGAACCGCTTCGAGCATCTCATTCACACCCGGCGCCGGACCGAGGGCGAGCTCTCCGTGGAGCGGTTCAACGAGTCGTGGGTCGAGTCACAGACCGAGCTGTTCGGCGACTCGGTAGAGATCACCCCCGGCTACCACACCTGGTGGTCCTACATCCCCCACTTCATCAACACCCCGGGCTACGTCTACGCCTATGCCTACGGCCTCCTTCTGGCCACCTCGATCTACAGCCGCTACGTGGAGGAGGGGCCGGCCTTCGCACCGCGCTACCTCGAGCTGCTGGCCGCCGGAGGCTCGCGCAGCCCCGAGGCCCTGGCCGAGATTGTCGGCTTCGACCTGGCCGACCCGGGGTTCTGGGACTCCGGGCTGGGGCTGATCGACGATCTGCTCAGCCAGGCCGAGACCCTGGCCGCACGCCGCTGAGCGCGACCTGTCCGGGTTGCGGACTCCTGCTCGAGACAGCAGACGGTCCCGCTCACCCGTACATCGGAGCGTCACCGGCCTGCTGGGCGTTGTACGGAAGTGCTCTGGCCCGGGCGTACAGCGACCCTGCGTGTCGGACCGTCCTTCAACTCGCCGTCGACGCATACGCCTGCCAGCACCCTGGCGTCCCGGGCCGCCAGTCGGCTCAATCGGTGGCCATTCACCTGATGACGCTGTGTCTGGTCCTCGAGGACGGCGCCGACCCCCGCGAAGGTCCGAAGTCACACCGCCGCATGGTCGCGCGACCGGAGTTTGCCTGGCTTGACCCCCCATCCGAGCGTGGCCAGGTCACGGTCGCCGATGTGCTCGACGCCGACAGTGCCGCCGCATACGTGGACACGGTGTGGGCCTGGGCCCGGGATACCTGGCAAGCCTGGGCGCCGCACCACAGTACGGTGCGCGCCTGGCTCAGTGCCGGTTAGTGCCGGTTAGTGGCGGGCCCGGCGGGTGCGGGAGCGCTCCTGCTGGCGCGCCACCACATTGGCGATCAGCTTCAGCACCTGTTCGATCCCGGTGGCCTTGGCCTCGCCCTTGGCGAAGGCCTGCTCCCAGTCGGCGATGTGGCCCTTGGTGGCCAACTCGTTGAACGCGGCGCGCTGGACCTCGACCCGGACCTTGGCGTCGGAGGCGATGTCCTTGGTCACCTTGGGCCCGGGCAGCTCCACTCGGTAGAGCTGAACGTCCCCCCGGCCGCGGAGCTCCAGCCCGGCGACCAGCTTCAAGGGCTGCAGGGCCGGGACCTCAGCCAGGAACCGGTTGACCGCGGTCTCGATCAGAGTCCGCGTGTCTTGCGGAGTGGTCACGGCTGTTGACCGCGATTCACAAGACCCACTAGATCTTGTGGCGCTGAAGGAGCTTGCGACCGATGACCATGCGCTGGATCTCCGAGGTGCCTTCGCCGATCAGCAGCAGGGGTGCGTCCCGGTACAGGCGCTCGATCTCGTATTCCTTGGAGTAGCCGTAGCCACCATGGATGCGCAGGCACTCCTCGACGCAGAACCGGCCGGCCTCTGAAGCGAACAGCTTGGCCATACCGGCCTCGATGTCACTGCGCTCGCCGGCGTCCTTCAGCCGGGCGGCGCGCTGGGTGAGGAGCCGGGCGGCATCGACCTGGGTGGCCATGTCGGCCAGCTTGAACTGGATCGCCTGGTGCTGGGCGATCGGCTTGCCGAACGCCTTGCGCTCCTGGCTATAGCGCAGGGCCAGTTCCAGCGCGCGCTGGGCGATGCCCACGCCGCGGGCGGCCACGTTGACGCGGCCGAGCTCGAGGGCGTCCATCATCTGGCCGAAGCCCTTGTTCAGCCCCGCCGCCTCCCCGCCGAGGATGCTGTCGGCCGGCGTGCGATAGCCGTTGAAGACCAGCTCGGTGGACTCGACGCCCTTGTAGCCCATCTTCTTGATCTGGGGCGGGACGTCGAGGCCCTTGTAAGCGCCGGTGTTCTCGCTCGCCCCCGGCTCCTTCTCGCAGACGAAGCAGGTCATGCCCTTGTACTTGGGATCGGCGCTGGGATCGGTCTTGACCAGCGTGAAGACCAGCGTCGCGCGCAGGCCGTTGGTGACCCACATCTTCTGGCCGTTAATCTCGTAGCTGCTGTCGTCGACCTTCTTGGCGCTGGTCTTGATGGCCTGCACGTCGGAACCGAGCTCGGGCTCAGACAGCGAGAAGGCGGCCCGGATCTCGCCGGTGGCCATCTTGGGCAGATACTTCTGCTTCTGCTCCTCGGAGCCGAACTTCATCAGCAGGTAGGAGCCGATGAAGTGGGTGTTGACGATCCCGGAGATCGAGATCCAGCCTCGGCTGAGCTCCTCCACGATCATCGCGTAGGTCGTCAGGTTCAGGCCCATTCCCCCGTACTCCTCGGGGATCGTCACCCCGAACAGCCCGAGCTCCTTCATCTGATCGACGATCGGGTCGGGAAAGCTGTCTTCGTGGTCGTAGCGCTCGGCGTTGGGAAGGATCTGCTCGTCCGCGAACTGGCGAACCATCTCGCAGATCGCCTTCTGCTCGTCAGTGCGGTCCTGGTACGGGGTGGCAACGGCCATGAGGTAATCATGCTCCTGAGCGACGGTTTCTCTGGGCACCCGAGAATACCGTCACAACTCTGTGCCGCTTTGTGCGGGGGCCCCGGGTCCGGTGGGAACCTCCGTCCCAAACATGCGATATGCGCAAGTTCAGGACGGAGACTCCGACGCGGACGGGATCGTGCGTCTCGCTCGACACCAGCAGGGAAACCTCACGGTGGCTCAACTGCACGCGTCCGGTCTCACCGATTCGGCCATCATCCATCGCTGTCGTTCGAAGCGCCTGTTCAGGGTCCACCACGGCGTCTACTCCCTCGGTCGACCCCCTTCGCTGCCGCTCGAACGCGCGGCCGCCGCCGTCCTGGCCTGCGGACCCGGCGCCGCCCTCAGTCATCAGTCCGCGTTCACGCTCTGGGGGTTCGCCTCGGAATGGAGCTTCCCGCTGCACGTGACCTCCCCAACCCGGCGTAAGCACCCCGGAATCACCACCCACGAGGCTCCGAACCTAGCCCTGGCCGACGTCCGCACCCAGCTGGGAATTCGAGCCACAAGCCCGGCCCGCACCCTGCTGGACTGCGCGCCCGAGCTAGACGAGCGTCGGCTTCACCGCGTAGCCGCTGATGCTCGTCGAGCCGGCCTTCTGCACCCGGCGGCCATCATCGACGTGACCGAGCGGTTCCGCACGCATCCGGGAACCAGCCGCCTGCGCGCCGTTCTCACCGAGCTCAGGAACCCGACCCGCTCGGAGTTCGAGCAGGCCTTCCTGGCCTTCTGCCGCGCCCATCAACTGCCCACCCCGCTGGTCAACACCCAGGTGGCCGGGCACGAGGTCGACGCCTTCTTCCCCGAGCACCGGCTGATCGTCGAGCTCGACGGCTGGGACTTCCATCGCGACCGGCACAACTTCGAGGAGGATCGGGAGCGTGACGCCGACGCGCTGGCCGCTGGTCTGAGCACCCTGCGGGTCACTTGGGGCCGGATGATCAGTCGCGGCACGCGCGAAGCGGCTCGTCTAGAGCGGATCCTCGAAGCTCAGCGAACGGGCTGAAGGCGAAAACTAGGGCCGCAGGTTGCCCCGTCGCCCGGCAAAGCGGACATGGATCTTCGGCTGGCAGGCGTCGAGGTTGCCGGCACACACGGAGCTGACTTCCGGCTCGTAATGGCGCGTAACCGCAGCCGAGGCGGGAGCGATCGCCCCGTTACCCGCGAACCGGGCCTTGCCCGTGAGCGTGCCGGTCTCGCCGACCTGGGTCATCTGGACCGTGATCTCGGTGCGGTATTTGCACAGGCGTCCAACTGTCGCCCGGCCCCTCCCGACTACACGTCCAGCGTGGATGAGGGTCACCGCCACGGTCCCGCGGCAGGCGGAGGACATCGTCACGCCCCGCGGAGCCCCCAGATGTCCGCTGATCACGAACCGGTAGAACTCGTCGTCAGAGCCGTGGCCACCCGCGCCCGGGTGCAACGCGACACTCAACCGCGGCGTCCGGCGGCCTTCGGTGCGGAAGGTCCGGTCCGCGCTCCGCCCAGTACCCGCAGCATTGCCCGCCACTAGGCGGTAGTGGTATGGGGTCCCCTGCCGCAGCTTGGTCACCAGGGCCTTGACCGGCACGGTCTTCGTTCCTGAGATCTTCAGCTTTCGCGTGTTGTGTCCGTACTGCCTGGTCGTGCCGTACTGGAAGTAGTACGTCGTGGTCGCCCCGTCCGGGGAGACCTTGCCGTTGATCACTGTGCTGTGCTGCGTGATACCCCGGGCCAAACCAATGACGACCTTGGGCGCGGAACCCCCCGATGGCGTTGCCGCGGAAACCGTGGCGCTGACCGTGGCCGAGTTGTTGCCGAGCGCCGGGTCAGTCGACGAGGAGGAAGCCGAACCGGTATTGCTGGCGCTGCCCACGGCCTTGGCCCGCACCACGACCTGCACGGTCACCTGGCCGCCCGAGGCGATTGAGCCCAGGGCGCAGCTGACGCCGCTCGTGCATGACCCTTGGGAGGTGGTGGCGGCGACGAAGCTGACCGCCCCCGGCAGCGAGTCCGTAAGCGTTGCCGCCGACGCCGGGTCGGGGCCGGCGTCGGTCACCGTGAAGGTGTAAACGATCTCGTCGCCGACCTTGACCGCGCTCGGTGAGGCCGTCTCGGTCACTCCGAGGTCAGCCACGGCCTGAAGCTCGTAGGCGCCGATATCGGCGGCGGTGAAGCCCGGCCGGGGGAGGCCTCGCTGGTCGGTTGGGGGGGCGAGAGCCGTGTCGGCCGCGTCAAAAGCGGGGCTGGACTTGCCGATCGCCATTGTGTCGGTCTGGCCGCCGTTGTTGGCCAGCGGCCCGAGCTGCAGATTGGCCATGATGTTGGGTGCGCCGCTGACGCAGCTGCCGTCATCGTCGATGTTGACTCCAGCGGAGTCCAAGGGTCCACGATCGCAGTTGGTCTGGGTGCCGGTGATGGCTCCGGTCGTGGTGTTGTTGGCGACGATGTCGTTAGTCAGCGTCACGGTGGTGGCGCGCCCGGAGATGGCCTCGCCCGAGCCATCGGGGTGAGTGGCGCCGCCGTTGATGTTGTTGCCGGCGATGGTCGAGTTCGTGATGTTGACCGTGCCGGTGTCCAACTCCATCGCTCCGCCGTAGGCACCAAAGAAGTCAAAGGTGCCGGGCAGTCCGGTATCGACGCTGTTGCCGGTGAAGGTGCTGTTGGTGATGTCGAGTGGCCCGGCGCCGTCCATGTACATCGCGCCACCGTCCCCCGGCGACTTGTTATTCGCGAAGGTGCTGTCCGTGATGGTGGTCTGGGTGGAGCCACTGTCCAGAGCCACGCCGCCGCCTGCCCCGAAGCTGCCGCCACTGTTGGTGGCGGTGTTGCCGGTCACGGCAACGTTGTTCAGAGCAAGAGCACCATCGGAGTAGATCCCGCCTCCGCCGGTGCCGGCGCCCTGGAGGTACCCGCCAGTGATGGTCACTGAGCTCAGCGAAAGGTTGCCGCCGTTCAGAACGCTGATCACCCGGTCGTTCCCGAGTGCCGAGGCATCAATGATCGTCGTGCGCGCGTTCGCACCGTTGATGGTCAGGGTCCCGGCCGTCGCTGCGTCAGCCACGTCGAGGTCGCCGGTCATATTGCCCGTCTCGTTGTTGCCGGGAATCGTCAACCCGTAGTCCCCGGCGAGAAGGACGATCGTGTCATCGGCCGGAGTGGCGTTGGCAGCGCTGACGGCATCGCGCAATGAACAGAGCGCGGCCGTGCAGGCACCATCGGATGAATCCACGGTCGTCGTCACCGTGTAGGTGGCTGCCGAGGCCGAGGCGGTGGACCAGAGTAAGCAGCTCGAAACCACCAGGAGCGCGATAGCACGAGCGCGCATCGCGCTGGACGACATGGATGGCATGAACTTCCCCTTGGTGTTTGAGTCGCTGCCACGTCCAGCTAGACCCGTTAGGCCCGACTGGCTTTTTTGACGATCGCCCACGCTTTCCTTCTCTGACCGCCAGAAGTCTCCGCGCCGAGTCACTCCTCTGGCCTATATCGGCCGCTGGCCGGAAAATCTTTAGCGCGGGTTTCTAGCCGTGCGTCTGAGCCGGCGCGGCGTTCTGCGCGGGGGGCTCAGACTTGATGCCGTGGCTCCACGGTGATTCCGGCCGCTGTTGGAGCGCGCCGTCGAGCTCGATGTCCACCTTCTCGTTGAAGAAGCAGACCAGGCCCTTGATCCGCGTCACCTCGGGGGGGGGATCCGCGTAGAACCACACCAGATCCTTGCCCCCCTCGACATCGATCGAGTGGTAGCCGGCGGTCCCCTTGTAGGGGCAGCGGGTGATGGTGTCGGAGGGCTCGAGCTCGACGCGGACGTCATCCCGCGCGAGGTACCACCGCGGGGGAAGATTTGACTCGAACAGGGCCATCCCCCGGTCGCTCTCGGCCAGCAGCTTGCCGTCCAGTGAAATCCGGATGTGACGGTCGGTGGCCACCACATCAACTTGGTGATAAGGATCGCGCGGGTGCACGCCGATCTCCTCGCCCTCCTCCAGCCAGCGGCCCATGCGATTGAAGTAGAAGGCGATCAGGCCCTTCAGCGCCGGGGGCGCGTCCGGCAGCGGGTCTGGGTAGTACCACGCGCCTGCCTCGACGGTCTCGCCGCCGGCATTGATCGTGTAGTAGGACGCGTCGCCCTTCTTCGGGCAGTGCGTATGGCGATCGCTCGCCGCCAAGAACTCAGACCGAACGTCCTCGGGCGGGAGGTAGTAGATGGGCTGCGCCCCGGACTCATGCAGCATGAACGCCCGACGGCTGTCGGCGATCACCTCGCCGCCGACCTCCACGCGGATCCGCTTGGGCGTCGGCTCCAGATAGACCGCCCAACCCGGCTCGGGAGCCTTGAAGTTGAAGTGGCCGGCCGGCTTGCGTCCCAACGGTCCCGTACCGGTCATCCATCCCATCCTGAGAAGGCTACACAGCGGCGGCCCTCGCCCGGCTCCCGTGCCAGACTCTCCGCCTGTGAACTTCGCCCGTGACGTCGTGGACACCGCGCCGGCCGGCGACCGCGCCCTCGTCGAGCTCTCCCGCGACGGCGCGCGCCGGGAGTGGAGCTTTAACCAGGTCTCCGACCGCGCCGCTCGCCTGGCCGGGACCTTTCAGCGCCACGGCGTGAAGCGGGGCGACGTGGTGATGACCCTGATCGGCAACCGCCCCGAGTGGGTCCTGAGCATGCTGGCCTGTTTTCGCATCGGCGCGGTGGCTTTGCCCTGCAACGAGCAGCTCCGGGCCAAGGACCTGCGCCAGCGCCTGGACGCCGCGCGTCCGCGGCTGATCGTGGCCGACGAGCGCAACGCCGCCGAGCTCAGCGCGGCCGCGCCCGAATGCGAGGTGCTGCTGGTTCCGGACGAGTCCCTGCTCACCGGCGAACGGGTGCCGGCAGTCGACCTCGCGCCCACCGACCCGTCGCTGATCACCTTCACCAGTGGGACCACCGGAGAGGCCAAGGGGGTGGTCCACGGCCAGCGCTACCTGCCGGGCCAGCGGTTGCAGGCCGATCACTGGCTCGACGCCCGGCCCGGCGACCTGGTCTGGTGCACGGCCGCCAGCGGCTGGTCCAAGTCCGCGCGCAACGTGTTCATCGCCCCGTGGCTGCGCGGGGCGGCCGCTCTTCTCCACGACGCTCGCTTCGATCCCCAGCAGCGCCTGGAGATCCTCGCCGCCGAGCGGGTCAATGTTCTCTGCATGGCGCCCACCGAGTACCGCGTGATCGCCAAACGCGCGGAGCTGAGTCCCGTCTCGGCGCTGCGAGGCCTCGTGGCGGCCGGTGAGGCGCTCAACCCCGAGGTTCTGCGCGCCTTCCGGGAGGGAACCGGGCTGGAGATCCGTGACGGCTACGGGCAGACCGAGACCGGCCAGTTGACCGGAGTGCCGGCCGGTGCCGAGGTCCGGCCGGGATCGATGGGCCGCCCGCTGCCCGGCGTCGCCCTCGAGGTCCGCGACGGCGAGCTCATCCTGGCCGACCCGCATACCGACCCGACCTTCTTCGTCGCCTACCTGGATGGGACTCCCGCCCCCGAGCACGAACCTTGGCCCACCGGGGACCGCGTGGTCGCCGACGAGGACGGCTACCTGTACTTCGAGGGCCGCACCGACGACGTGATCATCTCCTCCGGCTACCGGATCGGGCCCTTCGAGGTCGAGTCCGCACTCGTCTCCCACCCGGCGGTAGCCGAGGCGGCTGTGGTCGCGGCCCCGGACGCGGACCGCGGGGCGGTTGTGCGGGCGGTGGTCGTGTTGCGCGAGGGGCACGCCCCCAGCGAGACCCTGGCCACCGAGCTCCAGGACCACGTCAAAGATGAGACCGCCCCGTACAAGTACCCCCGCATCGTCGAGTTCGTGTCGGAACTACCCAAGACGGCCAGCGGCAAGATCCAGCGGGCGCTGCTCAGGGACCAGGGCGCTCGGCACTAACCTCCAGGCCATGACGGAGTACGGCCCGGTGATCGGTGTCACGGTGGCTCGCACGGAGGCCACCTGGGGGGTCTGGAATCAGGCCGCCGCCGTCCTGCCCATCGCCTACGTGACCGCCATCCAGAAGGCCGGGGGCAGCGCATTGCTGATCCCACCCGACCCCGCACTGGCCGAAGAGCCGGAGGCGATCCTCGAGCGGATCGATGCCCTGATCCTCTCCGGCGGACACGACATCGATCCCGCCGTATACGGCGCCGATGCCCACCCGGCCACCAAGGGGACCGTGCCCGAGCGCGACCAGACGGAGATCGGCCTGGCCCGCCGCGCGGTCGAGCTCGACATGCCGGTGCTGGGGATCTGCCGCGGTATGCAGTTGCTCAACGTTGCCTTCGGCGGCACCCTTCACCAACATCTCCCCGAGCTCTACGGGCACGAAGAACACCGCCGCGCGCCGGGCAGCTTCGTCGGCTCAGACCACGACGTGACGCTCGAGGCCGGCTCCCTGGCCGCCCGGGCCGCCGGCGAGGAGGTTCACGGCACCAAGTCTCATCACCATCAGGGGGTCGACACGATCGGCGAGGGCTTGACGGTGAGTGGCCACTCGTCCGTGGATGAGCTCGTGGAGGCGATCGAAAGCGCGGAGTGCCGGTTCGTGCTCGGCGTTCAGTGGCATCCCGAGGCCGATGAGAGCAGTCCGCTGATCGCCGCCCTGGTCGAACAGGCCCGGGACTACCGCACAGTTCGCGGCTCGGCGTAGCCGGCCTCGCGCACCGCTCGGGCGACCAGCTTGGCTTGCTCGGGCCCGCGCGTCTCCAGAACCAGCTGCACCGCGGTCTCGCGTACGTGGAGATCGAAGCCCTCACGGATGTGCTCGACGTCGAGAAGATTTGCACCGTTGCGTCCGACCAGGTCCAGCAGCAGGGCCAGGGAGCCAGGGCGATCGGGCAAGCGGGCCAGGAGAACCAACCGGCGGCCGGCCTGGCTTTCATGCCGCCGGGCGATCTGAGCCAGCAGCCCGGCGTCAACGTTCCCGCCCGAGAGCACTATGGCCGTGGTCCCGGGGCCAGCCTCTACCTGACCGCCGAGCATGGCCGCCACGCCGACGGCGCCCGCCCCCTCCACGACCAGCTTGGCCCGCTCGAGCAGGAAAACCATTGCCTCGGCCACCTCGTCTTCGCCCACCACGACCATCCGGTCGACCCAGCGGCAGATCAGGCTGAGCGTTAGCTGGCCCGGGCGCTTGACGGCGATGCCGTCGGCGATGGTCAGCGCCGACTCCACGGCGACCGGCTCGCCGGCCTTGATGGAGGCGGGGAACGGGGCGCAGTTCGAGACCTGGACGCCGATCACCTCGACCTCGGGACGGGCGGCTTTGATGGCGATCGCCACGCCGCTGATCAGGCCGCCCCCGCCCACCGGCACGATCACGCGGGTCATGTGCGGAATCTGCTCCAGGAGTTCGAGGCCGAGACCACCCTGACCCGCGATCACGTCGCGGTCATCGAAGGGATGGACAAAGGCCAATCCCCCGACCGCGGCCCGTTCGCGGGCCGCGCCCAGGCACTCATCAACGCTGGCGCCGAACAGGCGCACTGAGGCCCCGAGAGCGATCGCCCCCTCGACCTTGGCGATCGGCGCGGACTCGGGCATGAACACCTCGCAGGGCACGTGGCGGGCCCGCGCTGCGTAGGCCACCGCCTGGGCGTGGTTCCCGGCACTTCCGGCGACCACCCCCCGCTGACAGGCCTCGTCGCCGAGGGCGGCAATCTTGGCCAGCGCGCCGCGGATCTTGAACGAGCCGGTCCGCTGAAGGTTCTCGGCCTTCAGGGCAACGGTGCCGCCGACCCGCTCGGCCAGGGTCTGGGAGCTGAGGACGGGCGTCTCGCGGATGATCCCGGCACCGGCCGCAACGGCCCGCCGCAGGTCTTCGACGCCGACGTCATCGCCAGCACGCGGATCGGGCGCCACGGGAGCTTCCCGGTCAATCGCCAAGCGCGATCACCGCGTCCATCTCGACTTGGGCGCCCTTGGGCAGCGCGGAGACCCCCACCGCCACTCGGGCCGGAGGATTTGATTCGAAGAACGACGCGTAGACCTCGTTCACGGTGGTGAACGCCGACATGTCGGTCAGGTAGATGGTCATCTTGACTGCATCGCCGAGGCTGGCCCCGGCCGCGTTACAGACGGCGGCCAGATTCTCCAGGCAGCGGCCGGCCTGATCGGCGGCGGAGGGGCCCACGAGCTCGTTGGTACGCGGATCGAGCGGGATCTGGCCCGAGCAGAAAAGCAGCCCTCCGACGCGCACGGCGTGCACGTAGGGCCCGACCGCCGCCGGGGCGTTGGGCGCATTCACCGTTTCGCGATTGTCTGGCAAGTCGACTCCTTCCGGGGCTGGGCGCACTGGCTGCAAGCCTATTGCCAGCCCGCCCCCGAGGCGAGCCGGTCCCCAGCCCCGCCCCGCGGTTCCTCCCAGGCCTCTTGGCGGCCCAGGGCGGTCATGTCCAGGTAGTAGTGCGTGCCGCCCACCTGCTCGGTTCCCCGAGCATAGGTCGAGTAGGTATGGAACACGCGGTCGCCGTCACGCAGAAAAGCGCTCGTCCCGTGAAGCTCTCCGCGCAGGTCGGTGAGCCCCCGCTGGGCCCACTCCTCGGCGCTGCGGTAGTTGTATTCCACCGGGGTCACCGTCGGGTTCAGAGTGACGTGGAAGTCGTAGTTGAAGTCACTGCCGTAGGAGGAGTACCAGGGAAACGTCCAGCCCTTGCGCGCCTTGTAGCGCTCGATCCTCTCGAGCGGCGCGCGCGAGACGACGGCCATCGTGGTCTCCTTGGCGTGGAGGTAGTCGAGGTTTCCGTACTGCTCGACGCGGCCCGCACAGCTGGAGCAGCCGTCCTCCCAGTCGGGGTCGAACATGAAGTGGTCGACGATCAGCTGTCGGCGCCTCTCGAACAGGTCGAGCAGGCGGACGGGTCCAGCCGGGCCCGTGAATACGTACGGCTTGTCGATTTCGACCACGGGCAGCCGGCGGCGCTGGGCGCTCAGCTTATCGCGCGCCTTGGTCAAGCGTTTCTCCTCGATCAGCAGGGCTCGGCGCGCGGCCAGCCACTGCTCTCGCGATACGACGTCGGGCAGGCTCATGGCTACTCCTTCTTCGCGGTACTCGTCTCAAAGGTAGAAGACCGGCGCCGGGGCCGAGACTCATCGCAAGTTGGATAGCGTCAGGGTGATGCCGAACCGCCTGGCCGCCGAGACCTCCCCGTATCTGCTTCAGCATCAGCACAATCCCGTCGACTGGTACGCCTGGGGGGAGGAGCCCCTGGCGCGGGCCCGTCAAGAGCAGCGCCCGCTCCTAGTCTCGATCGGCTACTCGGCCTGCCACTGGTGTCACGTGATGGAGCGCGAGTCGTTCGAGGATCCCGCGATCGCCGCGCTGATGAACGAGCGCTTCGTCTGCATCAAGGTCGATCGTGAGGAGCGCCCCGACGTCGACGCGGTCTGCATGGAGGCCTGTCAGGCCATGACCGGCCAGGGCGGATGGCCGCTGAACGCCTTCCTCACCCCGGACCAGGCGCCGTTCTACGTCGGCACCTACTTCCCCCCCAGCCCCCGTCATGGGCTTCCCAGCTGGCGAACCGTGCTCGAGGCCGTCTCCGCCGCATGGCATGACCGCCGAGATGAGGTCCTCACCTCCGGCCGGCAGGTGCTGGATGCGATCGGCGCCAGTACCCGGGTCCGGGCCTCACAGGAGCCGTTGACCGAGCAGATCCTGGTCGATGCTGTCGAGGGGCTCCGGAGCAGCTTCGACGCTCGACAGGGCGGCTTTTCCCGCGCGCCGAAATTCCCCATGGCCTCGGTCATCGAGCTGCTGCTGATGCGGGGCGAGACGGAGATGTCGTTAAGCACGCTCCGCGCCATGGCGGCTGGTGGGATCTACGACCAGGTCGGGGGCGGCTTCTCGCGCTACTCGGTCGACCCCACCTGGACGGTGCCCCACTTCGAGAAGATGCTCTACGACAACGCTCTGTTGGCTCGCGCCTACCTCCACGGCTGGCAGGTCTCGGGCGATCCACTGATGCGCCGCGTCTGCGAGGAGACGCTCGACTGGGCACTAGCGGAAATGCGCGGGCCCGAGGGCGGCTTCTGCGCCGCTCTGGATGCCGATTCCGAGGGCGAGGAGGGCAAGTTCTACGTGTGGACCGAGGCCGAGCTGCGTGACGTGCTCGGCGATCGGTATGCCGACGCGGTGGCCTACTTTGGCCCGCGGCCGTTCGCCGGGGCCCTCGTGCTCGAGGCCCGTGGCCCCGAGCCGGAGCGGCGCGAGGAAATCCGCGCGCGGCTGTATGAGGCGCGCAGTCACCGCGTACGCCCCGGTCTGGACGACAAACGGCTCACGACCTGGAACGCACTGATGATCTCGGCCCTCGCCGAGGCGGGCGCGGCGCTGGAGCGCGAGGAATACGTGACGGCGGCCACGGAATGTGCCCTGTTCCTGCTGACCGAGCGCCGCAACGCCGACGGCCGGCTCCTGCGCACGCCCAAGATCGAGGCCTATCTCGACGACCACGCCCATTTGCTGCAAGCCCTGACCACGCTGTATGAGGCGACGTTCGATCCACGCTGGTACACGGAGGCGGTCGCGCTGGCCGACACGCTGATCGAGCGCTTCGCCGACCGCCAGCACGGCGGCTTCTTCACCACGGCGGGCGACGCCTCGGGCTGGGCGCGCCGCAAGGACTTCGAGGACTCACCCCTGCCGTCGGGGAGCTCGGCCGCCGCCTATGGGCTGCTCCGCCTAGGTCGGCTCTCCGACCGCGGTGACTACGAGGACCAGGCGCTGGCCGGGCTGCGTCTGCTGGCTCCAATCGCCGGGCGCCACCCGCTCGCCTTCGGCCATGCTCTGCAGGCAATCGATTTCCACCTCGCCCGCGTGCGCGAGGTGGCGATCGTTGGACCCGGAGCCGAGCCCCTGATCCGAATCGTCCGCGAACAGTTCCGTCCGCACCTCGTCCTGGCCGGTGGCGCCGGGGAGCTACCCCTGCTGGAGGGCCGCTCCCCAGTGGACGGTCGCGCCGCGGCCTACGTGTGTGAGCACTTCACCTGCCAGGCGCCGGTCACCGAGTCCCAGGAGCTGGCCGCGCTGTTGCTTGCCTAGAGCACCGGCAGGTAGCGCTGTAGCTCCCAAGGTGTGACCTGGACGCGGTAGTCGTCCCACTCCTGGCGCTTGATCTCGATGTAGCGATTGAACATGTGCTCGCCGAGGGTGCGCAGCACCAGTTCGGACTGGGCAGTGAGCTCGATCGCCTCGCCTAGCGTCTCGGGCAGCTGGTCGATGCCCAAGCGCCGGCGCTCATCGGGAGACAGGTGGTAGAGGTTCTTCTCCATCGGATCGGGCAGTTCGTAGCCATGCTCGATGCCCTCGAGCCCGGCCTGGAGCAGCACGGCGAAGGTCAGATACGGATTGCAGGCCGGGTCGGGACAGCGCAGCTCCATCCGCGTGGTGCGCTCTTTGCCCGGGTGATACAGCGGGACGCGAACCAGAGCCGAGCGGTTGCGCCGCGACCAGGCCACGTAGACCGGCGCCTCAAAGCCGGGCACGAGCCGCTTGTATGAGTTGACCCACTGGGCAAAGATCGAGCAGATCTCCCGCGAATGCCGGAGCTGGCCGGCGATGAACGCCTTGCCCACATCGGAGAGGAAGTACGGATCGTCGGCGTCGAAGAATGCGTTCTCCTCGCCACGGAACAGCGACTGGTGAGTGTGCATCCCCGAGCCGTTCTTACCGAACAGGGGCTTGGGCATGAAGGTCGCGTGGAGCCCATACTTCATTGCGTATTCCTTGACCGTGATGCGGTAGGTCATGCAGTCGTCGGCCATCTTCATGGCATCGGCGAAGCGCATGTCGATCTCGTGCTGGCTCGGACCGACCTCGTGATGGGTGTATTCAGTGTGGATGCCCAGCTGCTCGAGGGCCAGCACCGTCTCGCGGCGCAGGTCCGAGCCGGCATCGAGCGTGGTCAGATCGAAGTAGCCACCCTCGTCCAGGACCTCGGTGGACTTGGAGTCGCGGAAGTAGAAGTACTCCAGCTCGGGCCCGACGTAGAAGTGGTCAAAGCCCATCCGCTCGGCCCGCTGTACCGCGCGGCGCAGAACGTGACGCGGGTCGCCCTCATACGGCGTGCGCTCGGGCGTCTGGATGTCGCAGAACATCCGCGCCACGCCTGCCTCGCCCGGTCGCCAGGGAAGGGCCCGGAACGTCGTCGGGTCGGGCATGGCGATCATGTCCGACTCCTCGATGGCGTTGAAGCCGGTGATCGATGAGCCGTCGAAGCCCATCCCGCCCTCGAATGCGTCCGGGAGCTCGGTGACGTTGATCGAGAAGGCCTTCAGCTGGCCGAGCACGTCGGTGAACCACATCCGGATGAAGCGGATGTCGCGCTCGGCAACGAGCGAAATGACGTCTTCGGCGGTCAGCGGCTGCTCGGACATGGCTGCGGAACGTTACTTGTCCGTGCATTAGGGTTGCCACGTGGCTCGCGTTGTGCTGCTGCTGATCACCGTGGGCGCGCTGGCGGCGTGCGGCTCATCGTCGGCCTCCCCATCGGGGACGTCCTCATCGAGCGCCACTGCAGCCAGCGCCCGGTGCGGCCCGGCCAGCGCCCGGACCCTCGCTCGGGGCAGCCAGGCCCGGGTCTACGTCCAGAAGGGGATCGTGCTCGGGTGCCTGACCGGGGCTCATCGCCGCCCGGTGACCCTCGGCGCGACCGGAAGCTGCCTCCAGACCAGCCGGGTGAACGCGACTGCTGTGGCGGGCCGAATGGTCGCTGTGGCGATCACTCGCTGCGGAGTGGACACCGCACCAGCGCAGATCCGCGTCATCCGCCTGTCCGACGGCCATCAGCTCTTTACTCACGCGGCGATCGAGAATCCTGGCCCCGAGTCGTTCGCGACGGTGACCGCGCTGGTCCTCAACGCCAGCGGCCGGGTGGCCTGGATCGCCACCGCGCACTCGATCGCCACCCATCGCGTGCTGACCGAGGTCCTGTCGCGGCGGGGTGGCACAGCGCGACTGCTCGACTCCGGCGCGAGCATCGCCGTGCGCTCGCTGCGCCTCTCAGGATCCACTCTGAGCTGGCGCGACGGCGGGCGACAGCGTACTGCGCAGCTGGCCTGAGCTGAGCCCGCGAGCCCGATCGCTCCCGCGCCCGGCGGGGATCAGTGCGAGGCGTGCTGGTCGCCCAGCCAGCGCCGGGCCCAGGTCTGGAGCTCGGCGAGCGCGGGCTCGAGATCGCGGCCCATCACCGAGAGCTCGTAGCGGACCCGCAGCGGCGGGCCGGAGATGACCGTCCTCCGCACCATGCCCCTCGATTCGAGCTCCTTCATCCGCTCGGAGAGGAGCCGGTCAGAGAGCTCGGGGATCGAGGCGGCGACCTCCGAGAAGCGCAGGGGCCCATCCATCAGCACGCGCAGAATCGCGCCCGTCCAGCGACGACCCACGAGCTCAACCGCCTCGTGGTAGAGAGGGCAGCAGTTGGCTCGGCTCCCCTCCTCCGTCCTGGTCTGCTCGCGCGCGGCCATGACCGCTCCTAGCCTAACGATCTCAGGCTGCTTCCAGAGCTCGGGAGGCTTCGCTCGATCCATCGACCGGCACCTCACCAGCCACGTTGATCAGGGCCGTGAAGCCCTCGAGCGTCACCGCGGCGATCGCCTCGAGGATCTCCTCGTCCTGCCAACCGGCCTCGCGAGCCTCCTCGTGCAGATGCATGGGCGCCCGTCCGCGATTGTCGAGCAGCGCCCGGAGGTAGCGCAGCAGGGCCGCCTCACGCTCGTCCTTGGAGTTGAACTGACGCGCCAGCGCCACCTCATCGAGGGCCAGGCCGACGCCCCGCGCCGCCCGCGAGTGCATGGCGATGCCGGGCGCTGACTGGTAGTACTCGGCCACGGCCAGAGCGATCCGCTCCAGCGTCGGCAGCGTCAGCTGGCCATGCCGAAGCTCGGAGCGAAATCGGGCGTAGGCCCGCAGCGCAGCCGGAGAGCCGGCCAGTACGCCGAGGAAGTTGGGCAACTGCCCGCCGGCGGACAGGGCACCCCGCAGAACGGTGGCCGAGCCTTCCGGGGCGGTCAGGTCGTCGTGGATTTGGAATCGGCTCATCGGAGTCTTCATTGTTGACCCCCGCGTGGTCTCGGGCCTTGGCAGCGGTGGGGCTGCCTTTAGTTTTCACATCTACTTACGCGTGATAAGTGTATCCGGATCACCCGGCTAATCACAAACGCCCATGGGGACGCATATCCCCCTTCTACGACGGGGGATAAAGGCCAGATCACGCGGCACGCAGAAGTGCCTAATGAAGCCGACGTGAACGTCCGGATTTGCCGGCCGGTGAGCGTGTGGCGTGCGAAAGCGGCGGTCAGCCGCTCAGTGCAGGGCCAGCGCATGGTGCGCGATGACCGCAGCATGGGCGCTGGCCGCTGCCGCCAGAACCATGAGCATGCCCAGCAGCACCGCCCACATGGCCACCCGATCAGGCTGGTAGCCCGATCGCTCGTGGCGCGGGAGCTGACGGTGGCGCTCTGCGGAGGAGGCACGGGTCCCGTGGCGAGACGCGTAGCCCTCGGCGCCGTGGCCGGTGATGGTCACCGTACGCCGGCCAGATCCAGCCGGCCGTTTGAACTCCTCGGCGGTCTCGCGCGCCCAGCTATGAAGCATTTCGCGATACGGGTCGTTGGTCCCCGCCGCCTCGCTCGTCCGCTCCGGCGCAATCTCGGCCCCCCAGGAGTCGAGCCTAGGGTCGGCGCTCGCGGTGCTCGCGGTGCTCGCGGTGCTCAGCGCCTCGGTGCGGCGCTCGCCGCCCTTCGACACCTCGCCGCTGAACCGCCGCACGCGGCGAGCCTGTCGAGCCTCAGCCTGCGACCGCCGTGAGGCGGTCCGCTTCCAGTAGCGCTCCACCTCCACCCGATAGCTCTCGGAGGCGGGGGGCTCGTTACCGAAATGGTCGAATACCGACTCCTCGCGAGCGTTGCGCTCGGCTGGCCTCTCGTCGTAGCGAGCCCTATCACCCCGGGACACTGCTGCGCCTGATCGCGGCATTTCACGTCCTCTTTCTCGGTGCTTGCGGGGTTAGCTGACGGGCTCGCATCGAAAGAGCGACGCTACGCGCAGAGCGCGATTAGCCCCAACAACTTGGGTCCCCCACTTCCCTCCCACAAAAAGTGGCGGCGGTGGGTGTATTTGGGAATTCAGCTGTACGGGTTGGCGACTCTACCAGCGGTTCCGGATGACCGACGGCCGACTCCGCAACCGCTCAGAAACGCCTCTCCTGGCGCCGTTTTATCGCCCACAGGCGGGGAAATCCAGAGCTTCGAGCGCCGATCCGCCGCTCACTGCGCAAAGACCCTCCACTTTGCGAGATTTGTGTCCGTGGGGCTCGCCCGGTCCTCGGCGCTGGGCAGAAAAGCGTCCGTATCGTTCGTTTCTGCCCCGGGCTCCGGCGAGGTTCCGGCCGGGCCCGGCCGCCGCCAAAGGGCGGTGGAGCCCCGGGGCTGGCTGCCGCCAAGTGGCGGTGGAGCTACTCCTTGCCCGCGACGCGAGCGACGAAGTTGGCCACGTTCTGAGCGTCGCGTCCCTGGACGATCCCGGCGGGCATGACCCCCTCGCCGAGGCAGGTTTCGTTGGAGGTGCTGCCCGAGGCGTTGGGTAGGCAGCCGTTGTTGATCGTGTTCAGCACGAGCGAGCCCGGCGGCTTGAGGGTGTCGAGGTTGGGACCGACCTTGGCGATCGCGTTGGCGGCCGAGAGCGTGTGGCAGACCGCACAGTGCTCTCCAAACAGCTCGCGGCCCACCTTCTCGCCGGCGGTGAGCTTCATGCCGCCCACCTGGCCGCTGGCGTTGGCGTGGTTACCGGTGAGCAGAGCCAGGGGCAAGGCGATGCCGAACCCGAGCAGCATGACCACGAAGCTCAGACCGACCAGGCGGTTGGCCGTACGGGACTGGTGCTGCACGGTGGTGCGGGCGCCACTCAGGCCGCCACGGGCGGCCACGAAGAAGAGCCCGAAGGCGAGCAGGACCCAGAAGGCGATGAAAAGGCCGACGCCAAGCAATGCGAGCGGCACCTTATCGTGCCCGCCCGGTGGATGATCCGCTGGAGCCCGCGGCTAGCGGCGCCGGCCGGAGGCAAAGCTCATGACCGGCGGCGCGACAGCCCGGAAGTCCTCCGCCTCGCCGGCGGCGGAGGGCGCGGAGTCCCCCGGGGCCGCGGCAGCCGCGGCGGCCGCCGCCTGCTGTTCGGCCCGCCCGCGTCTGACCTGCTCGTCGAGCATGGAGAAGTCCTTGACCTCGGCCAGGATCTGATCGGGAGCATCGATCGGCCCCACCCGGTTGACGAGCACGTTGATGGCGCCGCCGGCGGCGGCAAAGCGCTCCAGCTTGCCCTCGACGAGGATCAGCGGCTCGGTCCGCACGATCAGACGGTGCCGCTCATAGATCTTGGGCGGGACGATCAGGTTGATGGTCCCGTGCTCGTCCTCGAGCAGGATGAAGACCACGCCCCCCGCAGTACCCGGCCGCTGGCGGGCCACGACCAGGCCCCCCACCCTGACCCGGCCGCCGTGCTCGAGTACGCCGAGATCACGGCTCGTCGCCGCACCGGGCATGCGATCACGCAGCAGAGCCAGAGGATGGGTGCCGGTGGTCAGGCCGATCGAGCTGTAGTTGGCCAGCATGGCCTCCCACTCACTCAGCTCACGCAGTCCGGGAGGCACCGGCAGGTCGAGGGGCAGGGCGAGCTGGGTACCCCCGGGCACCCGCCGACCGGGGGACATCACCCCCAGCTGCCAGAGGGCGATCCGCCGCGCTGAGCCGACCACCCCCGTACCCGCTGCGGCCAGCTCGTCACAGGCTCCCGACCAGGCCAGCAGCTCCAGAGCCGAGGCACTCGATCCCGCCCGCGATGCCAGGTCGGAGAGATTGCGAAAGCGCCCGCCCCGCTCCCGGGCCGCGACCAGCCCCTGCACCTCTTCTCCCCGCACCCCGCGGACATAGCCCAGCCCGATGCGGACCCGGCCGTGGGGAGCCCCGCTCCGCTGCGCCGCCGGTCCGGCGAGCTCGACATCGCACTCGAGGCCGCTGTGATTCACATCCGGGGCCAGGACCTCGATACCCCGCCGCTGAGCCTCGTGGACGAGCGCGTCCGGGGGATAGAAGCCCATCGGCTGCTCGTTCAACAGCGAGCAGAGGAGCTCCGGGGTGTAGTGGACCCGCAGCCAAGTCGACTGGTAGGCCAGCAGCCCGAACGCCGCCCCGTGAGCCTTAGGAAAACCGAAGCCGGAGAAGCCCTTGACCATGGCGAAGACGCGCTCGGCGGATTCGGCGTCGACGCCATGCCTGTCCTGGGCGCCCTGAACGAAACGCTCGTGGTAGGCCTGGATGGCCGCCTCCGAGCGCTTGCGACTCATGGCCCGACGCAGTCCCTCGGCCTCACCGGGGCTGAAGCCGGCAAAGGCGATCGCCACCTCGAGCACCTGGTCCTGGAAGATGATCGTGCCCAGGGTCTCGCCCAGCACCGCCTCGAGCGAGGGATGCTCATAGGGGACCTGGTAGCCAGGATCGACTCGTAGCCGCTGACGACGCTCGATGTAGGGGGTGACCGCCCCGCCCTGGATCGGCCCCGGGCGCACGATCGCCACCTGGATGGTGATGTCCTGCAGAGTCTCGGGCCGGGTGCGGCGCAGTGAGGCCATCTGAGCCCGACTCTCGATCTGAAAGACGCCGGTGGTGTCGGCGTTCTGGATGCACTCGTAGGTGGCTGGATCGTCATAGGGAATCCGGCTTAGATCGATGCGCTCCCTGCGCGAGCGCCAAATCAACTCGACGCACCGCTCGACCGCCGAGAGCATCCCCAGTCCGAGCAGGTCGATCTTCAGAAAGCCGGCATCGGCACAGGAGTCCTTGTCCCATTGGACGATCTGCCGCCCATCCATGGCCGCGGGCACGATCGGGCAGCAATCGATCAGGGGGCGGGTGGCAATGATCATCCCGCCCGAGTGCTGAGAGAGATGCCGGGGAAGCCCATGGGCCTCCGTGGCCAGCCGGGCCAGCCAGGCCCAACGCCCGCTCAATCCCCGGCGACCCGTGCTCTCAATGTCACGGCCCACCTCGCGGGCGTCCCAGCCCTCGCTACCGCGGGCCAACCGCTCAATTTCTCCAGGCGGCAGGCCCAGCACCTTGCCCAGCTCGCGGATGGCACCCCGGGCCCGGTAGGTGGGGAAGGCGGCGACCAGCGCCGAACGCTCCCGGCCGTAGCGCTCGTGCACGCGAGGGATGAGCTTCTCCCGGATGTCGCGTGGAAAGTCGAGATCGATGTCGGGCAGCGAGGTCAGCTCGTCGTTGA
>JBDTEE010000073.1:0-15565 GCA_039922645.1 Solirubrobacteraceae bacterium | reverse complement strand
GGGCGGAGTCACGATCACCGAGTACTACCCGGCGCCCGAGAGGTGGTTCATAGGGCGTGGCGTCGAGGCTCCCGGACTGGCCGGAAGCTATCCCGCGGACTGGCTGTATTCCGCGCGCGGCCTGGCGATGGAGGGCGACGGCGTTGACCTCCACGGCCGTCGCGTCCACATTGCTGCGCTTGGCTCAACCGGCTGGGTCAACGCTGCCGGCCGTCCGACAGTGCCGGTTTGCCTCGGGAAGTGGACTCAGGGCTCTCCGGTCTGGCTGATCGGCGGGTGGCGCAACCGCCGCGGCGCCGTCACGTTCCCCCTGAGCACCGGCGGATGGTCAAACGGCCACGGTGGGCGAGAGCTCCCCTACGGCGGGGTCACCTTCGCGCCGGAGCCATCGAAGCCCCTGCGCTACTACCACAGCATCGCTGTTGACCCCCGTCTGATCCCGCTCGGCAGTCGCGTCTACCTCCCGGCCTATCGCCATCTCGGTGGTGGCTGGTTCCTGGCCCAGGACACCGGCGGCGCGATCAAGGGCCGCCACATAGACGTCTATCGTCCCGCGCCCGCGAGCCCAGATGACCTGGGGCGCTACTTCACCCAAGAGCGGATCCTGGTTATCCCCCCGCGCTGATCGGGATCGCGGGCGGCTCAGGCGCTCAGGGGCACAGCGGCCTCCGGCGTGGCCACGTGGAAGCTGAAGCTCTCCTCGAGATAGAGGCGAATCTCCTCGCGGTCGTGATCCAGATAACCGAGGGACAGGTCCTGGCCGCATTCGAACTGGAAGTCGCCGCCGCGGGTGCTCAGCACGATGGCGCCGGAGAGGCCGGGTGCCCAGACGATCGGGCCCTCGAGGATCTTGCGCAGGTGCTCGAGCAGCGGATAGCCGCCATGCTCGGCCGTCTCGACGACCCGCTGGTACTGCTCGCCGCCGAGGGCAAGCGCATACGGCCCTTCGATCCCGCTGCGCAGCAATCGCTCAACGGCACCAGCCACCGACCGCGGATACTCCTCGACGGCGTCGCCCAGTGAGCAGTCGCGGTGGGGGGAGGCCTCGACGATGCCGGTCATCGACGCGGCCGGCCAGCCGTGGAAGATGGCTCGGTTCTCGGCCACGGCCATCTCGTGGGTGGCGGTGTCGAGCGGTTCCAGATCCGTGTCGGTGGCGCCCCGGTCGTCGTCTCGGAGCTCCGCGCGGGAGATGGCGAACTCGGCACGCATCTCGACCAGGGGGAGCACGCGGCGCTGGAGGGCGGTAATCCCGTCCGCCGGCGTCTCCTGGAGCGGGTTCACGCGGCCGAGGTTGGTCGCCGAATGCTCCCAGCCATGGGGTCCGAGGAAGTCGACCAACCGGCGGGCAGCCAGGGCGGGATGCAGGCGCTGCCGAGCCTCGTCGTCGAGGAGCTTCCAGTTCGAGTCGCTGATCGGCGCCTGCGAACGCAGCAGATGATCGGTCATCGTTCGTGGTACTGATCGAAGCCCATCTGTTCTCCTCGAGGTCGTTGCGGGGCGGACCAACTCTAAAGTGCCCACTGCTCGACGCAAGCGTCGACATGGGTCCAAACCCAATCGTGTCGCTGCTGATCTCCCCAACCACGGACTAACGGAGCGCCGGCGGCGCGGATTGCCAACCCCCGAGGCTGGGGAAGCCCGGCGCGGCTCCGGGGTGCGATGCGAACTGGGCGGCGATGTGGCTGACGGACTGGAGGCGGACCGGAGGCTGGGTGCGGATGAAGATCCACTGATCTGCCGATGGGCTTGAGGCCAGCAGCCAGAGATCGTCGGGTGACCAGTTGATCCCGTCGATCTGCGCGCGGGCGCTAAACAGGATCTGCGGAGGCATCCCCAGTCCGCGGCGGCTGGCAGTCAGGACGGCGATGCTGTTACCGGCGATTCCGGGCTGGTGGATGGCCAAAGCAACACGGTGCCCATCCGGGGCAACCGCCGCCTGGGTGATGGTCTGCCCGGCGGCCAGCGCCGTGGCGGCGAGCAGTTGGCCACCTGCGCTGTAGAGCTCGGCTCGAGTGGGGGAGAGGACCAGGAGCCGCGTTCCGTCCGCGGACCACAGCAGCTGCCGGACTGCTGACTGGGCCTTGAGGCGCCATAGCTGGGCGCCGCTGTCGGCGTCGAGCAGCCGGACGTAGCCGGAGGGGTCGACGAAGGCGATCCGGTGGGCGAGACCACTGCGGGGCTGCCAGGCGGGGGCGACCGCGGGATCGGCGGCGGCAAGCCGGTGGTTGCCGGTCCGGTCACCGGCGATAACCCACAGGGTATGGCCGGCGGTGTAGGCGATCCGGTAACCGTCGGGAGACCAGCGCGCGACAAAGATCGCTCCGGAGCTGGCCAGCACCCATTGGCGCTGACCGCGCGGGCTGAGTGCATCAAGCTCGCGCCCTCGCCACGTAACGACGTACAGGCTGTGTGGCGACCAGGCGGCGGCGGTGTAGTGGCCGAGGTAGCGGCGGTGGCCACTGGCATTGACGAGCCACGGCCCGGCGGGCGAGTTGACCAGCAGCTGGCCTCCACCCGGCAACCCCGCGAGCATCGGCCGGGCGTGCGGAGCTGGGTTGAGGCCGATCGCCTCACGCAGCCAGCGGGCCAGGGCTACGTGGGGAGGGTTGCTCACGGCCACCGCGATTGCCGCCAACGCCAGCATGGAAGCCAGCGCGGGAACGGTCAGTCGCCAGCGCAGCCGGCGCTGGCGCGTGGGCGGGGTGGGCGCTGGCCGGTGGGCGCTGCGGACGACGTCCCAGGCCCGCTCCTGCGCCGCTGAGTCAGGGTCGGGGTCAATGGCGCGCAGCCGGTCGCGTAGCTCAGTTTCGGTCATCTGACCTGCTCACGATCGAGTTGCTGGCTGAGCTGGTCCAGGCCCCGGCGAAGCCGGGAGTTGACCGTCCCGCGAGGGATTCCGAGGGCGCGGGCAATTTCGCCCGGGGAGAAATCGTGGATATAGCGCATCACGATCACGGCGCGGTGATCGGGGGCGAGTTCGGCCAATGCCTGGATGAGCTGATCGGCATGGTCGATCTCGAGTTCCGGGGTCGAGGCCGGTTCGGGAAGAGTGTCCGTGGCGATCTCGTGGCGGGCGGCGCGCATTCGCGTCCAGTCGATGGCGCGGTTGACGACGATGCGGTGCAGCCACGGCGCGAATGGCCGGCGGGTGTCAAAGCGCTCGAGGGAGCGAAGTGCCGACAGGAACGCTTCCTGGGCGATGTCCTCGGCCCCGCTGCTGTCCAGACAGACGAGGTAGGCCGCCTGGTGAGCCCGTCTCCAGTGGCGGCGGAACAGTGCCTCGAGCGCTGAGTCGGACCCTTCGTGGGCAGCACGGACCAAGGCCGCATCGGAGCGGTCACGATCGCTCACCGCCTGCTCGCGAGCCAGTCCATCACCCCATATACGTCTCGCCGAGGGCGCCAGGTCCATCGCGGCGAGATTCTTGGCTCGCACCTTGGGTCGATCATCCCACTCGCAGTCGGGGCTGCGTAGCTGATTGGACTTCTGGGCTGACGGATCACGTAGAGAGGTCATGCGATATCTCGCTCCGTTGGCGATCCTCAGTGTGACCCTCGGCGGTTGCGGCGGGCCACAGCGGTCGGCGATCAGCGCCCGGGAGACCACCTACACGGCCCACCGCGTCCACCGCTTCACGGGCGGAGTGTCCTTCGCCGGGGCCGGCTGTGCCGGCATCGGCAACTCGCTCGCTGGGTGCTCGACGGCCCATCGTGTGCTGCCACTCCCATCGGCTTCGCTGCCGTTTCTGGGGGTGGCGTGCGGAAGGCCAAATTCGATCGCCTGTGAACGCGTCGGAATCGGGGTCAGCACGGAGGTCCCCGCCCGCCTGGTCGTGGTCCAGATGGGCGGTCGAGTGGTCGCCCTCAGTCCACCGGCTGCACCCCAGGCAGCGACCACATGGCTGGGATACCTGCAGAGCGTCAGCCTCCGACACGGTCCGTTGCGAATACCCGTCTCGGCTCGCACCGACCTCTGGTACGGCACTCCCGAGGTCTATCCACAGGTCCGTGTCACGGCGTTCTTTCCGAACGGACAGGAGGCCACGGCCACGGGCAGGGTGCTCCTGCACCCGGGCTTCGGATGATCGCTTCGGGCCGTCCGAGAGCGATCGTCGCTACAGCGGCGCTCCTGGGGTTGCTCGCCGGCTGCGGTCAGCAGACCCGCCACCCGCCCCGCCTCACCTCAACACGCGAACCGGCGCCGGCTCGAGCACCGGCGAAGCCACCCGGACCGTTGCAGGCCCTGGTCACCGCTCAGACCGAGAACCGACTCCTCCTCGTCGATCTGCCCAGCGGGCGGGTTGTGAACCAGGTGACCGTCCCAGGCGACCCGGAATACGTCGCGACCTCGCCCACCGCGACCTGCAGCATCGCGGTGGTGGTCAGCGCAGCGTCCGGAACGGTCACGCTTCTCGATGCACCCTCGCTAACGACGATCAAGGTGTTTCACGGCTTCGTCTCGCCGCACATTCCGGCGATCTTCCCCGACTCCGAGCACGCCTATGTGACCGACGACGCCAGCGGGAAGCTCACCGTGATCGGTCTCTACAACCACCGGATCCTCGCGCGGGTCGCCGTCGGCGTGGGGGCGCACCACCTGGCCTTCAGCCCGGACTGGAGACAGGTTTGGGTCGCCCTGGGTCAATCGGCACGAACCATCACTCTCCTTTCGACGGTCCTCAGCACGCCGCCGCCCCCCTCGAGCCCGGTCGGCAACCCGGGTCGCCCGCACGTGATCGGACACTTCGACCCCGGCTTCCTGGCCCATGACCTGCGATTCACGGCCGATAACCAGCGGGTCTGGATCACCTCGGCCAGCACCTCCTACGTCGGCGTGTTCAGCGCCCGCACCCACCGCCTTCTGTTCCGCGTGCCCGGAGGGCCTCCGCCCCAGCACGTGGTCTTCCACGGTGGCTTTGCCTACATCACCAGCGGATACGGCAGCCGCATAGAGAAGGTCTCCCTAAACAACGGACGGGTCGTGGATCGGGCCCACGCTCCCTATGGCTCCTTCGACCTCGACGCGGCCGACGGCTACATCGTCACCAGTTCGCTACTGCGGGGCACGCTGGCGATCTACAACCCCCAGCTGCGCCTGCTCCACGTCCGCCACCTCGCCCCGTCGACCGAGGATGTCTCGATCTGCCGGCGATAACCGGGAGAAGGCTCAGAGTTGGAGCTCCGCCCAGACGGTCTTTCCGTGAGCAGCGACGTCGACGCCCCATCGGTACGAAAGGAGAGAAACCAGTCGAAGTCCGCGGCCAGAGGTCGCCATCGGGTCCTCCTCGATTAGCGTCGGCTTGACGAGGCTGGCGTCACAGACTGAGAGGTGGATTCGAGAACCCTCGGCGCGGGCGACGACCGAAAAAGGTGACCGTGCGTGCACGACTGCGTTGGTCGCCAACTCAGTAATCACAAGTCTGGCGTCGTCGAGGAGCATCCCCGCGTGGCCCCAGCGCACCAGGGCGTTGGCGACGAATCGGCGAGCGGAACGTGGTGCGTCCCGATCAGCTAGGAATCGAGCCGAGACCGCAGCGCCCGTTGAATCCCGAGATTCATCAAGCGCGGGCCTCGGCGGCGGTATGACAGCCGAGTGCAGCGTGCAGATCTCCCGCAGCGCCTCTGAATGCTCGTCTTCCTGAGCCCCCGTGCTGCGATAGGCACACATCAACGAGAACCGAAGCTCACGCCCGAGTTCGTTCCACAGCTTCTCGAGTTCGATCGCCGCCAGTACATCGCCGCCGTCCCAGAGAAGCGCCACCATTTCGCCGTACGCGCGAACCGGCCTGCCCGTCGCCCCGGCTTGGCGAACGACCGAGCCGACCACCTCGCGGAACTGGTCGCGGTCGATTTGGCCGTCGGGCATGAAGCTGGCCATCGTCGCCGCCGCGTCGAGGCAGATGAGTCTGCCATCTCGGCATTGGCTCGCTGGATGGAGCCCGGCGGCCTCCAGTTCGGCCGCGAACGCGGATCGATGCGCCTCCGTGGCTATGACGAGGGCTATCGCGCCGGCCCGAACGGCATCGCTCAGGTACCTCCCGGCCGTCCCGGCGAGTTCCGCTTCGTCCTCATAGAACTGGGCGAAATGATCGCCTGTCTCGGCCGCGAGAGTTCTGGTCTCGACCGCCATCCCTACCGATCTGTCAGCCGACATTCACTACGAGCAAGGAAGCTTACCTTGCCCCCAAAACGCCCCCACGGGCAACATTCTGCAGAGGTTGCCGGCCTGAGCCGCTACTGAACTGCCCACGCTGGCTCACAGCCTGCTCGGCGGCTTGGCCGGGATGTCTTCCCGTGCGAAACTCCGTCAACCACGGGCGCCGTCCAAGGGGAGGTCTTAATGCCACACGTTTCGTCTCAGCGATTCGCCGGGTTGGCCGTGGTCACCGCGTCAACTCTCAGTCTGGCCGTAGCCGCGTCGACCGCCTCGGGGGTGAGCGCGGTAGCGGCGGCCGGGCCGGCCAAGACGGTCACGGGATCGATTATCAAGCGTGCTAGCGGGACGCTGGCGCCCGGCTCCAAGGTCCATTCCTCAGCGCTCGCAGGGCGCACCTTCACCGATGCCAAACACGGCTTCGCGCTGGCCGACGTGGGCCAGGCGCAGTATCCGGCGGCGACGACCAACGGCGGTAAGACCTGGAAAACGGACGGTCCGGCGCTGCATCTGGACGCCGCCCAAGCACCGCTTGTGGTCCTCAACCTCGCAGCGGCCAGCCGCAGGCTGATCTTCGCCTACGGCGGCGGCCAGGTCATCGACGCCACGGGCGACGGCGGTAAGCACTGGTACCGCGCGCTGTTCAATGGGCTCTCGATGGCGGTGACCCGCAACCCGCAAGGTCATCTCGTCGGGTTCATCGACACCTCGGCCAGCGGTAGCGGCCCGGGGCAGACACTGCAGTACGTGTCCAAGAACGGGGGACACACCTGGCGGCTGAATACCACGGTCGGCGGCTCCTGATCGCCTTTCCGCTTACGGCCGCGCCCGGCACGCCGGTCGCGGCCTGATAATTAGCGCAGATGTCGCGCTTCTTGCGCCGCTTCCTGATAACGCTCCTCGTGATCTGGGGTGTGGTCGGGCTGACCATGGTCGGCGTGTCCGGTGGGCGCTCAAAACCCGTTCGGGCGCTACCCGGGCGCGGACGGCATCCCGATGAAGCACGGTCAGCCGACTGTGTGTGTGCCCGATCCAGCCACAGGAGCCTGCGTCCGGCCTCACGTCGACCACTCCGATGTCAACGGCGGCGGTCCCCATTCGCTGCGCAATGCCGTCGCCGACATCAACGGTGGACGGATGAGCGGGTTTATCCGCCAGGCCGAATCAGGTCGGAGGGGATGCCTTGATCCCAACGATCCGGCCTGTACCAACTCGTCCAAGCCCGATGTCATCGGCTACCACACCCGTAGCGACATCCCGAACTACTGGGCCTATGCGCGGGATTTTGTCCTCCAGGACCACATGTTTGAGCCCAACGCCTCCTGGAGCCTGCCCTCCCACCTGTTTCTGGTCTCGGAGTGGTCAGCCTTTTGTGTCCAGTACGACAACCCCTCCAGCTGTGTCAACGCCGTGCAGCCGCCACGCGCCGACCGGCCGCCCAACCGGCCGACCATCTACGGCGGCGCGACGCGCCGTCGGCCCGACTACGCCTGGACGGACCTGAGTTATCTGCTGCACAAGTCCCACGTGAGCTGGGGCTACTACGTGCTCACCGGAACCGAGCCCGACTGTCGCAACAGCGCGGCCGAGAGCTGTGCTCCGGTCGCCCAGTCATCGAACACGCCGGGAATCTGGAATCCGCTCCCCTTCTTCGACACCGTGCGTGCCGACCACCAGTTGGGCAACATCCAGTCCGTCAAGCAGTTCTACAAGGCGGCTCATCGCGGACACCTTGCGGCCGTCTCCTGGGTGGTGCCCTCGGGCGCGGTCTCCGAGCATCCGCCGGCCCTGGTGAGCTTTGGACAGAGCTACGTCACCAGCCTCATCAACGCGGTCATGCGCAGCCCGGACTGGAAGTCGACGGCGATCTTCCTCGCGTGGGACGACTGGGGCGGGTTCTACGACCACGTCGTCCCGCCTCGGGTGGATGTCAACGGTTACGGCCTGCGGGTGCCGGGTCTCCTCATCAGCCCCTATGCCCGGCGCGGCTATGTCGATCACCAGACCTTGAGCTTCGACGCTTACGACAAGTTCATCGAGGATGACTTCCTCCACGGTCAGCGCATCGATCCCGCCACCGATGGTCGTCCCGACCCGCGGCCCGGCGTGCGCGAACGGGCCCGCATCCTCGGCAATCTGACCCAGGACTTCAACTTCAACCAGCGTCCGCGGCGTCCGGTGCTGCTGTCCGTGCATCCGCGGACCACGCTGACCGGCACCCCGAACGCCTCGCGGCTACCCAAGGCGGCACTGGCCCCCGACACCGACGGCTGATCCGAAGCTGAAGGTCTCCGGCCGTTGGCGCCTCGGTCGCCCCGGCTCGGTTAGGCTGACGTCGGGATGAGAGCGTGCCGGGAAGTGGATCATTGGCTCAGGCTGAGCCTGGCGGCCGTATTCGCAGTGGTGATGGTCTTGGCCTGGTCAGGGGGAGCAGAGCCGGCCCGGGGCGCCAGCAGCCAGTGTCCGTGGATGAACACTGCCCTCTCGCCCGACCAGCGTGCGAACGAGCTGGTGGCGGCCATGAATCTCGATCAGAAGCTGGCCATGCTTTCGCAATCGCAGCCGATCTTTGCCCATTACGGCACCGCGGGCTACATCCCCCCACAGCCCAGCCTGTGCATTCCCGACCTGGTGCTCAACGACGCCGGGCAGGGCGTCGGGGATCAGGTGACCGGGACCACGGCCTTCCCGGCGCCGATCGCTCAGAGCTCGAGCTGGGATCCGTCCCTCCAGTATCAGTTTGGTCAGGCGCTCGGGTGGGAGGCCTTGCACAAGGGCATCAACATCCAGCTGGCGCCGGGCGTCGAAATCGACCGGGTACCGCTCAACGGTCGCAATTTCGAGTACATGAGCGAGGACCCGTTTCTAGCCGGACGCGGCGGGGCGGCCGAGATCAACGGGATCCAGACCAATCCGGTCATTGCGACGGTGAAGCACTACGTCGCCAACAGCCAGGAGACCAACCGGATGACGGACTCCGCGGATCTCAGCGAGCGGACGCTCCAGGAGATCTACCTGCCGCCCTACGAGGCAGCGGTGCGCCAGGGACACGTCGGTTCTGTCATGTGCTCCTACAACCGGATCAACGACGTCTACTCCTGCCAGAACCCCGGCCTGCTGACCTCGATCCTCAAGGGGCAGTTTGGCTTTGGTGGATTCGTGATGTCCGACTGGGGGGCAACGCACTCCACGGTTCCCTCGGCCAACGCCGGACTGGACATGGAGATGAACGTCTCCCCGGGCCAGTACTTCACCGCTCCGCTCAAGGCTGCCGTGCAGACTGGCCAGGTGTCAATGGCCCGCCTTGACGACATGGTGCGGCGAATCTTTCGCAGCATGTTCCGCATCGGTTTGTTCGATCACCCGGCCGTGGCGGAGCCGGGGGCAGCGGCGGCCAACGTCGAGCGCCCGCAGGACATCGCGCTGGCCCGGACGATCTCCGAGCAGGGGACGGTCCTGCTCAAGAACCAGGGCGGGGTCCTGCCCCTCACCGGGCACGGGCAGCGGATCGCAGTCATCGGGCCGGGAGCCGGGCCGCAGGGGGCCGTGCAGTTCTACAACGGCAACGGCAGCAGCCACGTGCCGGAGTTCACCGGAAAGTCCGACGTGGTGAGCCCACTGGCCGGAATCCAGCAACGGGCGGCGGCCAACGGGGACACCGTGCTCTACGCCGACGGCTCGAGTGAGGCCCAGGCCAAGGTCACGGCGGCAGCGGCCAACGTGGCCGTCGTCTTCGTGGGAGCTCAGGACAGCGAGGGGACCGACCGCTCAACGCTCGATCTCAGCTCGGGCAACTGCACGCTGTTCACCGGCTGTTCGCCCCAGCCGGTGAACCAGGACAGCCTCATCTCCGCGGTGGCCTCCGCCAACCCGCACACGATTGTCGTATTGAACACGGGCGGACCGGTCCTGATGCCCTGGCTGAGTCAGATCAAGGGCCTGTTCGAGGCCTGGTATCCGGGTCAGCAGGACGGCAACGCCATCGCCGCCCTGCTCTACGGGGATGTAAATCCGGGGGCGAAGCTGCCCGAGACGTTCCCGCGCTCGCGAGCGGATATCCCCACCCAGACGCCGCAGCAGTATCCGGGCGTGAACAACGCGCAGGGCATTCCTCAGTCGCAGTACTCAGAGGGGCTCCTGGTTGGTTATCGCTGGTATGACGCGCGGCACATCACGCCCCTGTTCCCATTCGGCTTCGGACTGTCCTATACGAGCTTTGCCTACAGCGGCTTGAAGGTCACCGTGCCGGCATCGGGATCGCCGCTGGCCACCGTCAGCATCAACGTGACCAACACCGGCCATCGGGCTGGATCCGACGTTCCGCAGATGTACATCGCCGACCCGGCCTCGACCGGCGAGCCACCGCGTCAGCTCAAGGGCTTTGCCCGGGTCAGCCTCCAGCCCGGACAGAGCACACGGGCCAGCTTCCCGATCGACGCGCGGGGGCTGTCCTACTGGGGTGCGACCGGCTGGCGGGTGGCCTCCGGCTGCTACGGAATTCAGATCGGACACGACGAGCGCGATCTGGCCGCGGCCGTCGTTGTGTCGGTCAACGGCGCGCACTGTCCCGGTGCGGTGGCGTCCATACCGGTCGGCGGCGGACGGCGCGTCCCTCGCTGCGCGCCGGTGGCCGGCCGGCTGACCGGATCGCGGCTGGGCCCGGTGGCGCTTGGCCAGAGTCGCGGCCGGGTGCGTCGTGAGCTGCGCAGCTACCGCCGTCGTAGCCGCCGCGACTTCGACTTCTTCTGCCTGCGCAGCGGCGCTGGCATCCGGGTGGGGTATCCCTCACGGCACCTGCTGCACTCGCTGCCGCGCCAGACACGGCATCGGGTCAGCGGGCGAGCGGTGATCCTGCTGACCGCGAACCGGCACTACCACTCCGGACGGATCCGTCCGGGTGAAAGCGTGGCTCGAGCCGGGCGAGTTGTGCGCCTCGGTCACGGGTATCGGGTGGGGCGCAACGTCTGGTACCTACCCGCGGTTCGCGGACACGCCCGTGTTGTGCTGCGGGTCAGCGGCGGTCGCGTCCAAGAGATCGGTGTGGCCGATCGGAGACTGACCGCCGGACGCGCTGCCGCGGCTAGGTTCCTGCGCAGCTTCTCCTGACGTGGGCTGGCGCACTTTCCCGTATGCCCTGGTCGCGCTCGGCGTGGCCGGGCTGCTGGGAACCGTCTTCGGCGATCACGCTCGGGCCGGTGATTCGCTCTGCACCGGGTCCTACGGCGCCCCGGCCCCGCGCCTCGGGGCGCCGCTGCGCTTCGGCATCGACCCGGGGCTGGTCGGCAGCGTCGGAGGGGTTCAGCTCCCGTCGGCCCCTGACTCGGTGGCCCGCGATGTCAGTGCCTCGCAGGGACTGCGCCCGCCCGGCCGGGTGCTTGTCGTGCGGCTGAACCGGCTCTTCTGGTCAGGCGGCGAGGCGGCCATCGATCAGTTCAAGGCGCAGGTCGCCCGCTACGCGGCCGCCGGGCTCGAGTTGCAGGTCCGCTACCACCCCGGTCCGGGGGAGGACGGCAACCTGGCCGCCTGGCGGGCCTACGTCCGCCACGTCGTTGATGTGTTTGGCCCCAACCCTCGCGTGGTGGCCATGACGATCACCAACGAGGTGAACGTCAACTTCTCGCCCAACACATCCGACGGCGGCTACACCTCGGCCAGGGATGCCCTCATCCAGGGAATCGAGGCCGCCCAGGCCGAGGCACGTCAGCGGGGGTTCGCTCAGCTCCGCTTCGGCTTCACCTACGCCTATCGCTTCTCGCCGGCCGGTGACGCCGCCTTCTTCAGCTATCTCGGCGCCCACGGTGGAAAGGCATTCTGGTCCGCGTTGGGATTCGTCGGCCTGGACTTTTATCCCGGATCGGTCTATCCGCCCGTGATGGCACCGGGGGACAGCTACCGCGCCGAGATGGCCCAGGCGCTGGGCACGGTGCGCAGCTGCTTTCTGCCCATGGCCGGGATTGGGTTCCGTGTCCCGATCTGGATCACCGAGAACGGTGTGCCCACGGGCGCGTCGATGAGCGAAGCGCGGCAGGCCAGCGCTCTGACCCAGCTGGTCGCCGCCGCCCGTTCCTACTCCGGAACGTTCGATGTCACCGACTACCGCTGGTTCAATTTGCGCGATTCATCCGCTTCGGCGGCGGGGTCGCTTCCCGGCGTCGCGGCCACCTTCACGACCGACGGGCTGATGCGTGCCGACTACAGCGCCAAACCGGCCTACGCGGCCTACCGAGCGGCGATCTCTGACTTCGGCCGCTGCGCAGCCACATCGGCCCGGGTCGGGGTCCGCTCCGAACGCCGTCCCGTGCGGCGGGTAACGGTCTTCCTGGGCCGGCAGCGGGTGGGGAGGGCGCAGGGGCGCGACGTTCGAGTGGTCCGCGTACGCCAGCCACCAGCGGCGTCGTTCACGCTGCGCTTCGTGCTCGGACTGCGCGGTGGGCGTACGGTGGTCTACCGCCGCCGCTACGCAGAGCGCGGCTGCGCCGTGGCGCCTGCGGCCTAGTAGAACGTGCGCAGGTAACGGCGCGCGATCTCGCGCGACCAGGTGACCGACTTCGTGGCCACGCCGATCTCCTGGATCCTTCCCCGGCGGACCTTGAGGATCCCGGTGCTGGAGCCGTTCGGGGCCAGGTACCAGAAGTTCAGTCCGACATGGAAGGCCTTGCGCACGTGGAGGCGGCGGGCCACCCTGGCCAGCCTCGTGTTCGGTCGCACTCCGTGCAGGGCGTAGCGCGGGTTGGCGGTGAGGATCAGGACCACGCGGCCCCGCAGTGCGTGCCGCGCGCGCCGCGCCACCGCCCGGAGCAGCTTGGGCGAGGCGTACCCGACTCGGATCGGGTTGGGGGTAACACAGAAGAAGTCCATGTACTGGTGATGGCGCGCGGAGCTCTTGCGGTAGGCCCGCCGCGCGGCCGCCCGGGTCATGCCGAGGTGGACCAGGCCGAGCTGGCGGCCGCTGAGCTTCCCGGTGGCCGCGGGGCAGCCGGGCCGTCCCCTGGCCTTTGCGGAACTCGCGTAGAGGACCGCGCCGTAGGAGCCGGCATTGGCCACCGGAAGATGGAGTACTCCCGGGGCCGACGGGGAGGTGGAGATGGTCACGGGCCCAGCGACGTTGTTGCCGCGGTAAGCCTGGTCACCGCCGGCCACGACCAGGGCGATCCGGTCTCCGGCCGGGAAGCGGTGGACGATGCCGGGCAGATCCACGCGGATGGTGCCGCCGCCGCTGGGGATCCGCACCGGCGCGATCAGCTTGTCGGGCAGGGTGATGCTGCCGCTCGGAGAGAGGTCGTAGAGCTTGAGGAACAGGACCAGGCTCCCGGCAGGCCCGAACGGGTTTTGAGCCTGGACCGGAGCCGTGACGTTGACGGTGGCGGTGGGCAACCCGATGACGTCGGTGTTCTGTGTCAGGGGGGCCGTCTCGTACTCGGCGAAGCTCCCCGGAACGTCGTAGGGCGGGCCCCCCGGCTCCGTGTTCTGCTCCACAGCTGAGATCTCGCTGTAGCTCGTCGGGGAGCCGGCGCTGGTGGTGGCGAAGGTGGACTGGCCGGCCTGCACCGGAGCCGTCGCGTTGACCAGGTCGCCCGTGCCCGACAGGTGATAGGTGTGAATGTCACCCACGGGATAGCTGGGCGCGCGCCCGTAGGCCTGGTCGGCATCGCCGGTGTAATGGACCCAGGGCCGGAAGAAGGTGAAGTCCAGCGACGGGGTGGCCGGGTCGTCTTTGAGGTAGTGGGCGAACCACTGCTGCACCGTCTGGCCCTCGTAGGTGATGTGGCCGGCGCCGTCATAGAACGTGTAGCCGCCGCTGCCGTCGCCGAGCTCGCCCGGGGCCGGGGTTCCGTACGAGTGACCCCAGGACTGCCAGATCATCTTCACCGGCGTGCCCTGGTGGCGCAGCGCCTCGTAGGTGGCGGTGGCCTCGTGGAGCTGGAACAGCGTGTCGTCCTCGCCCTGGGCCAGGAGCGTGGGGATGCGGATCCGCGACATGTAGGACTCAACCGAGGCGTGACGCAACAGAGCGATGGCCGATGGGGGCGCGGCGCCCGTGCCGTCGGTCTGGATGGCGGCGTTGCACACCTGCGGGTTGAAGTTCGGGCAGCCGGTCAGGTCGGCCTTGGGGTCGTTGCCCAGCTGCTGCAACCCGTCGGCGGCCGAGCCCTCGCCGAAGAACGCGTTCAGCCAGATGTACTTGGCCGACCCGGGCGTGGAGTTGGTCACCGTGTCCGACGGGACCGTGCTCGGCAGGCCGGCGTTGTTGGGGGCCAACGAGTAGGTGAGGTCGTTCCAGGTGATGATGGGGACAATCGCATCCAGCCGCGGATCCTGCTCGGCGGCGGCGAACTGCACCTCGCCGCCGTAACTGCCGCCGATCATTCCCACCCGGGGATCGAAGGCGTGGTGGCGGCCGTCATGCGCGGTCTGGTCGTGGATCACGTAGTTGACGGTGGTTCCGTCCGTGGCCGCCGAGCCGCCGCCCAGGAAGGTGATCAGCTTGCTGGCCGCCTTGCCGTCCCAGTCAGGATCATCGAGCTCGATCGGACACCCCGAGCCTCCGAAGCCGAGTCCCGAGTAGGACAGGGCCACGTAGCCCTCGGAGGCCAGCTCCCTGCCCATTCCCGCCTGGTCGGCCTTGGAGCCACCGAAGCCGTTGGTGGTCAGGACCGACGGATCGGGGTGCGCGGCGCTGGCGTCATTCGGCTTGTACAGGTCGCCGATGATGTTGCACTGCTGCTCCTGGCCCGCAGGCCCGACAGTGACGATGAAGTGCAGTGTGCGGACCGTGTAGCCCTGCGCGGCGGCCGCGGCCGGAAGGAGCAGAACGGCGACCGCGGCAACGACGAGCGCGGCCAGCCATCGCTGGTGGCGCGCTCGGGTCTCTCCTCCATCCACAAAGCGGAGTATTCACACTTGGCTGCGCGCTGGCAAACCGGAACCCGTTCGCGGTCGGCGACCTCGGGTCCCCGGAAAACAGCTGGTCTGATGCGACTCGCGCGGGAAAAGTGACCGGAGGAGGTCGCTTTTCCCGCGCGAGTGGGCGCGCAGGACATCGGCGGGGTCTGGATTTTGCGCGGCGCCGGGAGTAGGGTCGGCCGACAGGCATCAAAAGGAGGGACCGGGATGGAGCTGTACGCGATTCTGCGTCGGAGCGGATGGCGCTCCGGGGGTGAGCTTGAGGAGGCCGCTGCGCGGTCAACCAAGGTCGGTAACGAAGACATGCCCAATGACGTCCGCTGGATCCGGAGCTACGTGCTCGACGAGGGCGGGGGGTCGGTGGGCACCGTCTGCATATATGAGGCGACCAGTCCGGAGGCGATCCGTGAGCACGCGCGCTGCGCGGATCTGCCGGTGGACGAGATCATCCCCATCGCCGACACGGTTGTCGTCCGGCCCGATCCGGCGGCAGCGCCGGCGTCCG
>JBDTEE010000072.1:0-9093 GCA_039922645.1 Solirubrobacteraceae bacterium | reverse complement strand
AGGCCGGCACCGACGCAGGGTTTTTGACCATGAAGGACAATCCCCAATGTATGGAGGAAGAGCGCAGACCGCTGCGGGCGGATGCCGAGCGCAATCGCCGGAGGTTGATCGACGCGGCCACGGCCATCTTCTGTGAGCGCGGCCTCGAGGTCGGCGTGGGCGAGATCGCCGAGCGAGCCGGCGTTGGTCGCGGCACGCTGTTTCGGAACTTCCCCTGCAAAGAGGATCTGATTGCCGCCGTCGTGGTGGAACGGATGCGCGAGTCGGTGGAGCGCGGCCAGGCCTTGCTTGACGCGCCGGACCCGGGCGAGGCCCTATTCGGCCTGATCGACCAGGCGGTGGGCCGCAGCCAGACCGACCACGCCCTGTTCGACGCCCTCGACGAGGCGTGGCTCACCAACGACGAGATCCGCGCCGCCCATGCTGAACTGCTCGCCGTGCTCGACCAGCTTGTGTGCCGGGCCCAGGCCGCCGGGTCGGTCCGGCCGGACGTGAGCGCGGTGGACGTGCTCATGATGACCAAGGGGGTCTGCGAGGCCAGTCGCTCCTTCCAGCACATCGATCCCAACCTGGCCGCCCGTCAGCTTGACCTGGTTTGGTCCGCCATCGCCTCCCCCTGCGCTCAGCACGCCCTCCGCGGTCAGCCGCCGCCGGTCGAGGCTCTGGAGCGCCCCGCTCCGGACGCTCGGGCAGCTTCCACGGACGAGCCTGCCCCAGGCGAACCGCGGCCCGAGCCGGAGACCGGCCCCGCCCGGGCCGTCACCGCCTGAGCCGGCGCTCGAGCTCCTCGGGATCGATCGGCTCGGCGCGGCCTTCCCGGAACAGGAACAGCGTCGGCGTCGTCACCACTCCGGCGCGCACGCCGGAGCGAAAGTCGCGCTTGACGCGCTCGGTCACCGCCGGACTGCGGCGATCGTCGTCAAAGCGTTCAAGATCGAGGCCGAGCTTCTCCGCGCGCCGCCAGAGGTGGGGATCCTCGAGCCGGGCCTGATCGCCCATGAGGGCATCGTGCATCTCCCAGAAGCGCCCCTGGGCGCCAGCCGCCTCGGCCGCGCCCGCCGCCGCCCAGGCCCGGGGATGGCTGGAGCGAACCGGGAAGTGGCGGAACAGGACCCGGACTGGGAGCGAAGCCAGCCGCTCGTGCAGCGCGGCACAGAACGGACACTCGAAGTCCGCGTATTCGATGACCAGGGGCGCGTCCTGCGCTCCGCGGAGGTGATCATCGAGTCCGGGCGCGGGGACCGGAGCCGAGCCAAGCGGCTCGCTCATCGGCTTAGTCGAGGGCGTCGAAGATCAGGTTGGCGCCGGGCAGTTCACCCGGCGACGGGGCCTGATAGCTCCAGCGCACGGTCGCGTCGGGCCCGGTGATGATCAGCGCCCGCTGCGGGAAGCCGCCCGGATGCAGGACACCGAAGGCCTGGCAGGCGGCGCCCTTGGGCTCAAAGTCCGAGAGCTGCTCGATGCTGACTCCCAGCTGCTCGCGGAATGCGGTCTGGGAGTAGGTCGCATCGCAGGACACCCCGTACATAACGGCGCCGCGCTCGCTGAGCTCGCCCAAGACCTCCTCATAGAGGTTCAGCTGATCGGTGCAGACAGGGCTGAAGGCGAACGGATAAAAGACCAGGACTGTCGTCTGGCCGTCGAGGTCAGACCGGGTGAAATCGCTGCCGTCGCCGCGTTTGAGGGTGAACTCGGGGGCGGGCTCCCCGGCCCCGATCACCGCCGCAGGCCGAGCTCGCGGATCAGCGACCGGTAACGCTCGAGGTCGCTGCTCTGCAGGTACTTCAAGAATCGGCGCCGGCGTCCGACCAGCATGAGCAGGCCCCGGCGGGAGTGATGGTCCTTGCTGTGCGCGCGCAGGTGCTCGGTGAGCTCGTTGATCCGCTCGGTGAGCAGCGCCACCTGGACCTCGGTCTTCCCGGTGTCGGTGGGGCTGTTCCCGAACTTGGTCACCAGCTCAGCTTTGCGTTCCTGGGTCATCGTCATGCGGCGGTGAGGCTAGCAGAGCGCGGTGGCTCCTCAGCGGCAGAGCTCACGGGTGCGCGTCACGTCATCGTGCATCTGCTCGATCAGCGCCTCCGCGGACTCAAAGCGGCGCTCGCCGCGCAGGCGCTCGAGAAACTCGATCGTCAACTGGCGGCCGTAGAGGTCGACGTCCTGATCGAGCAGATAGGCCTCGATCAGGACAGAACGCCCAGTGCCAAAGGTAGGTCGGACGCCGACGTTGACCGCCGCGCAGTCCCCGTCGGCCCGGGCAGCGTAGACACCGTGGCCGGGGCAGACCAGCGATTCGTCGGGGATCAGGTTGGCGGTCGGAAAGCCGAGCGTGCGCCCTCGCCGGTCACCGGGCACCACCTCGCCCCGGAGCGCGAACGGCGCGCCGAGAAAACGGGTGGCGTGGCCAACGTCACCGGCCAGGATCAGCGCCCGGATGTGACTGGAGGAGACGATTTCCCCGTCGACCTCGACCATCTCCACCACCCGGGTGGAAAAACGGGGATCGGCGGCCAGCATGCCCGGGTCTCCCGCGGCTCGGTGCCCGAAGCGGAAGTTCTCCCCCACCGACACGTGCTCGGCCCGTAGGCGGGAGACGAGGACCTCGTCGATGAAGTCCTGCGCGCTCCGGGCGGCGAACTCGGCATCGAAGGGCACGACCACGAGCTCCTCCACGCCCAGCCGCCCGACTAGCTCCGCCTTGACCTCCAGGCTGGTAAGCAGCTTCGGCGCCGCCTCGGGGCGGATCACGGCCAGCGGATGGGGCTCGAAGGTGAGAACTGTGTCGCTGCCGGCGATCACCTCCCGGTGGCCGAGATGCACGCCATCGAACTCACCGACAGCCACCCGGCGGGGACGGGGCTGGACATCGGCCAGGCTAATGATCGGCATGCGCGGGAGCCTAGTGGGCCTCCCCGAAACTAGTGGTCGTTCACACCAGTGCGTCCGGCAGCGACGAGCGCTCAGCGCAGGCCGACAAACGGCTTGAGCGTGCCCGTCTGCGCCCCCGGACGGGCCAGGGCGATGAGACCGTCGGCGTCGAGTAGGCGGACGATCTCCCCGGGGACCGGATCGTTCTCCGGGGCCTCGATCGCCGCCCCGTGTCCGGCCCGCCGGGCCGTATCGGCGTCCAGGTGGACGGCGGGCAGGAAGCCCAGGGCGTCGACGAGCGCCACCGGCCGCTCCGGGTCGGCGCTCCCCACATCGAAGCTTCCGATCCGTGTCCGCCGCAGCTCCTCGCAGTAGGCATCGCCGAGGGCAGCGATCAGACTGCGCACGTAGGTGCCCGACGAGCACTCGATGAGAAAGCCGCGCCGCTCGCCCTCGTGCCAGCGCTCCTCGAAGCGGTGGACCTCCACCTCCCGCTCGGCCAGCTCGACCTCGATCCCGGCCCGGGCCAGGCGGTAGGCCCGCTGACCGTCTACCTTGACCGCAGAATAGGCTGGCGGGCGCTGGCGGATGCGCCCCGTGGGCAGGACCAACGGCCCGTCGGGAACCTGCCCGGTCGCGGTCATCTCACCCTCGGGGTCTCCCGTGCTCGAGATCGCGCCAAAGCGCGCCACAGCCTCATATCGCTTGGTTAGCGCCATGAGGAAGCGCTGCACGCGGGTGGCCCGCCCGACCAGGACCAGCAGCAGCCCGGTGGCGAAGGGATCCAGGGTTCCGGCGTGGCCGACCTTGGTCTTGCGGGGCAGGGTGCGCCGTACCTGGGCCACCACATCGTGCGAGGTGATCCCGGCCGGTTTGTCGCACAGCAGGACGTAGTCGGTGAGATCAGGCGCAGGCAAGGGGCAAAGGCTTGGGCGGCGGAAGGCTAGAGCTGCGCGGCCAGCTGCTCGCGCAGGAACCGGACGAGCTCGGTGTCGGAGAGACCGGTGGTGAATCCGGCGGCCTGGCGGTGTCCCCCACCGCCCTGGGCGCGAGCGATGGCCGAAACGTCGACGCGGTCATCCCCGGCCCGCAGGGAGACCTTGCGTGACCCAGCTTGGCCGTCCCCCATGCGGTCGCGGATCAGCGCCGCCACGGCGGTGCCCTCCACGGCGCGCAGGTAATCGACCACGCCCTCCGAGTAACTCTCCTCGGCGCCGGAATCACGGAAGTCGCTGGCTCTGAGCGCAGTGATGGTCAACCGGCCATCGTCATAGCGCTCGACGTTGGAGAGACCGCGAGCGAGAAGGACCAGCTTGCCGTAGGGAACATCCTCGTAGATGCGGCGGTAGAGGTCCTGCACATCCACCCCAGCGTCGATCAGGTCGGCGGCCATGAGATGAGCCTGGCGGCCGGTGTTCTCGTACATGAAGCGACCGGTATCCGTGATCAGGCCCACGTAGAGCGCCTCGGCCACCGTGAGGGTGGGCTTTACACCCAGCGCGCCCATCAGATCCCAGACGATCTCGGCCGTGCACGAGGCCTCGGAGACCACCAGGTTGACGGTGCCGAAGCGGGTGTTGTCGTGGTGGTGGTCGACGTCGAGGATGTGGGTCCCCGGCCGGCGGAAGGCCTCGGCCGGGTTGCGATCGAGCTTCCCGCAGTCCAGGAAGACAACTGTGCGCTCGTCCAGATCGGCGGGCGGATCGGAGACCAGCCCGTCGAGCGGGAAAAAGCGGTACTCCTCGGGCAGGGGCAGGTCTCCGGGAGCGATGAACATGAGGCAGTCCTTGCCCAGCGCGCTGAGAATGCCCTGCATGGCCACCAGCGAGCCGATGGCGTCGCCGTCGGGGTTCTCGTGCGTGATCACGATCAGCTTCTGCGCCCCGCGCAACTCGGCCAGCGCCAGTGTGCGATCAGAACGGCGACCGTTAGTGGTCATCGTGCTCACCGCCCGGTTCGGCCGTGGTGTCGAGCAGTTCGGTGATGCGCATCCCGTGGTCCACCGACACGTCGTATTCGAAACTCAGCGCCGGAGTGTGCTTGAGCGTGAGCTCGGAAGCCAACCGCCGCTGAAGGTAACCGTGGGCGGACTGCAGCCCCTGAAGGGTCTCGGCCCGCGCCGAGTCGTCGCCGAGAACGCTCACATAGACACGAGCATGGCGCAGATCAGGGCTGGTCTTGACTCCGGTCACGGTCACGAATCCCACGCGTGGATCTTTGAGATCGCTGGCTATCGCGTCGCTGAGGACGGCTTTCATCGCCTCGTCCACCCGACGCATTCGGCCACCGCGCATCCTAGCCCTTCCCGCACCGTCGTTCGGGTTTCGCGTTCATTCCGCCAGCTCCGCCACGGACGCCGTAAGGCGGTTGATCGTCGCGCCCTCCGGGCAGCGGCCCAGCACCCAGCGCTCGAGCTCGTCACCGGCGGTGCGCAGCCGATGCAGGCTCCCGCCGGTCAGCGCCGCGGTCAGGGTGGCCCGCTGCCACAGATCCTGATGGTCGGTCTCGGCCACGGCCGCCCCCAGGCGGGTGCGCAGCTGTGCCTTGATCGATGAGACCTCTTTGCGCTTGGCCTTGAGATCGTGAACGTCGGCGAAGTGCAGTTCGATCACGAACACCTCCACGAAACCGCCGTGAGCCATGCCGGCTCGTGGCTCAGCTGAGCTCGCGCTCGACCTGACGCGTGGCGTAGGTCTCGAGCACGTCGCCTTCCTTGACGTCGGCGTAGTCACGGAGCACGACGCCGCAGTCAAAGCCCGAGGCCACCTCGCGGGCGTCCTCGTTGAAGCGCCGCAGGCTGGCGATCTCGCCGTCGTAGATGACCGTGCCGTCGCGAACCAGGCGAACCTTGGCCCCACGGGTGATCTTGCCCTCCGTGACGTGCGAGCCGGCGATCGTGCCCACGCGCGAGGCTCGGAAGATCTGGCGTACCTCGGCCGAACCGAGCGCCTCCTCCACCTCCTCGGGGGCGAGCATGCCCTGCATGGCGCTGCGCAGCTCGTCGATCGCGCGGTAGATAACCGAGTAGTGGCGGATCTCGACGCCCTCGCGTTCGGCCACGGCTCGGGCATCGCCGACCGGACGCACGTTGAAGGCCATGATGACCGCGTCCGAGGCGGCGGCGAGCATCACATCGGACTCGGTTACCGCACCCACGGCGCGGCGGATCACGTTAACCGACACCTCGTCCTGCGGAAGCTTGGCGATCTCATCCTCGATCGCCTCGAGGCTGCCGGCCACGTCGGCCTTCAGCACCAGGCCAAGCTCCTGAAGGTCGGAGCCGAAGATGTTCTCCAGTGAGACGCGCTTGCCGCTGCCCACGCGGGCCAGAGACTCGGCCTTCAGGCGGGTCTCGCGCTCACCGGCCAGCTGGCGGGCGCGGCGCTCGTGCTCGACGGCGCGGACATGCTCACCGGCCTCGGGCACACCGTTGAAGCCCAGGACCTCGACTGGCTCGCCGGGCAAAGCCTGCCCGATGCGGTTACCCAGGTAGTCGTGCATGGCGCGCACGCGACCCCACTGGGCGCCGGCCACGAGGGCGTCACCGACCTCGAGCGTGCCACGGTTGACCAGGATGGTGACCACGGGGCCGCGACCTGGGTCGAGCTTGGACTCGATCACGGTGCCGGACGCAGCGGCGTGCGGGTTGGCCTTGAGCTCCTCGACCTCGGCCATGACGGTGATCGTCTCCAACAGGTCGTCCAGGCCCTCTCGTGTCTTGGCCGAGACGTTGACAAACTCGGTGTCACCGCCCCACTCGACCGGCTGCAGTCCGAGTTGGGTCATCTCGGTGCGGACTCGGTCGGGCTGCGCGCCCTCCTTGTCCACCTTGTTGACCGCGATCAGCATCGGCACGCCGGCATCCTTGGCGTGGTCGACGGCCTCCTGGGTCTGGGGCTTGACGCCGTCATCGGCGGCGACCACGATCACGGCTATGTCCGTCGCCTTGGCGCCGCGGGCGCGCATGGCCGTGAAGGCCTCATGGCCCGGCGTGTCCAGGAAGGTGATCTTCTTGCCGTCGTGGTCGACCTGATAGGCGCCGATGTGCTGGGTGATGCCACCGGCCTCACCCGCGGCCACCTGGGTCTCCCGGATGGCATCCAGCAGGGAGGTCTTGCCGTGGTCGACGTGACCCATGATGGTGACCACCGGGGCGCGCTCGACGAGGTCCTCGTCGGCATCGTTGAAAACCGGGTCGGCGATCTCCTCGTCCTCGGAGTGGACGATCTCGACTTCCTTCTCGAGTTCGGAGGCCAGGACCTGGATTGACTCATCCGACAGCGTCTGGGTGAGGGTCTTCATCTCCCCCAGGGCCATCAGCTTCTTCATCACCTCAGGTACGGGGACGTTCAGGTACTCGGCCACATCCTTGACGGTGGAACCGGAGTTGATCTGAATCGCCGTGGGCTCGGCCACCGCGGTCTGGGACGGACGCGACTCGGCCTCTTCGTCGTACACGCCACGGCGTCGGCGACCGCGGCGCTGGCGGCGGGGCGGCTGGTTGGATTGCGGCGGGCCACCGCCCTGGGCGCGACGAGAAGCCTGGCTGTCGATGACCACCCGGCGCCGGCCACCGGCATTGCCCGGGGCGCGCTCGCCCTGCAGCGAATCACGGGTGGGTCGCTTATGGGCTCCGTTGCCCCCGGCGTCGTTGGCTGCGGCGTCGGCCGGGGTCGGCTCGTCACGCGTGGGCCGCGTCGACCCGGCGGCAGCGGGCTCGGGCTCCGGCTCGGGCTCGGGCTTGACCGGCTTGGGCGTGGTCTTGGGAATCGTGCGGGGCGGACCCTTGACGCCGGCGCCGATCGTGCGTGGATCGCGCCGCGGCGTGGGCGGCGTGCGCGGGCCCGCGTCACCGCGGACCGGCGTCGGACTCGACTTAGCCGTCGTGCTGATCAGCACGCGCTTGGCCACGTCCTCGTCCACCGACGAGGACGATGCCTTGACCGGAATCCCCGCCGCCTTGAGCTGTGCGAGGACGTCTTTGGCTGCCAGGCCGCGCTCCTTGGCTATTTCATGTACCCGCTTGTTCATCTCTTGCCTTTGAGTCTACGTCGCCTCGGTGGGAGCGCTTTCGGGCGCCGGAGCGGTCGCCTCAGCGGGAGCGACGTCGGGGGCCGGAGCGGCCGTCTCCATGGGCTTGCCATCCACGCGATCGGTGTCGGTGTTGGCCAGGGCCTGGTGGGCATCGATGCCGCAATAGCGCGAGCCGGGGAGGGCCGCATTCGGGCACCGGCGGCCGTTGGTGAGGATCGCCGCGCAGCGACCCTGGGCGACGTCGTCCTCCTCGTAGCCGTGCTGAGCCTCCTCGGCGGCGAACTCGGTCTCCGAGCGGATGTCGATCCGCCAGCCGGTGAGCCGGGCGGCCAGGCGAGCGTTCTGGCCCTCGCGGCCGATGGCCAGCGAGAGCTGGTCGTCGGGCACGATGACCGTGGCCTGCTTACCGGCGTCGTCCACCAGCACCTCGCGCACGCGCGCGGGCGATAGGGCCTTGGCCACGAATCGGGCGGGCTCGTCGTTGTAGGGGATGATGTCGATCTTCTCGCCGCGCAGCTCGGAGACGACCATTCGCACGCGCGAGCCTCGCGGGCCGACGCAGGCGCCCACCGGATCCACCCCGTCGACGTGCGAGACGACAGCGATCTTCGAGCGATACCCGGGCTCCCGGGCCACGCCGGTGATCTCCACGAGTCCGTCGGCGATCTCAGGTACCTCGAGCTCGAATAGCGACTTGATCAGCTCGGGGTCACGGCGCGAGACGATGATGCTCGGGCCCTTGGTCGAGTTGGACACGTCCTTGATCACGGCCTTGATCCGCTGGCTGTGGTCGTAGCGCTCGCCCTCGACCTGCTCGGACTTGGGCAGCAGCGCCTCCACGCGCTCACGCAGCTGAACCAGCGTGTAGCGGGAGTCGGACTGCTGGACGATGCCGGTGATCAGCTCGCCCACCCGGTCGCGGTACTCCTCAAACATCATGTCGCGCTCGGCCTCGCGGATCCGCTGCAGGATGACCTGCTTGGCCGTCTGGGCGGCGATCCGGCCGAAGTCGTGCGGCGTGACGTCCTCGGTCTCGATCTCGTCCTCGTACTCCTTGAGCTTCTCGAGGTCGATCTCCGGCTCGGCCGGCTCACGCATCTCCCCCGTCTCGGGGTCGACGGTGGGCTCCTGATCGGTGGTCGCCTCGATGAGCAGTTGCTCCTCGAGCTCCGGCGGGATCTTCAGCTCCCAGAC
>JBDTEE010000071.1:0-3313 GCA_039922645.1 Solirubrobacteraceae bacterium | reverse complement strand
CGTCCGTCCGGCGTCTGCCTACGGACGGACGGTCCGCACCACGTTGGGTCGGACTGATGGCCACCTAAGAAGAAAGGGGGCCTCCGTGCCCCTCACAAACCAAGAATCCTCATCGGCCGCGTCCCCCGCGGCGGCCGTCATACCCGAGATGCTCGACCTCCCTCGACCCGAGTGCCTGCGGCTGCTTGCCGCAGCCAGTTTTGGGCGGGTTGCGATCAACGGATCCCTGGCGCCGGTCCTGCGTCCGGTCAACTACGTATTCGACGAGCCGTCCCAATCGGTGATCCTGCGCACCGCGCATGGATCCAAGTTCCACGCGCTGTTGACATCGACCCGAGCGACGTTTGAGATTGACGGCACAGATCCGACCGGCCATACCGGCTGGAGCGTCATCGTCACCGGAGTGACCGAAGAGGTCACTAACCCGAGCCAGCTGCGTTATCTGGCGACCGTCGGCCTGGACCCCTGGGCTCCGGGGTTCAAGGGGCACTGGATCCGCGTCCGCGCAACCACCGTGTCTGGGCGCCGCATCGTGATCGCGGCTGACCCCGTGCCCGGCACCGAGCGTGAAGAGCACCCACTCCGCGAGGCGGGGGTTCCGAGATGCTGAGCTGCACTGATACCCCCGAGGACGAGATGCGCGTCCTCCCAGCAGAGCTACGAATGTCGGATCCGCGGACCGCGTGGCTTGCCGGACTCGCGGCCAGCGCTGCGGAGTCGGCGTTGCAGGTCGACGAGCTGCAGTTGCGGATCGATGAGCTCGAGCGCCGGGCGCGGCTACGAGTGCGCTGGGAGGCGGAAATCGCCGGCCGTCGCCGGGCCAGTCTGCTCGTCGATGCGTCCGGCGATGTGATTGCCGCCCAGGGGGCGGCCCGGGCTCCCGAGACCATCGAGCTTCCTACCGAACTTGGCCGGCTGCTGGTGATGCCCGATGGCCGGACAGTCGAGGTGCAATGGCTCGATGGCGAAGGCGCGATCCTGTGGCTCCGGCGGCGTCGTAAGTCGCTCGGGCACCGCCTGCATCTGCACCTGCTCGGCCCGAGTGCCGACGCCCGGCTGGGCGGCGCACGACCCGAACGGGGGCTGCGGTCGCTTGAGCTACTTGCCGTACTCGCGATGCACCGCGAGGGACTGACGGCCGAGCAGCTCGCCCTTGCCCTCTATGGCGAGCGCGGCAAGACGGTCACGATTCGCTCGCAAATCCATCGCGTCCGAGCCCACCTGGGGGTACGCGCACTTCGAACACAGCCGTACCGCTTGGCGGACTCGTTCGACGCGGACTCTCTTGACGTCGCAGGGCTGGTCGCGGCCGGACACCCCAGCGAGGCGCTGCGGGCCTACCTCGGTCCGCTGCTGCCGGCCTCGGATGCGCCCGCGATCGTCGAGGCGCGTGGCTTGCTCGACGAGTCATTGCGGCGCAGCATCCTCAGGACGGCCGACCCCGAGTTGCTGTCGCGCTGGCTCGGTCACCCGTGCGGTGCGGATGACCTCGCGGCGGCGCGGATGCTCGTTGCCGTGCTTCCGCCCGGTGATCCCCGGCGGGCTGCTGCGAGCGCGTCCGCAGACGCTGTCGAGCGGCGGATGTCGCTGGCCTCGCCCAAGACGGCTGACTAGCGCCTCGCATTCGTCTCAAGAGGCTGGCACGCCTCGGGGTGCAACACAGGTGCAACCCCCTCCCACCTATCTTCGAGTGCTCGTTGGGAAACAGCAATGTAGGGAGAGATACACATGGCCACGACCGTCGAGCTATCGCCTGCCACACGTTTTCTGCAGCAGCCCAAGCGTATGTTGATCAACGGTGAGTGGGTCGATGCTCGCCATGGCCGCACGCTCGAGGTCTACGACCCTGCGCTCGGAGAGGTGATCGACCACGTCCCGGCCGGAGAGGCGGAGGACGTCGATCTCGCCGTCAGCGCGGCACGAGGCGCCTTCGAGGATTCCGAGTGGAGCCGCCTGACCGCGTCGGACCGCGGACGCATGATCTGGCGAATCGGCGATCTGATCCTCGAGCACGCAGATGAATTGGCGGAGATCGAATCGACCGACAACGGCAAGCCGGTGGGCGTGGCCCGCGCAGCCGACGTTCCGCTCGCCGCCGACCTGTTCCACTACATGGCCGGGTTCGCGACCAAGATCCACGGTCAGACCTTCCCGATCTCAGTTCCGTATGCCCTTGGGGCGCAGTTCCATGCCTACACGCTCAAGGAGCCGGTCGGTGTTGTGGGCCAGATCATCCCCTGGAACTTCCCGCTGCTGATGGCGGCGTGGAAGCTCGGCCCAGCGCTCGCGACTGGCTGCACGGTCGTGCTCAAGCCCGCCGAGCAGACGCCGCTTAGCGCGCTGCGGCTCGCCGAGCTGATGCAGGACGCCGGCCTGCCGGCCGGCGTCATCAATGTGATCACTGGCTTCGGCGAAACTGCCGGCGCCGCACTGGCCGGTCATCCGGGCGTCGACAAGATCGCCTTCACTGGCTCGACCGAGGTCGGCAAGCTGATCGTCAAGGCCGCCGCCAACGACCTCAAGCGGGTCACGATCGAGCTGGGTGGCAAGTCGCCGAACATCGTGTTCGCCGACGCCGACCTGGAGATGGCGATCCCCGGGGCGGCGAACGCGATCTTCTTCAACCACGGCCAGTGCTGCTGCGCCGGATCGCGCTTATATATCGAACATAAGGTCTACGACGACGTTCTTGCCGGAGTCGCCGATCACGCCGATCAGATCAAGGTCGGCCGCGGGCTGGACCCGGACACCGAGATGGGGCCGCTGATCTCAGCCGAGCAGCTCGAGCGCGTGACCGGATTCCTCGACTCCGGCGAGCGTGAGGGGGTTCGCACCGTAACCGGCGGCGGCCAGGTCGCCGAACGCGGCTACTTCGTCGCCCCAACCGTGCTCGACGGTGCCGGGCCCGGAAACAAGGTCTTCGACGAGGAGATCTTCGGACCGGTCGTGACCGCGATCCCATTCAAAGACGCCACCGAGGTCGCCGGGGTCGCCAACGACACGATCTACGGCCTTGCCGCCGGTATCTGGACCAACGACCTGACCAAGGCGCACCGTCTGATCCCGCAGCTCCAGGCGGGCACCGTGTGGGTCAACACGTACAACGTGTTCGACGCCGCCCTCCCGTTCGGCGGCTACAAGCAGTCTGGCTGGGGGCGCGAGATGGGCGAAGAGGTCATTCACGAGTACACCGAGACCAAGTCGGTGTGCATCGGGCTCTGACCGTAGAAACCCTGCGTGTAACTACGGACCGCGGCTGTGGTTGCCCCCGTTACCCAGCCCGCAGTCGCGGCTTACCGTTGAACGATCAGCC
>JBDTEE010000070.1:0-15278 GCA_039922645.1 Solirubrobacteraceae bacterium | reverse complement strand
ATGGGCGGTGAGCTCCCGCGACGGGTCGGTCAGGAGGTGGCCGGGGTGGTCGACGCGCTGGGCGACGGGGTGAGCGACGTGGCCGTCGGTGATGAGGTGTTCGGTTTCCCCGCGGGCGGTGGCGGCGCGGCCGAATTCGTGGTGTTGGGGGCCTACGCGTCCAAGCCCGCGTCAATCGATTTCGCGCAGGCCGCGGCCCTGCCAGTCGCCGTCGAGACGGCGGTGCGCACCCTCGACCTGCTGGGCGTCGGCCCGGGCCAGACGTTGGTCATCAACGGCGCCTCGGGCGCCGTCGGCCAGGCGGCAACGCAGCTGGCCATCCGCCGCGGAGCCAAGGTCATCGGCACGGCGGGCGAGGACAACCAGGACTTCATTCGCTCACTGGGCGCGGAGCCGACCACCTATGGGCCGGGCCTCGCCGACCGGGTCCGCGCCGCGACCGCCGATGGTCGTGTGGATCGGGGGCTGGACGTCTCCGGGGGAGGCGCCCTGCCCGATCTCGTCGAGCTCACCGGAGGCCCCGAGAATGTGATCTCGATCTCGGACTATGCGGGCGCCGAGCAGACGGGTGTGCGCTTCACCGGGGGGCCGGGAACCGAGCGAGCCACGCATGCCCTGGCCGATGTCGTTCCGTTGGTCGAGGCGGGAGATTTCACCCTGCCGGTCGCCCACACCTACCCGCTTGAGCGAGTCGCCGATGCTCACCGCGTGGGCGAGGCCGGGCACGCTCCGGGCAAGCTCGTCCTGTTGGTCTGAGGCGGGTCAGCCTTGGCCGCGGGACCGCAGGTGGCCGCGCTCGCTGTGGCCGACGCACCCGAGCGCTGGTCCGCGCTCGGGTTTACCGTCGACGACGGCTGCGTTGCGCTCGGCGGGGTTCGGCTCGAGCTCGGGGGGGCGGGGTCCGGGATCACGGGCTGGACGCTGAATGGTGGAGGCGGGCCGCCCACGATCGACGGCTTGCCAACGACGTGGGGTGCTTTAACGACCGCTGAGGTCGCGGGCCATCCCAACAGTGCCCGGGGCGTCGACCACGTGGTGATCGTCACCCCCCACTTCGATCACACCAGCGCGACCCTCGACGCTGCCGGCCTGACGCTGCGGCGCGCGCGGCAGGCGGGCGAGCGGCGCCAGGGGTTCCGTCGCCTTGGTCCGACGATCATGGAGATCGTCGAGGCGCCCGAGGCCGAGGAGGCCGCCTTCTGGGGGCTCACGATCACCGTCGCCGATCTCGAGCTCGTCGCTGCCCACGCCGGCGGTCATCTCAGCCCCGTCCGGCCGGCCGTCCAGCCCGGCCGCCAGATCGCCACGCTGGGTCGCGACGCCGGCCTGTCCACTCGGCTGGCCTTCATGGATGCGGAGCCCGGGAGCTAGCCTCAACTAAATGGCCCTCGATGTCTTCAGTCGTCGCACTCGCGAGTGGTTTGAAGGCGCCTTCGTCGCTCCCACGGCGGCACAGACCCAGGCCTGGCCGGCCATCGCCTCCGGCGACCACGTCCTCATCTCCGCTCCCACCGGATCGGGCAAGACCCTGGCGGCGTTCCTTTACGCAATCGACCGGCTGGCCAACGATCCCGATCGTGCCGCCGAGCCCAAGCAACGCACCACCCAGCTGGTCTATATCTCGCCGCTGAAGGCGCTCTCCTACGACATCGATCGCAACCTGCGCACGCCGCTGCGTGGCATCGGCGCCGACCTCGAAGTCGGGGTGCGCACCGGCGACACCCCGCAGCGTGACCGCCAGCGGATGCTGCGCCAGCCGCCCGACATCCTCATCACCACACCGGAATCGCTCTACCTGATGCTGACCGGCCGGGCCCAGAGCATGTTCTCCGGCGCCCGCTGGGTCATCATCGATGAGATCCACGCGGTCGCGGCGACCAAGCGCGGGTCGCACCTCGCCCTCACGCTCGAACGCCTCGAGGCCGCCGCCGGGCATGGCGTTCAGCGCATCGGCCTGTCGGCCACGCAGAACCCGCTCGAGGAGGTCGGTCGCTACATGGTCGGCCCGCAGCGCCGGTGCCGCATCGTCGATACCGGAGTACGCAAGGAGCTCGACCTCAAGATCCACGTACCGGTCGAGTCGATGGTCGAGCCCGACGCGACCCCTGCCCCGGAGATCGATCCCTTGATCGGAGGGACCGAGGCGACCCGCCGCTCGATCTGGCCCGCCATCTACCCCGAGCTGGTCGAGCTGATCGACGCCCACAAGTCGACGATCTTGTTTGTCAACAATCGCCGCGCGGCTGAGCGCTTGGCCCTACGCCTCAACGACCTGGCTGAGAAGGAGATCGCTCGCAGCCATCACGGCTCCCTGGCTCGCGAGGAACGCACCGTGGTGGAGGAGATGCTCAAGGCGGGCGAACTGCCCTGCCTGGTGGCCACCTCGAGCCTCGAACTGGGCATCGACATGGGGGCCGTGGACCTGGTCATCCAGGTCGAGTCGCCCAAGTCGGTGGCCCGCGGTCTGCAGCGCATCGGCCGGGCCGGCCACTCGGTTGGCGACGTCAGCCGGGGGCGCATCTTCCCCAAGTTCCGTGGCGACCTGCTCGAGTGCGCCGTCGTGGCCCGCCGCATGCACGAGGCAGCGATCGAAACGACGGTCGTGCCCCGCAACGCGCTCGACGTGCTCGCCCAGCAGGTGGTGGCCATCGCCGCCGCCGCGCCCGACGAGGGGCCGGTCTCGGTGGACGACCTGTTCGCCCTCATCACCCGGACCTACAGCTACGGCGATTTGTCGCGCAGCTCGTTCGAGAACGTGCTCGACATGCTCGACGGCCACTACCCGTCCTCCGAGTTCTCCGAATTGCGCTCCCGAATCGTCTGGGATCGCATCGCGGGAACCATTCGCGCCCGTCCGGGCTCCCGGCAGCTGGCGGTGACCAACGCGGGCACGATTCCCGACCGTGGTCTCTATGCGGTGACCCTGCCCGACGGCCGCCGGGTTGGCGAGCTGGACGAGGAAATGGTCTACGAGGCTCGCCCCGGCCAGACCTTCCTGCTCGGCGCGAGCACATGGCGCATCGAGGAGATCGGTCGCGACCGGGTGATCGTCACCCCGGCCCCCGGCCTGCCCGGAGCGGTCCCGTTCTGGAAGGGCGACGGCATCGGCCGCCCCCGCGAGCTGGGTGAGGCGATCGGCGCGTTCGCGCGTTGGGCTGTGGACCAGTCGCCCGAGCGCCTCGAGGCCGAGTACGACCTCGATCGCCGCGCCGCCAAGAACCTGGTCGAGTTCCTCTCCGAGCAGCAAGCGGCCACCCGCGTCGTGCCCTCTGATCGGACAATCGTCGTGGAGCGCTTCCGCGATGAGATCGGTGATTGGCGGCTGTGCGTACTCAGCCCGTTCGGGGGCCGCGTGCATGCCGCCTGGGCACTGGCCCTCAGTGCCCGGATCCGCGACGAGTTCGACCTCGAGGCCGACGCCATCTACTCCGACGACGGCATCATCATCCACCTGCCCGATGCCGAGGACCCGCCGGGCGCTGAGCTGATCCTGCTCGAGCCCGACGAGATCGAGGACCGCGTGGTGGCCGAGCTCGGTGCCTCCGCTCTGTTCGGAGCCCGCTTCCGCGAGAACGCCGGCCGCGCCCTGCTCATTCCCCGGGCCCGACCGGGGAAGCGCACCCCGCTCTGGCAGCAGCGCCTCAAGGCCCAGTCGCTGCTCGAGGTGGCCAAGAAGTACGGAGAATTTCCCATCATCCTGGAGACCTATCGGGAGTGCCTGCGCGACGTCCTCGACGTGCCGGGATTGATCGAGATCCTGAGCCGGGTGAGCCGGCGCGAGATTTCTCTGGTCGAGGTGGAGACGCCGACGGCGTCGCCGTTCGCCTCCTCGCTGCTGTTCGACTACGTGGCCACCTATATGTACGAGGGGGACACTCCCAACGCCGAGCGCCGGGCGGCCGCCCTGTCACTGGATCGCGACCTGCTTCGCGAGTTGCTCGGCCAGGATGAGCTCCGCGACCTGATCGACCCTGGGGCCCTGGAGTCGGTGGAGGCTGACCTGCAGTGTCGCTCGCCCTATACCCAGGCCACGGGCCGCGACGGGATGCTCGACGTGCTGCGCAGAATCGGTGACCTGACCCTGGCCGAAGCGGGGGACCGCGTGTTCGAGGGACTGAATGTCACCCAGATGCTCGACGACCTAGGGGCCGAGCGGCGCGTGGCGAGGGTGCGAGTAAACGGCAAGGAGCGCTGGATCGACGCCGCGGACGCGGGTCTCTACCGGGATGCGCTTGGCGTCGCCCCGCCCGGCGGCTTGCCGGCAGCCTTTCTTGAGGACGTGCCCGATGCCCTGAATCGCCTGCTGCGCCGCTACGGCGCCACCCACGGCCCCTTCACCACCGCGGAGGTCAAGACCCGCTACGGGATCGACGCCTCGGCAGCGCTGCGGGAGCTCGAGCGCGAGAACGTGCTCGTCCGCGGCGAGCTGCGCCCGGGCGGGAGCGCCCGGGAATGGTGCGATCCAGAGGTACTGCGCCGGCTGCGCCGCGCCTCCCTGGCCGTGCTGCGCAAGGAGATCGAGCCCGCCGAGCAGCGCGAGCTGGCCCGCTTCCTTCCCGTCTGGCAGGGCGTCGACCGCCACACCGCGTCCGGTGCCGGCGTCGACCGGCTGCGCGAGACGCTTGTCCCTCTGCAGGGCCTGGCCCTCCCCGCCGAGGTGTGGGAGCGAGACGTGCTGCCGCGTCGTGTCGGCGCCTACTCGCCGGCCTGGATGGATCAGCTCTGCGCCAGCGGCGAGGTGGTGTGGATCGGCGCTGGAGCCATGGGTCGTGGCTCGGGACGGGTCGCGCTCTACTTCCGTGAGGACCTGCCCGTGCTGGGGCCGCCGCCTTACCGAGGCGAGGTCGGGGCCGGCGAGGCCCACGAGGCGGTCCGCGAGCGGCTCGCCGCCGGCGCCTGCTTCTTCACCGATCTGCTCGTTGATGTCGCGCTCTCCCCCGAGGAGATCCAGGAGGCCCTGTGGGACCTGGCCTGGGCCGGCGTGGCCACCAATGACGCCTTCGCCCCGCTGCGCGCCCCGCGGCTGACCCTGGCTCGCGCTCAGCGTGAGCAGACCCGACGAATCGCTCGGCGCGGCGGTCGTTTCGGCGCCGCGCGCCGGCGCGACAGCGCCTCGGCTCAGGTTCAGGGCCGCTGGTCGCTGACCGAGCCGCTCCTGCGCACCGAGACCGATCCCGCCTCTCGCCGGCGGGCGATCGGCGAGCTGCTGCTGGAGCGCTACGGCATCCTCACCCGTGAGCAGGTGCTGGCCGAAGGCATTCCCGGCGGCTTCTCGGCTCTCTACTCCGAGCTGAGTCAACTCGAAACGCTGGGCGTTGCCCGCCGTGGCTACTTCCTGGAGGGACTGGGCGGTGCTCAGTTCGCGCTGCCCGGGGCCGTGGAGCGCCTGCGGGCGCGCAGCGGCGAACAGGCTTCCGCCCCGCTGGTGCTGGCCGCGGTCGATCCCGCCCAGCCCTATGGCGCTGTGCTGCCCTGGCCAAAGAGCAAGACCGAAGGGACGAGCTCGCGGCGCCTCTCTCGCACCGCGGGCGCCTACGTGGTTCTGGTCGGCGGGGACCCGGTGCTCTATCTGGATCGGGGCGGCCGCGCGCTGCAGACCCTCATCGCCGCCGACGATGCCCGCCTCGAGCCTGCCCTGGCAGCCCTGGTCGAGCAGGTCCGCTCCGGCCGCATCAAGCGCCTGGCTCTGGAGAAGGTCGACGGCCAGACGGCCATGACCTCGGGTCTTACCCCGGCACTGACCGCGCTCGGTTTCCAGGAGGGCCCGCGGCGGCTGACGCTAAGCGCCTGAGGGGCGCGGGCCCGGCGACCTGCCCTCGCCCCGGTTCTCGTTCTCGCTCTCGTCCTCGTCGGGCCAGCGCCCGTGCTCGTCAAAGTATTCGTCGCGCCGCCTCCTCCTGCTCACGCTCGAGATCACTGCTGACGTCAAGTCGGAAGAAGAAGTTCAACATCAGCACCGCGCCGCCGCCCCCCGCGGCCAGGGCAAACCCGTCCACCCCGAACCCACCCGGGTTGACGATCAGCAGCACCAGTCCGGCGCCCACCATGACCGCGCCGATCCCGTAGCGAGCGACAAGTAATCCGAACGACGGCGATGGGTGCGACTGTTGGGCGGGCACCAGTCTGAAGCTAGTCGCTTTGCATGCCCGCCGGCGTGCAGTTTTCGGAAAACCCCCCTGCCCCACCCGACTTTTCCGGCTAATACACCCCTAGCCGCACATTCTCGGAAAACTCAACCGTCCAACCCAAGTTTTCCGCCTTTGTACGCCCGACCAACCCTCCGGGCGGTGCACCCACCGTGCTCTCCCTCGCCAGCTGCCGTTTACGTCTCGCACCACCCAGCCGACGGGGGACCCAGCGCAGTGGGTGGTCTAGTAGTTACCCGAGAGCAGATCCCACGCCCGACGAAGCTTGTCCTGGATTTCTCCGGACTCCCCGCGTTCTGGATTGGCGGGATCATCGGACATCACCGCCGGGTTCGCGGACGGCTCCGGCAGCGAGGCGCAGGCCTGCTGATCGAGCTTCAGGACCAGTCCGTCCTCGTGGATCTCGGCCACGTCGTCGGCATCGGCAAACCGGTGTCCGCCGGGCCCTGAGCGGGTGTCGATGACGACTCCGTCGAACACATCCTCGGACTCGTCGGCCAGGACATGGACCACGGTCCCGATGTCGTTCCCATCGGAGCTGAGAACCTTCGTCCCCTTTGGGAGCACGTGGTAGGAGATCGCCGGACCGAGATCCACGGCGCGAGCATATACCTGGCTGTCGACGGCTGAGCCACCTACGGGCCCTACGATCCGAACATGCCCGAAGGGGACACGATCGCCTACGCGGCCCGGCGAATGCGCCCGGTGCTGGAGGGCCACGTGCCCGAGGAGATCAGCACACCGCACCCGCGCCACCAGCTGGACCGCTGGCCAGAGCGGCTGGCCGGACGGGCCGTGCGCGAGATCGGCACCCACGGCAAGCACCTGTTTCTCCGCTTCGAGGGTGATCTGACCATCCACTCCCACCTGCGCATGACCGGCTCGTGGGGCGTCTATGCCCCGCGCAAGAGCTGGGGCCGCTCACCACATCGTGCCTGGCTGGTGCTGGCCCGCGCCGGGCACGAGGTGGTCCAGTTCGACGGGCCCGTGCTGGAACTGGTGACCGAGAGCCGCACGCGCTTTGATCAGCGTCTGGCCGGACTCGGGCCGGACATCCTCGCTCCTGAGTTCGACTATCAGCTCTTTCTCACCCGGTTGCGGAGCGACGACCCCACGCGCGGGGTCGGCGACGCGCTCCTTGATCAGCGCAACGTGGCCGGGATCGGCAACCTGTGGAAGTCGGAGGGCTGCTGGGAGCCTGGCATCGACCCGTGGCGATCGGTGAATCGCCTCAGCGACGCTGAGGCGGTGGCCATCATCGACGGCCTGCGCCCCCGGATGTCCGAGTCCGCGCGGACCGGACATCAGGATGCCCACCGGCGGGTCTTCCGCCAGCCGGGCCGCCCCTGCCCGCGCTGCGGAACGAAGATCGAGGCCCGCGGCCAGGGAGACGACAACCGGACGACCTTCTGGTGCCCGGGATGTCAGCGCTGAAGCGCGTCGGACACAAGGGGGCCGACCTGATCGCGCCCGGCAACACGGCGGCCAGCTTCGATGCCGCACTGGAGGCCGCTGTGGACATGATCGAGTTCGACGTTCTCCCGACCCGCAGTGGGGACCGGCTCGTGCTCGCCCACGACTACCACGATCTCGAGAGCCGCCAGGCGCTGAGCCTTGAGGAGGGTCTCGATCATCTGGCCTCGAGCCCGTTTGCCGCCGTCGAGTTCGACGTCGATCTCAAGCTGCCCGGCTACGAGCTCGAGGTGCTGGACGCGCTGCGCGCCTATGGGCTGCTCGACCGTACCCTCATCTCGAGCCAGTACCGCGAGAGCCTCGCGGTGATCCGGGCCGTCGAACCCAGCGCGCGCCTCGGCTGGTCGGTGCCCAAGCTCCGTCAGGACCCATTCCGCAGCCCGCTGATGTGGGTGCCGGCCACGGCCGTTGTGCTGACCTGGCGGGAGCTGCTGCCCTACTGGGCGGCCGGCGCGGTGGCCCGCGGAGAGTGCAACGCGGTCATGTCGCACTGGCGACTGGTCACCCCCCGGCTGGTCCGTGCGATGCACCGGGTGGGTGGAGAGCTCTACGTCTGGACGGTGGATGAGCTGCCGCGCATCCGCAGCCTCGAGCGCCTGGGCGTCACAGGCGTCATCACCAACGACCCGCGTCTGTTCGGGCAGCGCTACGGCGCTACTTGATCTTGCAGGTGGCCGCGCTGTGGTGCGGCGGACTGCCGAAGTCGGCGCCGTGGTGTCCGGCGGTGGTGGTGAGGGTGGTGGTCCCTAGCAGCTTCCCGGACCGTCGCCAGAAAAACTGGACCGTGGCCTTCAGTGCCGGCTGATGGGGGCTGAACTGGAATAGGGCTCCGCTCTGCTGCAGACCGGAGGAGGAACGTCCGAGCCGGACCAGCTTGCTGCCCCGGGTGGGCACGGGGATGTAGCGCTTGTCGCTGCGCGAGTAGTAGAGGAGCTGCACGTTCATCGACAGCCAGGCGGCGAAGCCCAGGGCCGGCATCTGGCCACGGATCCCCACGTCGTCGCGGTAGCGAGGAGGGCTGTTGCAGATGTTCACCGTCGCCCACAGCATTGACGAGTGTTCGGCGTGCTGCATCGCCGTCCGGATCTGACTTGGCGAGGGATTTTTGGACGAGGCGGCTCCGGCACTGGTGGCCGTGAGCCCAAGCACGACAAGAGATATTGCGACGACGCGGCGCATGTACGTCACGATACCGAGGCCGTGATGAAACGCCCGCTGCTCCGTAGTGAGGTTGTGATCGATTCACAGACTCTCGCCGTGGAGCCCGACGCGGCCAGCTCCTGGGAGCGCCTGGAGGCCCTGTACCGCTCCAGTCGCGACGACGTCTACGCCTACGTGGCGACGATGCTGCGCGACCGCCTGGCTGCCGAGGACGTCACCGCACTCGCCTTCGAACGCGCGTTTCGTAAGCGCCGCAGCTTTGATCGCCGTCGGGGCGAGGAGCGGGCCTGGTTATTCGGCATTGCCCGCAACGCGGCTCTGGACGAGCTCCGACGACGCCGGCGTCTGGCCACGCTGGTCACCGAGCCCGAGGACACCGAGGGCGCCACGGTCGAGGACGGTGCCGAGGTGGCGCTGCGGCGCACGACGGTGCTGGGCGCCTTGGCCCAGCTCCCGGCCCGCGAGCGCGAGGTGGTGGCGCTGAAATTCCACGCGGGGTTCTCAAACGCCGAGCTGGCCCGAGTCCTCGGTATCAGCGAAACCGCCGCCGGCACCCTGCTCTACCGAACGATGGAGAAGCTTCGAAAGGCCTGCCATGACTGAGTCCGACGAGATCACGACTGCGCTGGCGGTCATCGATGCCACGCTGTCCGGTGAGGCGGTCGGTCCCGAACATGCCGAGCTGGCCGAGCTGTCCCTGCTCCTGGCCGACGGGCGCGAGGCGCCAGAGGCGAGCTTTGCCGCCTCGCTTGACCAGCGGGCCGCCCGCCGCTTCGGCCCCGAGCCGATCCCCGGCGAGCGCTCGCCACGCCAGCGGGCGCGGTGGCGCTGGATGTTCGCCCCCGCGGCGACGGTTGGGCTGGCCGCGATCGTGGCGCTGATCTTCGTGCTGGGGTCCGGGAGCGGGCCGCGGCCGCTTGTGCAGTTGTACAAGGGCCTATCCAGCGGCCCGGCCGTGAGGGGGGCGGCCGCGAGCACGTCGACCGCGAGCGCATCGGCGGCGAGCCCGTCGGGGTCCGCAAGCGCGCCGGCCGCCGGCGCGTCCTTGGGGACGAAGTCCGGCAACGGTGTGATCGCCTCACCCGCCCCGACCCCGTCCACGTCCGGACGGCAGATCGTCCAGTCCGCCCAGCTCTCGCTGTCGACACCGCCCAGCCGAGTGGACAGCGTGGCCCAGCAGGTTTTTGACGTGGTCGCGGCCCAGCACGGGGTCGTCCAGAACTCCAACGTGACCGCCACCACCAGTTACGGCAACGCGCAGTTCGCGCTCAGCGTGCCCAGCGCCAATCTCAGCGCCACGCTTAACGCCCTCTCGCAATTGCGCGGGGCCAGCGTCGTCTCGCGCAGTGACGCCACCCAGGACATCACCGGTCAGGTGGGGAGCGCCGGGCGCCAGTTGGCCGAGGCCCGCGCGCTGCGAACTGCTCTGCTGCGCCAGCTTGCCGCAGCCAGCACCGCCGCAGCGGTCAGCAGTCTGAAGAGCCAGATCCGCGATGTTGACGCGGCGATCGCTCGTAACCTGTCGACGCTCCAATCACTGCACCACCAGGTTGCCTACAGCCAGATCCAGGTGGTCATCAACTCGGTCGGGATCCCCGGCCTGCCCATTTCCGGCAGCGGTGGATTCACTCTGCACCGCGCGCTGCACGACGCCGGCCGAGTACTCGTCGTGGCCGCGGGTGTGGCTCTGATCGCGCTGGCCGTGCTCGTCCCGGTGGCCCTGCTTGTGGGCATCGGGTTGTGGCTGGCCGCGGCGCTCCGGCGCCGGCGCCGGGAGCAGGTTCTCGACCTGATCTGATCGCCTCGGCGGCCCGGCGCGCTTTAATCGGGCTAGATGGCCGCCACAAGCGAGGAGACGATCGTCCTCCTGCAGGGCATCCCGGCGTTCTCCACTCTGGGTGAGGAGGACCTGGCCCGAGTGGCCGCCGTAACCGTCCCGCGGAGCTTTCAGGGCGGCGAGGCCGTGTTCCACGAGGGCGATGAGAGCGACACGTGTTACGTGGTGCGCTCCGGGCACGTCCGTGCGGTGCGCGAGCACACCGACGGTCGCACGCTGACCCTGGCCACACTCGGCCCGGGCGACATCTTTGGCGAACTGGCCATCTTCGACGAGGAGCGCCGGTCGGCCACGGTCGAGGCTCTCGACGACATCGAGGTGGTGGCCATCCTGGCCGCCGACATGCGCCGCATGCTCCGCCAGCATCCCGATATCGCCGTGAAGCTGCTGGCCGCGCTCAGCCGACGGCTGCGGGAGACCAACGAGCGTCTGACCAGGCAATCCTTCCAGACCGTGCAGAGCCGTGTGGCCCATGTCCTGGCCGAGCTGGTGGCCAGCTCGCGCTCGGAGGGCGCGGAGGAGCGCAATGTGCTCATCACCGCCACCCAGAGCGACCTGGCCCAGTTGGCCGGCTCCTCGCGTGAATCGGCCAGCCGTTTCCTGGCCGTGCTCGAGCGCGCCGGCGTGATCACCCAGGGGCGCGGACGGCTCACTGTTCACGATCCGGCCGCGCTGGAGCGCTATGTCTACTGATTCGCAGGGCGAGGAGGAGTTCTCCGCCGGGGGTGTGGTGCTTGACGGTGACCACGTGGTCGTCATCGTGCCCGTCAAGCGAGCCGCTGGGGGTCAGCGCGTGCTCGCGCTCCCCAAGGGCCACCCCGACGGCGAGGAGAGTCCCGAGGAGGCGGCCCGGCGGGAGGTGGCCGAGGAGGCCGGGGTCCATGGTGAGCTGATCGGCGAGCTGGGCGATGTCCACTATCGGTATGAGCGTCGTAGGCGCCGGGTGGCCAAGCGCGTTCGCTTTTTTCTCTACCGCTATTCGTCAGGCGACGTCGCCGATCACGATCACGAGATCGAGGAGGCGCGCTGGATGTCGCTCGAGCAGGCGGCCCGCGAGCTTACCTACGAGGGTGAGCGCGAGATGGTCCGTCGCGCCATGTCGCGCGATATCCCGGATCGGTAGGCTGCCGGAGCGATCAACCCCTTGCGGAGGCTCTGCCACTCGTGCGCGTGCTCAACTTCTATTCCTCGGTGTTCGGCGATCAGCTCCGCCGCGGCCGCAAGACGGCCACGATTCGCTTGGGCGACAAGTCGCACAAGTACAAGAAGAACGAGTGCGTGCTGGTCACCATCGGCTACCAGCACTCACCGCGGGAGAAGATCTTCTACGCCGTCATCGACCAGGTCGAGGTCAAGCGCGTGCGCGACCTCTCCCCCCGGGAGATCGAGCACGACAACCCCGAGTTCCGCCGGGTCGACGAGATGATCCACTTCCTCGAGCAGATCTACGGCCGCAAGGTCTCCCGCGACGACACGGTCACCGTGGTCCGGTTCTCGCAGATCATCGAGCAGCCGCCGGACCAGCTCCGAGACCGCCTCCATGGTCTCGGTGGCGCCCGGAATTAGTCCGTCGGGGGTGTAGCCCCCGGCGCTCCAACGCCGGCGGTGACGAAGGCGTCGGCCTGACCGGCCACGGTTTCCACCACTGACCGCGCCCGCGCGCACAGACGCATGCGGCGGGGGCCGACGTTGTGGTCGACCCTGATCACGGTCCCATCCTTGCCCAGCCAGATGAGGTCGAGGGCAAAGCGCATGCCGAATGTGTGCACCGACGGGGTCTGGGGGATGTGCAGGGCGTGCTCGGGATCGAGCGCATCCAGCCGGGACAGGCCGCGCCGGCGAGACTTATGGGTACGCGCGTCGATCAGCGTCATGCCGCCGGGGAACTGGGTGACGGGCAGCCCGTTGAAGCGAGGATCGAGCTCGGCGCTGGACACGGGCGGAGCGTAGGCGATGGCCGGGACGCCTGGCGGGCTACGGGGTTTGTCGCCGACGGCCTAAGAGTTTTCGGCCGCCCTGCCGATAAACCCTCAGATGAGCACCGCCTCTCTGAATCCGCCGGTGGTCAGCCGGGTTCGTTCCCCGGGTGTAATCGTCGGCACGCTGCTGCTGGCCGTCGCCACGGGCGTGGGGCAGTCCTCGCTGCCGCTGGCCATTCTGCGCGGTCTTCTTGTTGCCGTTCTTGTGCCCTGCGCCGTTATCGACATGGAGCGGCGGATCATCCCCAACCGGATCACCTATCCCGCAGCGCTCGTCGCCGTGCTGGTCGGCCTGGCTCTGGATGCCGGCCACGAGCCGCGGCGCCTGATGTGGGCTGCTCTCGCTGGAGGCTTCCTGCTGCTGACCGCCTTGATCAACCCGGCTGGAATGGGCATGGGCGACGTCAAGCTCCTGGCCGTCATGGGTCTCTTCCTGGGGCGGCCGGTTGTGGTCGCGCTGGTCGTCGGCCTGCTCGGACCGGTCTTCGCCGGCGTCATCCTGGCCCGCCGCCACGGAGTGCGCGCGGCCCGCAAGTCCACGCTTCCCTTCGGCCCCTACCTGGCCGTCGGCGGATTGATCGCCGCGCTGGTTGGGGATCCGATCATCCAGGCATACCTGTCCTCGCACGGCTAGACGCCGTTCGCCCGTTCTGCGGTGGCCTGGCCGCCGTGTGTGTCGGGTGGGCCGCGCGCGTAAATTCGCGACCGCGTTGCCGTCCTACGAAAGGTGGTCGCGGGATTGCTGGCTCGTCGCGTGATTGTGAGACCGCGGGCTGTGGGGCGCCGGGGCGGTCGCGAAACTACGCGCTTTGCCGGTGGAAACGCCAGCTGGGGAGTCTGAGCAGCGCCCTTCGCCGCGGCCCGCGCGGGCTCAGAACGAGCATTTGAGCCCACGGGCTGTCCGTCTCAGGCGAGCGTGGGGAAACCCGGCCACTCCCTTCGCCAGCTGCTTTGCCGTTCCTACGCCGCCCTACGGACCCTGACCGGCCAGCCGGTGGTTGGCCGCGCTCCCGCCGACGGCGGCCGAACCGGGTGCTGCACGGCAAAGCGTCCATATAGTTCGTTTTCCCGTGCACCATCGGCCCGGGCGTGGCTGGCGCGCCGGTCACGAGCTGGCCACATAACGCGTCCAAATAAGTCCAAAAAGCCTGGCACTCTTTACACGAGAGTGCCAAATTGGCCTTGAACCGCGACTTCCGGGAGCTATAGTGATCCAGTGTTGGCACTCCCGCTAGGCGAGTGCCACGCCCCGTTTCGCACATTTCAACCGGAGGTCTGACCAGATGAAGCTCAAGCCCCTCGGCGATCGCCTGATCGTGCGGGCCATCGAGGAGGAAGAGACCACCTCCAGTGGCATCGTCCTCCCCGATACCGCGAAGGAGAAGCCCCAGAAGGGCAAGGTCCTCGCTGTCGGTGACGGCAAGGTTAATGAGGACACCGGCAAGCGCACGCCGCTTGACGTCGCCGAAGGCGATGAGGTCCTTTACAGCAAGTACGGCGGCACAGAGATCAAGGTGGACGGCGAAGAGCTGCTTGTCCTCCGTGAGTCCGACGTGCTGGCCAAGGTCCAATAAGAGCCTCCCTAGGAGAACCAGAGACATATGGCACACAAGGAACTGAAGTACGACGTCGACGCCCGTAAGGCGCTCGAGTTGGGCGTCGATGCGGTGGCAAACGCCGTGAAGGTGACGCTCGGACCGCGCGGCCGCTATGTGGTGCTCGACAAGAAGTTCGGCGCCCCCACGATCACCAACGACGGCGTGACCATCGCCCGGGAGATCGAGGTCGAGGACGTCTTCCAGAATCAGGGCGCCCAGCTCGTCCGCGAGGTGGCCACCGCCACCAACGACGTAGCCGGTGACGGCACCACGACGGCCACCGTTCTCGCCCAGGCGATCGTTCGCCAGGGTCTGAAGAACGTTGCCGCCGGAGCCAACCCGCTGGCCCTCAAGCGTGGCATCGAGCGCGCTGTCGACGATGTCGTCAAGAACATCGAGAGCCAGGCCAAGGAGATCTCCGGCAAGGATCAGATCGCTCGCGTGGCGACCATTTCCGCCGGCGATGATGAGATCGGCGACGTGATCGCCGACGCCATTGACAAGGTCGGCAAGGACGGCGTGGTCAACGTCGAGGAAGGCCAGACGTTCGGCATGGACCTCGAGTTCACCGAGGGCATGCAGTTCGACAAGGGCTACATCTCGCCCTACATGGTCACCGACCAGGAGCGTATGGAGGCCGTCCTCGACGACCCCTACGTCCTGATCGCCAACCAGAAGATCGGTTCGGTTCGCGACCTGCTGCCCGTGCTCGAACAGGTCATCCAGTCCGGTCGCCCGCTGCTGATCATCGCCGAAGACGTCGAGGGTGAGGCCCTCGCCACTCTGGTGGTCAACAAGCTCCGCGGCACCTTCACCGGCGTGGCCGTCAAGGCGCCCGGCTTTGGTGACCGCCGCAAGCGGATGCTCGAGGACATCGCGATCCTCGTCGGCGGCGAGGTCATCACCGAGGAGATGGGTCTCAAGCTCGAGAACACCCAGCTCTCACAGCTCGGTCGCGCGCGGCGCGTCGTGGTCACCAAGGACACGACCACGATCGTGGACGGCAACGGTGACACCGACGCGATCAAGGGTCGGATCAACCAGATCAAGTCTGAGATCGAGAACACCGATTCCGACTTCGACC
>JBDTEE010000069.1:0-13340 GCA_039922645.1 Solirubrobacteraceae bacterium | reverse complement strand
GGCGCCGATTACGCTGGCTCCGCGCACACGAACGATGCGCCGGAAGGCGGCATCGCGGGCGCGCTTGGCGGCGGTCCGTTCGGGCCGCGGGGAAGAATTAGAACGTGGGGTCATGGTGTGAGTCGATCACCTTTGACTAAGAACAGCATGAGAATTAGTGACTGCCGTCCATCGGGAGCCTTACCCGGAATGTAGAACCGTCCACGTCGATCTGTCCCCGGTGGCGCTCCACGATCGTGGCCACGATCGAAAGACCGAGTCCGGAGCCGGGTCGCTCGGAGGCTTCGGGCGCGCGCCAGAAGCGCTCAAATAGGCGTCCGCGGGCGCTCGGATCAGGCCCCGGGCCCGCATCGGAGACGTCGATCCGGGCCCACGGCGGCTCTCTGCGCACGCTTACCGTCACCGTCCCTTCGGCGGGCCCGTGCACGAGCCCGTTCTCGATCAGATTTCCCACCGCCCGGCGCAGCGCGTCCTCGTCTCCGTTGACCTCCACCGCCTGGATCACACCCAGAGCGATCCGGTCCGCTCGGGCGGCAACGTCGCGGACCAGCTCATCCAGGGCCACCGGCACCGCGGTCGGTTCGGTGGCGGCGGCCCGCTCGAGCGCGAGCAGCGCGTCGACCAGGCGGGCCAGGCGGCCGGCGTCATGGCGCAGCTCCTCGAGCACCTCGGCGTCGGCGCCGTGGCGGGCGGCGTACTCCACGTTCCCCAGCAGGGCGGTGACCGGCGTGCGCAGTTCGTGCGAGGCATCGGCAAGCAGCCGCCGCTCGCTCTCCCGCGCGGACTGAAGGGAGGCCAGCATGCGGTTCAGCACCCCGGTGAGCTGACCGATCTCATCCAGGCTGCGAGCCTCGGGCAGCCGCTGCGCGGGATCAGCCGTCCGTTCGATCTCTCCGGCGGCGCCGGCCAGCCTGCGCAGCGGAGCCAGACCACGCCGAGTCAGCACCGCCGCGGCCAGCGCCGCCAGCAGGACTACCCCAATCCCGCTCAGGGCGACGGCGGCGCCCAGGTTGCCCAGCGTCTGGGCGATGTCCGAGGTGTCGGCGGCCACCATCACGGCCCCACCGGCTGCCGCCCCGCCCGCATTGGCGATGGGGGCCACGAACATCCGCCAGGGCGCACCATTGAGGCGAATGTTTTCGATCCCGGCGCGCCCGCGGGCAATGGCGGCTCTGACCAGCGAATCCTGGGGCAGCAACCGGGCTCCGAGGGTCAGTGAGCGGGCCAGGATACGGCTGCGGGCGTCAACCACTTGGACCGCCAGCTGACGTCCGGAGGTGGGGCTTTCCAGGGCGCCCGGATCCTGCAGCACAGAGGGTGCCGAGACGGCCAGCTGGGCCACGTCCTCGGCGCGCTGGCGCAGCGCGGTGTCCAGCGATCCGCGTAATTCGTGCCCGACCACCAGCACAGTGACGAGCGCGAAAACCGCCACCGCGGCCAGAATCGAGGCTGCCGTAGCCGCCGCGAGACGGGCGCGCAGGGTGCGAGCCGCCCTCATCGCAACGTTCCGTAGGATGGTAAAGCGATCAAACCTGTGGTTTCATCACTAAAGGGGGCCATAGCCACCAATTGGTTTGGCCGAGGATGAGACAACACGGAGAGTTGCCGATGTCCCACGACGACGGCTCGGGCGCCATCCCGACCCGAGTCCTGTTGGTCGAGGAAGACCCAAGGACGGCGATGTTGATCGGGGAGATGCTGCGGGCCGGCTGGAACCCAGGCGTCATCATCACCCACGCGCGTCGGCTGGCCGAGGCCAGCCTGGAGCTGCGCGACCACGGAGCCACCTGCGTACTGGTCGACATCTCCGAGGAGGAGGCCGACTCCTCCGACGCCCTGGAGCACCTGGCGGCGGCCAACCCCAACGTCCCCATCATCGTGCTCTCCGAACGGGCTGATGAGGAGTTCGGGCTGGCCATGGTCATGGCCGGGGCCCAGGACTTCCTGCGCACTTCGGAGCTCAACCCCGCCGCACTCACTCGGTCGGTCCGCTACGCCGTGGAACGCAAGCACTCCGAGGTCGACCTGGCTCATCAGGCCCTGCACGACCCGCTGACCGGACTGCCCAACCGAGCCCTGTTCATCGATCGCCTGAGCGTCGCCCTGGACCGCTCCCGGCGCACCGGGGCGCCCGTGGCCGTCCTGTTCCTGGACGTCGACACCTTCAAGCAGATCAACGACTCGCTGGGCCACGCCGCCGGCGACCGCCTGCTCACCGTGCTGGCCGACCGTTTCCGCGAGATGCTTCGCCCGATGGACACCGTGGCCCGTTTCGGCGGCGACGAGTTCACCTTCCTGTTCGAAGAGCTCGAGTCCGAGCGTGAGACCGTCCTGATCGCTGAGCGCATCAGCAGCTCGGCGAGCGCGCCCCTGATGCTCGAGGGCGAGGACGAGGTATCCGTGGCCGTGAGCATCGGCATCGCGATCGTCTCCGATCCCTCGGTCGCTCCGGACACCGTCATCCGTGACGCTGACGTGGCCATGTACCGAGCCAAGGAGCTCGGCGGCAACCGGTTCGAGCTCTACGACGAGACGGCGCGGGTCCGCGCCTCGCGGCGGCTCGAGCTCGAGGACGCGCTGCGGCAAGCCGTCGAACGTTCCGAGCTGCGAGTCCACTATCAGCCGCGGGTCTCCCTGACCGGGGAGACCGGGTTGACCGGCTTTGAGGCGCTGGTCCGCTGGGAGCACCCCGACCGCGGGCTGATCCCAGCCCAGGAGTTCGTTTCCCTGGCCGAGGACACCGGCCTGATTATCCCCATTGGCGAGTGGGTGCTGGAGCAGGCACTGGCCGAGGTGGGCCGCTGGCGCAAGACGCGCCCCGAGGTCACGATCTCGGTCAACGTCTCCGCTCGTCAGTTGGAGAACCCGGGGATGGCGGCCCACCTCGACGCCGCCGTCCGGGCCAACGGCGCCGATCCGGCCGTCCTCTGCCTGGAGGTCACCGAGGACGCGGTCGAGCACAACCCCGAGCTCGCTGCCCGCAGCCTGGCCGCGCTCAGCGCGATCGGCGTCAAGCTGGCTCTGGACGACTTCGGCATCGGGCACTCCTCCGTGGCCAGCCTGCGCGACCTGCCCCTGGATTCGATCAACATCGACAAGTCGTTCGTCTCCACGCTGGGCAGCGACCCGGCCGACTCGGCCGTGGTCGGGGCGCTGGTGGAGCTCGGGCACGCCCTGGGACTGAGCGTGGTCGCGGAGGGTGTCGAGACCGACGCTCAACTGGCCAGCCTGCGCACCCTGGGCTGCGACGGCGCCCAGGGCTACCTGTTCAGCCGGCCGCTGCCCGTCGATGGCGTCCACGCGCTGCTCGGTCCCAACTAAAGTCAACGGCCTCAGGCTCTGAGCACGAAGCCGGCCCCCCGCAGTGTGCGGATCAGGGGTGGGTCGCCGAGCTTGCGACGCAGCCGGGTCACGTAGCGGTCAACCACGTTGTCCTCAGCCGCTCCGCCCCAGATCTCCTCAATGGCCCGCCGGCGCGTGACCGTGCGCCCCGGCTCGCGCAGCAGCAACTCGAGCAGGTCCACCTCGCGTCCCGTGAGCTCGATGGACCGACCGGCTCGGGTGGCCGTGCGGGCGTCGGGCTCCAGCGTCAGGTCGGCGTAGGAGAGCCGCGGATCGGAGGCCCGGCCGCGCCGGGTCAGCGCCCGCAGTCGAGCTATCAGCTCCTGGATGGCAAACGGCTTGACGAGGTAATCATCGGCCCCGGCCTCCAGCCCGGCCACCCGGTCGGCGACGGCGTCGCGAGCGGTGAGCATGAGAATCGGCGTGGGCAGCCCCCGTCCCCGCAAGCGGCGGCAGACCGACAGGCCGTCGATGGCCGGCATGGCCACGTCGAGCACGATCACGTCCGGGGCCGAGCGCTCCGCCGCCACCAGCGCCTCGCTCCCGTCCGCAGCCACGGTGACCTCAAAGCCCTCGGCGGTGAGCGAACGATGGAGCATGCGGCGCAACGGTGGGTCGTCGTCAACGACGAGGACCCGCTCACCGACGGCTACGCCGGCCTCATCCACCGGCCACGTCGCGGCGGATGAAGACCAGGAAGGCCGCCAGCAGCGCGGGCACGCCGTACATCGCGGACACCCACACCGCACGAACGATCGGCGACCAGTCGATCGGAGTCCGCAACAGCCCCTGCCAGGCGTTGAACTGAGTACTGAGCAGATACGGCTGCAGACTGGTCAGACCGGGCAGGACCCCGATCAGCTGGAAGAGCAGCGAGATCATCAGCGTGCCCACCACGGCCGCGGCGCTGTTGCGGGTCGTGGCCGACAGCAGCAGACCGATACAGACGATGCAGGCGATCGGGATCAAGTAGACCAGCAGGCTCACGTAGACCAGCTCCAGGGCCTTGGGCGCCGAGACGATCGTTCCTGACAGGCTCTGCAAGGAGTTGAAGCCCGACTGGATACTGCCCGCGATCACCGCCACGGTGCCGTCGAGCAGGATGGCCACGACGGCGTAGGTGGCTGCGGCCAGCGCCTTGCCGGCGAAGATCTGCCAGCGCTCCAGTGAGCGGGTGAAGATGGTCTTCAGGGTCCCGTTGTGATCCTCGGAAGCGAAGATGTCGCCCGCCACCAGCGCGGTGATGAGCGGGAACATCCAAATTGAGCCGAAGAGGAGGATGACCAGCGGGACGGCCAGGCCGCTGCGATCGAGGTAGGACGAGAACGCGACGTCCCCACCGTGCTGGCTGTGGTGTTGCAGATTAATTGCCACCACGAACAGGATCGGGACGATGATCGAGGCTCAGAGGCCGAGGTAGGTGCGTTTCTGGCGGCGGAGCTTGAAGAGCTCCCAGCGGTATACGGTGGCCACGCCGGGGCGCCGGCGCGAGCGGGCCGACTCACGGTTCGCGCGGGGCGCACCGGCGGCCTCTGTCGCGGCCGACATCAGCGGCTCCCTTCGGAGACCGCGCCCGCGGCCGCCGGTTCGGGTTCGAGCGCTTGCGCACCGCGATCGCCTTCGGTGTAGGAGAAGAAGAGGTCCTCGAGCGTGACCGTCTGGGGGGCCATCGCCCGGATCAGGGCACTCGCCTCGATCAGCGCCTGGGAAAGCTCGGCCGCCGCCGACTCATCGGCGATGAAGAGGATTCCACCGCGCTCGACGCGAGCATCCTTGATCCCCGGCTGTGCTCGGCACACGTCCAGCGCGCGGTCGTCGTTGGTCGTCTCGAGGCGATAGCCGGTGCCCGCGCCGCGCTTGAGATCAGCGATGTCGCCCTCGTAGACGATCCGGCCTGTGCGCACGATGGCCACGCGGTTGCAGACGTCCTCCACCTCGGTCAACAGGTGACTGGAGAGCACCACGGTCATCCCCTGGTCAGCCAGGCGGCGGATGAGCAGTCGCATGTCGCGCATCCCGGCCGGATCGAGGCCGGTGGCCGGCTCATCGAGCAGCAGGAGCTTGGGGTCACGCAGCAGCGACGCGGCGATGCCCAGCCGCTGACGCATGCCGTGCGAGTAGCCGCCCACGCGGTCCTTGGCCCGGCCGCTGAGCTCCACTGTGTCGAGCGCCTGATCGATCCGCTCAGAGGCGCCGTCGCCGTCATAGGCGGCCAGCATCTCCAGGTTGCGCCGGGCGCTCAGGTACGGGTAGAAGGTCGGGGCTTCGACAAACCCGGCCACGCCGTCAAGGGCGGACACGCTGACCAGCGGGTCGCGCCCGAAGACGCGCACACTGCCCCCGGTGGGCTTGATCAGGCCCAGCATCATGCGCAGCGAGGTCGTCTTCCCGGCGCCATTGGGGCCCAGGTATCCGTATACGTCGCCGGTGCGCACGGTGATGTCCACGCCGGCCACGGCGGTGAGCTCGCCGTAGCGCTTGACCAACCCACGAACCTCCAGCGGGTGCGGGCCGGAGAGGGGAGCTCCCCCGTCCGGCCCGGCGCTCGCCTCAGCGTCGGGGGCGCGGCCCGCGTCGGCGGCCGGGCCCGTGCTCACAGCTTGCGGGCGGCCTTCTCGGCGGCCACCGGCGGCACCGAGCCGATCACGGTGTAGCTGATCCCGCCGCGGCTGAAGCGCACCATCGTCCCCAGCGCGGTGTCGAGCTCGGTTCCGGTGGCACCGTTGATGGACACGGTGGGCAGGCTGAACCCGGTGTGGTCGCCCGAGCTGCTCTGGCTGCTCGAGCTGGGGGCCGAGTAGGCGGCAGCTGTCTGCTCGATGACGGCGACAGCGCCGAGGCCCTTGCCGTAGGTGACCAGCGCAGCCGGCTTGCCGCCCCAGTCAAGGAGCTTGACCGACTGCCGCGGCAGGGCGATCAGCGTGCTGGGCGCGGCGAGCTTGAACGGCAGCTTGGCGGCCACGGCGCTGACGCCACTGACCTCGGCGCGGTGCGCGTGCCGGCCGGCCTTGTTGTGAGCCGAGCCGATGGCCGCCGTGGAGATCTTCACGACCTTCGAACCCGCCGGCGGGTAGACGTTGAAGGTCGAGGCGGGGATCGAACCGTAGGAGATGCCCGTGGCCGCCAGCTCGAGAACGGGGGTCGTGTTGCCCTTGGCGTACACGGCGACCCGCAGCGGGACGCCGCGGACCGCATCCCAGGCCACCTCGGCCGCGCCGAGCAGGCCGCCGTCGTGCTGGGGCGTGAGGCGAACGGTGTAGGTGGCCTGACCGGCCACGTCGCCGGGAATCGCTCCGGAAAGGTTGAGGTGCTTGACCAGCTTGTTTAGGTCCGACTGGATCGTGGCGATCGTGGGAACGCCCTCCTGCTTGGTGGCCTTCTGGCTCTGACCGGCCAGGCCGGCGGGCAGCGTGCCCGAGTAGACCACCCGCTGAGCGGGATCGGAAACCCAGAAGGAGCGGCCGTCGAGGACGATCTGAGCGTCTCCATTGGTGGACTGCAGCTCTAGGCGCAGGCGGTCCTCGCCCAGCCACAGACGGCCAGTGCCTCCCTGCAGCAGCGGATCGCTGCCCTGAATGTTCGAGGCGTCGATCAGGTTGTTCGTAAAGGTGACGTTGGCGGAGATTCCCTTGACCGCCCGTGCGCTCAGCGCCGCATGGAGGGCGCTGGCCAGGGAGCGCGGCTTGGGCACTGGGCCGGACCCAGAAGCGGCCACTGCGATGGCGCTACCACCGGCGACGATCACGACCAGAACGGCCAGGACAGCCAGCAGACGATTGGTCGATGCTGTACGCAGGAATTTCATTTGCGACTCCGCCTTTGCTCAGAACGTGCTCCCACGTTGGCAGACGAGCTTGAAATAACTCTGACAGATGGCTCCTGTCGGGTTCCGGGCTTACGAGTCTCCCGCGGAGTAGCGTGTCGCCCAGGATGTGTCGACTGTTCGGAATGAGCGGCGGCCGGGAACCGGTCCGGGCCAGCTTCTGGTTGCTGGAGGCACCTGACTCGCTCGCCGAGCAGAGCCGTCGCGAGCCCGACGGCACGGGCATCGGCAGCTATCGCGATGAGCAGCCGGTGATCCATAAGCAGGCCCTGGCCGGATACGAGGACCGCGAATTCGGCCGCGCGGCGCGCGAGCTCACCTCCCGGACGTTCGTGGCCCACGTCCGCTACGCCTCCAATGGCGGCGTGGAACTCAAGAACACCCACCCGTTCGAGCAGGACAACCGCATCTTTGCCCACAACGGCGTGCTCGGGGACATGAGCGCGCTGGAGCGCGAACTCGGCCCGGCCATGAGCCAGGTTGAGGGTGACACGGATTCCGAGCGATGGTTCGCGCTCATCACCCGGGAGATCGCGCGGACAAACGGCGATGTCGGGGCGGGAATCGCGGCCGCGGGTCGCTGGGTGGCCGCGAACCTCCCGCTGCTGTCGGTCAACTTCGTCCTCATCGACGCCCACGACCTGTGGGCGCTGCGTTACCCCGACACCCATGAGCTCCACGTCCTGCAGCGAGACGCCGGCGGCCACACCGGGCAGCAGGCGCTTGAGCACCGCAGCCAGCGTGGCCGGGGCCGGATCCATGTCGGCTCTGAGGACCTCAGTGAACATCCGGCCGTAATGGTGGCCACCGAGCCCATGGACGATGACCCGGGCTGGCGCGAGCTCGATTCCGGTGAGCTCCTCCAGGTGGACGCCGACCTTGGCGTTCACATCGAGCGTGTGCTCGACTCGCCCCCAGCGCACCTGATGACCCTGGCCGACCTCGATCCCAAGGCCGCCGCTTCCCAGCAGCCCTCCACCCGCTGAGCCGGGTGTGACGGTGTGACAGCATCGGGTTCGGTGTCCAGCACCACCCTCAGCTCTCCCCTCCCCCCCGGCCCCCGGCTGCCCCGGATCCTCCAGACCGCCGGCTTCATCATCGGGGGCGCCCGCTTCCTGGAGGCGTGTCGGCGCCGCTACGGAGACGTGGTGCTGCTGGGCACGCTGTTTGACGAGCGCTTCGTGATGGTCTTCGATCCCGAACTGGTCCGCAGCGTGTTCCAGAGCTCGAACGCGCAGCTTCACGCCGGAGAGGCCAACGCGCTGCTCGGTCCGATCCTCGGCGAGCGCTCGGTGCTGCTGCTCGACGGTGCTGAGCACCTGCGCCACCGCAAGCTGATGCTGCCGGCCTTCCATGGCCGGCAGATGCTGGCCCACGCCGAGACGATGCAGGAATGTGCCGATCGCGAGATCGACTCCTGGCCGGTGGGTGAGCCGTTCACCCTGCTGGCCAGCATGCAGTCCCTGACCCTGCGGATCATCCTGCAGGCTGTATTCGGCTATTCGCCCGGACCGGCCGAGGCCGAGCTCCGCCAGCGTCTGCGGGACATGGTCGAGCCGTTGGCCCGTCCGCGCGGGATGCTCATGATCTCCGCCCTGCTCCGCGGCCGCGGAGACCGCAAGGCGGTGCTGGAATTCGAGCGGCGCAAGCGCGCGGTGGACGAGATCGTCTTTGCGGAGATAGCCCGCCGCCGCCAGGAGCCCGACCTGGCCGAGCGCGACGACGTCTTCTCGGCGCTGCTCATGGCCCGCGACGAGGACGGCAACGCCCTCAGCGATCGCGAGGTCCGCGACGAGCTGATCACGCTGCTGCTGGCCGGCCACGAGACCACCGCTACCGGGCTGGCATGGACCTTCGACCTGCTCCTACACGACCGCCGGGTCCTTGAGCTGGCTCGCCAGCGAGACGCGGCCTATCTCGACGCCCTGGTCAAGGAGGCCCTGCGGATCCGGCCGGTCATCCCCGGCATCGGGCGGGTGGTTCGAGAGGCACCCTTCCAGCTCGGGCGCTATCAGGTGCCGGTCGGCGTGGAGATCAATCCATCCATCCGCACGATCCATCGTCGCGCCGATCTCTACCCGCAGCCGCGCCAGTTCCGGCCTGAGCGCTTCCTGGGAGCAGACGCCCCCGACACCTACACCTGGGTTCCCTTCGGGGGCGGCACGCGCCGCTGTCTGGGAGCGAGCTTTGCCCTCATGGAGATGCGGACGATCGTGCAGCGGGTGCTGGCCCGGGCCGAGCTCGAGCCGGTGGACGCCAAGCTCGCCAAGGCCCAGTTCCGGGCCATCACGTTGTCGCCCAAGGGGGGCGTGAAGGTGCGCCTGCCAGTCCCGCCGCGCCCCGCCGCCGCGCCCGAGACTCAGCGCGCTCCAGTCGCGTAACGGATGATCGAGAGGTCGGTCAGCCACTCGACCGGTGACAGGTCATCGGTGTACACCGTCCCGCCCCGCAGTGCGGGTTCGAGGTGTCCGGCCACGGTGGCTATGACCCCCTCGAGGTCGGGAGGCATATGGACCGCCGCCGCCAGCACGGGCGACGACGACAGGGGCCACCGGCTGGCCATGACCAGTGAATTGTCGGGACTGAAGCGGTCGCGGATCACGTACGGGAAGACCGAGCGCAGTGTGGCCGTGACCACTCGCTCCAGGGCGTCTGATCCGGGCAGATGACCAACGTTGACGATGAACGTCCCGCGGGGATTCAGATGCGCGCGCACGTTGAGGAAGAACTCGTGTGTCAGTAGGTAGAAGGGAATGTAAGGCTGGCGGTAGGCGTCGAGGAAGATCGAGTCGTAGCGAGCCCGGCTGGCCCGCAGCCACGGCCGCGCATCGGCCGTGTAGGTGTGCAGGTCCGGGCCGGCGAGGTGAAACAGACGCCGGCCGATGTTGGTCAGCTCACCGTCGAGTTCCACCGCATCGACGCGGGTGCGCGGGAAGTAGTGCCCGTAGGCCCGGGCCACGGTTCCCGCCGCGTCACCGAGAATGGCGATCCGCCCCGGTGCGCCGCCACCGGAGGCAAAGGGCAGCCCGAGAAAGTCGTCCCAGTAGCCCCCGGTGAGAAAGCCCCCCGGCCGATACAGCGAATGCACGGCCACCCCCTCGTTGAGCTGCAGCCAGCGCACCCCGTCGGCAAACTGGATCACGCGGGCGTACTGGTAAGGGGTCTCGGTTTCGTAGATCACATGACCGCCCTGTACATCGGCGCCGATCGCGGCCGGGGGGATGACCAGTGAGGCGGCCACGGCCAACGGGACGATCAGCACCCGCCAGGAACGCAGCCCCACGCAGGCCACCAGGGCCAGGCTCAGGGCGAAGACGAGAAACGTGCGATGGGTCCCGATCAGCGGGATGAGGAGCAGCGCGGCCAGGAAGGTGCCGACCAGGGAGCCCACGGTCGAAATCGCGTACAGGCCGCCGGTCGTCTTCCCGGTGTCGGCGAGGTTGGCCACGCTCAGCCGGTTGGCGTACGGGGCAACCGTGCCCAGCAGCATGACCGGCACCGCGACCAGAACCAGGACCGCCGCCAGCGAACCCAGGAAGGCCCCGACGGAGAGTGAGCCGAGCGCGTTTACCGACAGGCGTAGGAACGGACCGGATACGAAGGGCACGATGGCCAGCAGCACGGCGGCGAGCAGAACCACTGCGCATAGTCCGCGGAGATCGGCCCGCCGGTCGGCCAGCCGGCCGCCCAGGGCGTAGCCGGCGGAGAGGGCGATCAGAACGGTGGCGATCGTGTTGGCCCAGATGATCGTCGAGGCTCCGAAATAGGGGGCCAGCAGGCGGGCCGCCGAGATCTCCGCGCCCAGGCTGGCCGCCCCGACCACGAACACCACCGCCCGCAGCACCAACGGCCGGGTAAGCCCGGCGTGCGTCGTCTCGACCGGCTCGCGCGTGTCCAGGGCCACGCGACGAGGTTAAGGGTCCAGGCCCTAATGTGTGGCGGCCCGATGCTGCTCTACAACAACATGCTCTCGGGCAATTGCTACAAGGTCCGGCTGCTGTTCGCCCAGCTGGGGATCGAGTACGAGCGTCGCGAGGTCGACGTCTTCGACCGCTCGGGGCGGCGCGAGAAGCTGGGCGAGCTGAACCCGGCGCTCCGCGTGCCCGTCCTGCTGCTCGACGACGGGCGCGCGCTCGCCGAGTCCGGAGCGATCATCTTTCACTTCGCCCAGGGCACCGACTACCTGCCTGACGACCAGTTCGAGCGCGCCCAAGTCCTCCAGTGGCTCTTCTTCGAGCAGGACAGCCTCGAGCCCAACATCGCCGTGCTGCGCTTCTACGAACTGGCCGGCATCCAGGCTCCCGAGGCCGAGATGGAGGCCAAGCGCAAGGCCGGCGTGTTCGCGTTGCGGGCCCTGGAGACGCAACTCTCAGACCGCGAATTCCTCGTCGGCGATCGCCACTCGATCGCCGACATCGCCCTGTTTGCCTACACGCACGTCGCCCCCGAAGGCGGGTTCGAGCTCGCCGGCTACCCGGCGATACGCGCCTGGATGACCCGGGTGACCGCCCAGCCGGGTCACATCGCCATAACGGACTGAGGCTGGCGCCCCCGGTCGGCCCGGCGGCGAGTTTTGCCTGCAAACCAGGCGGTCGGCTGGTACGGTTCCTCACCAGGTAACGGCGGCGTCGGGGCACTCTCTTTCGCTGGGTGACAAGTCACCGTCGCAAAACTAAAGCGGGATCGCGAGGACAGCCATGCGGGGCAAGCTCACCATCATCCTGCTCGTTTTGAGCTTGGTATTCGCCTCCGCGGCGCTGGCCGCGAGCAGTGCGCCGGTCGGTGGGGGTCACTATAAGGGCAGTGATAACGCCAAGACCCGCGACAAGGCTGGCCGGAGCGTCAAGCTGGCCGTGACCCGCAACAGGGCCAACTTCGCCAGCGGACTCCTGAACTTCGTGCTCGAGGGTCACGCCGTGCAGGGCTCCTGTGCCGGCCCGGCCTACGTGTCACTCAGCCCCACGCACGCTCGTCAGATCAGCAAGGCTGGCACCTTCAACCTGCACGGCAGCTTCACCTTCCAGGTGCCCACGCCCCACGGCGGGCTGACCTACAAGGCCTCGGTCACGATCACGGGCGGCTTCAGTGATCACGGCCAGAAGGTGAGCGGAACGCTGCGCGAGACGGCCAGGCACAACAACTTCAGCTGCCATAGCGCCACCGTGCACTTCAGCGCTTCGCTGACCAAGTAGATCCGGCGAAACGCGGCCGCGGGCCGCGCATCACTAAGCTGGCCGGTCGATGCGTGAGGCGCTGATCTGCGAGCCGCTTCGCACCCCGGTGGGACGGTTTGGCGGGATGTTCCGCGACGTCTCGGTGACCGACCTGGCCACCACGGTGATCCGTGCCGTCATCGACCGCACCCAGCTGCCCGTCGAGGCCGTCGACGACGTCCTCCTCGGCCAGGCCTACGCCAATGGCGAGGCTCCGGCACTCGGCCGGGTGGCGGCGCTCGACGCCGGGATGCCCGTCGAGGTGCCCGGCCTTCAGGTCGATCGCCGCTGCGGCTCCGGTCTACAGGCCGTCGTCGATGCCGCCATGCGCGTTCAGACTGGAGCGGCTGACCTCGTGCTGGCCGGGGGCGCCGAGAGCATGAGCCAGACCGAGCTCTACTCGACCGCCCTTCGCTGGGGCGCACGCTCGGGTGGGGCCATGCTCGAGGATCGCCTGGTCCGCGGCCGGGTCACCGCCGGCGGAATCAATCACCCGGTGCCCGGCGGGATGATCGAGACGGCTGAGAACCTGCGCCGCGAATACGAGATCCCCCGCATCGAACAGGACGAGCTCGCCCTACGCTCGCATCAGCGGGCCGTCGACGCGTACGAGCGGGGTGCCTTCGCGGAGGAGATCGTTCCCGTCGAGGTGCGGGAGCGCAAGAACGGCACCCGGATGATCGACCGCGATGAGCATCCCCGCGCCGACGCCAGCCTGGACAGCCTGGCTACGCTGCGCCCGATCATGGGCCGTAAGGACCCCGAGGCCACGGTCACCGCCGGCAACGCCAGCGGCCAGAACGACGGCGCCGCCGTCTGCATCGTCACCCACGCCGAGCGCGCCAATGAACTCGGACTGCGTCCGCTGGCCCGAATGGTCGGGTGGGCCGTCGCCGGCGTGCCGCCGCGAACGATGGGCATCGGGCCGGTCCCCGCCGTGGCCCGGGCGCTGGAACGAGCAG
>JBDTEE010000068.1:0-16728 GCA_039922645.1 Solirubrobacteraceae bacterium | reverse complement strand
TGGCCCGCAACGCGACCAGCCCCGTGGAGCACTTCGGTCTGCCCAGTGACCGGACCGTGATCACCGGGTCCCAGGTCTGCATGTAGCCCGGCGGGCGCTGGACGTTTGCGGCGTGGTTCGCGACAATCGCCGAACGCGCGACTGCGCTCAGCGTCCAGGAGGCCCGATGTTCAGCGATTACACCCTCGCCTACGGCACTCACCCCACGCCCGAGGACGGCCGGTGCGCGATGGAATGGGTCAGTCACCTGGCCGGAGAGCCCCATTCAGACCAGCCTCGCTGCGTGAGCCCGGTGCTGCGCGCGGTGTGCATCGCGCTCAACGATGGCCTGGAAGACGGCCCGCGCCAGACCCTGCGTCCCTATCTCGCCCGCACGGTCGGCACCTCCGATGACGGGCTTGATCCGGCCCGCGCCTGGATGGCCTTGGACTGGCTGATTCGCGAGTACGCCCCCTGCTGGCTGGACGCCGCAAAGCTCCCGGCCGTGTCCGCGGCCTTGCGCGAACTTCCCCCGGTGCTCGACGAGCACTCCCTGCACTGGGCCCTGCCCGAGCTCGAGCGAGCTCGTGGCGCCGCGCGCCTGGCCCGTGGCTCGGGTCCCTGGTCGGCCGCACGATCGGTCGCACGTGAGCTCGCCTGGTCCTGCGCGGGCGCCGCCGCCTGGGCCGGAGCCCGGCTGGCCGTGGGCGATATGGCCGGCGACCGGGCTCGGGCCGCCGCACGGGTCCTGGCCGCAGACGCGGCCGCGACTGCCGCCCAGCGGACCCTGAGCGCCCTGCCGCCGGCCGAGGGGCGAGCGGCCGCCAAGGACGAGGCCCGCGCCGCGCTGGCCGCAACGGTTCAGGCGCTGCAGAGCTCGGTATTTGGCCTGCTCGACCGGATGCTGCCCACGGTTCCGGTGGCCTTCCCCGAGCCTGTTCGGGGCGCCTTCACAGTTTCTGTATGACCTGACCCGCGTCCTGTACGCGGTCTTCACGTGAGCGCAGCGATGCTTGTCCCATGGACTTCATCGCCGTACTTCTCGCCTTAGTTTCCTTCACCCTGCTCTATGCCCTGATCTTCGGGATCGAGCGGATATGAGTGGGGCTGATGTTTTCGGGCTGGTGCTTTCTGTCCTCGTCTGCGCCTACCTGCTTTACGCGCTGCTGCGGGGGGAGCGCTTCTAGATGACCGTCCTCGGCTGGGTCACGATCGTCGTTTTTGTTCTCGCGCTGACCGCACTGGCTTTGGCGTTGGGGCGTTACATGGCCGCGGTCTATACGGGTGGGCGGACGTGGCTTGATCCGGTCTTGCGGGGTCCTGAGCGGCTTCTTTATCGCGTTCTGCGGGTGGATGTGGCCCAGGGCCAGGATTGGAAGGCGTACGCGAAGAGTCTGATCATTTTCTCGCTGGCCGGATGGCTGCTGCTGTATCTGATTCTTCGTACGCAGCTGCTGTGGGATTTCCCGGGCTTGAATCCGCAGCATTTCCATTCCGCGCCGTGGAATGTGACCTTCAACACCACTTCGTCGTTCTTGACGAACACGAACTGGCAGTACTACGGCGGCGAGACCACGATGAGCTACTTCAGCCAGATGGCTGGGCTCACCGTCCAGAACTTCCTCTCGGCCGGCGTGGGCATAGTCGTGGCGGTGGCGTTGATCCGCGGGATCATTTCCCGGAGCGGGAAGAGCCTGGGGAACTTCTACCAGGACCTGGTCCGCACGGTCCTGTATGTGCTGGTGCCGATCTCGATCGTGGTTGCCCTGGTTCTGGTTTTCCAGGGTTCGATCCAGAATTTCGCGTCCTATCTGACGGTGCACGGGATCACCGGGTTGACGCAGTCGATCGGGATGGGCCCGGTTGCCTCTCAGGAGTCGATCAAGCTGCTGGGCACCAACGGCGGCGGGTTCTTCAACGTAAATTCCGCCCATCCGTTCGAGAACCCGACCGGGTTCACCAATCTCCTCGAGATGCTCGTAGTGCTGATCATCCCGGCCGCGCTGGTGTTCACCTACGGGCGGATGGCCGGAAATCGTCGTCAGGGCTACGCCATCTACTCGGCGATGATGGTCATGTTCCTGGGCGCGGTGGTGGTGGCCTATATCGCTGAGGCACATGGCTCTCCGGCCCAGCACGCGGCCGGCCTGCATACCGGCGTCATCCCGGGCTCCACCGGCGGGAACATGGAGGGCAAGGAGCAGCGCTTCGGAATCGCCGGCTCCGCGCTGTTCGATGTCGTGACCACGGTCACCTCGTGCGGGGCGGTGAACAGCTCGATCGAGTCCTTCACCGGGATCGGTGGAGCGGTCCCGTTCGCCAACCTGAGCGCGAGCGAGACGATCTTCGGTGGGGTCGGCACCGGGCTTTACTCGATCCTGCTCTACGTCCTTTTGGCGGTCTTCCTGGGCGGGCTGATGGTCGGCCGCACCCCCGAATATCTGGGCAAGAAGATCGAGGCGCGGGAGATCAAGCTGGTTTCCCTGGGCATCCTCATCACCCCGCTGGGCGCCTTGTTGGCAACTGCTCTGGCCACGGCCAGCCGGGCTGGACGGGCTTCTATCTCGACCGCGGCGACCGGCCCGCAGGGATTCTCGGAGAGCTTCTACGCCTACCTGAGCCAGGCCAACAACAACGGGTCGGCGTTCCCTGGCTACACCGGGTTCATCCAGACCACTGCCGGCAGTGTCGGCTCACACGGCGTGACCTTCGCCGACCTGCTCGGCGGGTTCACCATGCTCTTCGCCCGTTACGCGCCGATCTTCTTCGCCCTGGCCGTCGCCGGATCACTGGCCGGCAAACGCGTCAGCCCGGCCGGCCTGGGGACGATGCGAACCGATAACCCGACCTTCGTGGTCCTGCTGATCGGCGTGATCGTCCTCGTCGGCGCGCTGACCTTTTTCCCCGCCCTGCTGCTCGGACCGATCGTCCAGGGCCTGACCGGACACCTCTACTAGAGCCATGCGACGCGACATCACCACGAGCATCATCGGGATCCTGGCCCTCACCCTGCTCCTGGGGATCCTCTACCCGCTGACCATCACCGGCATCAGCCAAGTTGCCTTCCCCGGCAACGCCAACGGCCAGCAGCTCTACCAGCAGGGAAAGCTCGTGGGCTCAAAGATCATCGGCCAGGCCTTCGCCGACCCGGCTATCAAGAACGGAAAAACCGTCCTGGACAAGAACGGCAACCCCGTCACGACCCCGGACCCCCGCTACTTCCAAACTCGCCCCTCGGCCACCGTGCCGGCCGATAACGCCGCCGGTTCAGCGTTCTCCAACCTCGGCCCGAACAGCATCGCCACCAAGCTGGCGCTGGCCGCCAACCTCACTGCCTACCTGCAACTGGAAAAGCCCTATGACCCCGGCCTGACCGCCGCCAAGGTGCCCGTCGACGCCGTCGATACCTCTGGATCAGGCGTCGACCCCGACATATCCCCCGCCAACGCCGCCATCCAGGCCCACCGGGTCGCTGCCGTCCGCAAGCTTGCGCTCTCCGAGGTCCAACACCTGATCTCGACCTACACCCATGGACGCGGTCTCGGCTTCTCCGGTGAACCCGGAGTCAACGTGCTCGAGCTCAACGTCGCCCTCAACCGCCTCGGAGGACGCTGATGTCCGCGACCACGGCTCCTGCCCCACCCCCGGTTCAGCACGCCGAGCGCCGCGCGATCTCGCTGTTCCGGCGCGACATCGTTCGCCGGGCGCTGATCGACAGTCTGATCAAGCTCGACCCGCGGGTGCAGATCCACAACCCCGTCATGTTCGTGGTCGAGCTCGGTGCGGTCATCACCACCGTCTCGTGGGTGATCCAGGCCGTCGGTGGCTCGAGCCTCGGCGGGGGCCACGAACCGGCCTGGTACACGCTCACCATCTCGATCTGGCTATGGCTCACCGTGGTCTTCGCCAACCTCGCCGAGGCCTTTGCCGAGGGACGCGGGCGCGCCCAGGCCCAGGCTCTCCGCTCCACCCGGCACGAGACCGTGGCCACTCTCAGCGACGGCAGCACCAAGCCGGCCGCCGGGCTGACCAAGGGCGATGTCGTGGTGGTCCTCGCCGGTGAGCTCATTCCGGGCGACGGGACCGTGATCGAAGGCATCGCCTCGGTCGACGAGTCGGCCATCACCGGCGAGTCTGCCCCGGTGATCCGTGAGTCGGGCGGGGACCGCAGCGCGGTGACCGGCGGCACACGCGTGCTCTCTGACCGGATCGTGGTCGAGATAACCCAGGAGCCTGGCCAGTCCTTCCTGGACCGGATGATCGCCCTGGTCGAAGGCGCGGCCCGGCGCAAGACACCGAATGAGATCGCCCTCGGGATCCTCCTGGCCGGGCTGACGCTGATCTTCATGATCGTCGTGGCCACGCTGCGGCCCTTCGGACTCTTCTCCCACACGCCGATCTCCGACACGACGTTGATCTCCCTGCTGGTGGCGCTGATCCCCACCACCATCGGCGCGCTGCTTTCGGCCATCGGGATCGCCGGCATGGATCGCCTGGTCCGCCGCAACGTACTCGCGCTCTCGGGCCGGGCGGTCGAGGCCTCCGGCGACGTTGACGTCCTCCTCCTGGACAAAACGGGCACGATCACGATCGGCAACCGGCTGGCATCCGAATTTATCCCCATGCCCGGCGTCGCCGAGGGGGAACTGGCCGAGGTGGCTCAACTCTCATCACTGGCCGATGAGACGCCCGAAGGACGCTCGATCGTCGTGCTGGCCAAGCAATACGGCTTGCGGGAGCACGAGATGGCCGACCTGCACGCCGAATTCGTGCCCTTTACCGCCCAGACGCGCATGAGCGGCGCCGACCTTGACGGCCGCCAGTTGCGCAAGGGTGCCGGCGATGCCGTGATCGGCTTTGTGACCGAGCAGGGCGGGCGGGCGCCGGCCGAACTCCAGGCCGTGTTGGACCGCATCTCCCGAGAGGGAGGTACCCCCCTCGCCGTGTCCCGGGACGCCCAGGTGATGGGCGTCATCTACCTCAAGGACACGATCAAGGAGGGCATGCGCCAGCGCTTTGATCAGCTGCGGGCGATGGGCATCCGAACGATCATGATCACCGGCGACAACCGGCTGACCGCGGCCAAGATCGCCGAGGAATCAGGCGTGGACGACTTCCTGGCCGAGGCCACGCCGGAAGCCAAGCTCGAGCTCATCCGCGAGCAGCAGGCCTCGGGCCGCCTGGTGGCCATGACCGGCGACGGCACCAACGACGCGCCGGCGCTGGCCCAGGCCGATGTCGGAGTGGCCATGAACACCGGCACACAGGCCGCCCGAGAGGCCGGAAACATGGTCGACCTCGACTCCAACCCGACGAAGCTCATCGAGATCGTCGAAGTCGGTAAGCAGCTGCTCATCACCCGCGGCGCGCTGACCACGTTCTCGATCGCCAACGACGTGGCCAAGTACTTCGCCATCCTGCCGGCCATCTTCCTGTCCACCTATGCCGCCACCAAAGGCGGACAAGGACCCCTGCACGTACTCAACATCATGCGCCTCGGCACCCCCCGCTCGGCGGTCATCTCGGCCATCGTCTTCAACGCGATCGTCATTCCCCTCCTGATCCCAATTTCGTTGCGGGGCGTGAGCTACCGGCCGATTGGGGCCAGCGCACTCCTGCGTCGCAACCTGTGGATCTACGGGCTGGGCGGCCTGATCGCCCCCTTCATCGGGATCAAGCTGATCGACCTCATCGTTCACAACCTCCTCGGAGGATGAGCCGTGACCTCCGCGAGCCCCCGGTCGAACTCGCTCGTGGGCCCCGGTGAGCAACCGGCGGCCGTCGCCCCGGGCCGCGGGCGCCTCAAGATCTTCCTGGGCATGGCCGCGGGGGTCGGCAAGACCTACCGCATGCTCCAGGAGGGCCAGGCCGAGGCCGAGGCCGGCCACGACGTGGTGATCGGCTACCTGGAGCCCCACGGGCGTCTCGAGACGCTCGCCCAGGCTGCGGGTCTCGAGACGGTTCCGCGCCGCTCGGTGACCTACCGGGATACACGGCTTGAGGAGATGGACCTCCCGGCCGTCCTGCGCCGCCGGCCCGAACTGTGCCTGATCGACGAACTCGCCCACACCAACGCTCCGGGTGTCGAGCACGAGAAGCGCTTCCAGGACATCGCCGATGTCCTGGAAGTGGGGATCGATGTGTACTCGACGGTCAACGTTCAGCACGTCGAGAGTCTCAACGACCAGGTGGCCGAGCTGACCGGGACCCGCGTGCGGGAGACGGTGCCCGACTCGGTACTCGCCCAGGCCGATGACGTGGTGGTCATCGACATCACACCCGCCTCGCTGCTCGAACGCCTCCAGGCGGGCAAGATTTACCCACCGGAACGGATCCAGAGCGCGCTGTCCAATTTCTTCAAGGTCGAAAATCTCTCGGCCCTGAGGGAAGTGTCGCTCCGCCAGGTCGCGGAGGACATCGAGGCCAAGCGGATCCCCGCCCCAAGCCCAATGCCCGGTCGCGAGGAGCGCCTGCTCGACACCGCGGCAACTCAGGCCGTCAGGGAACGTCTGCTTGCCCTGATCACCCCGCACCCCAGCTCCCAGCGCGTTGTTCGCCGGGCCTGGCGCTCCGCCCAGCGGCTCGGGGCCGAGCTCGATGTGCTGTGGGTCTCCGTTCACCCCGCCAGCCCCGTGGAACAAGAGCAGCTCGACGCCCTACGCCGCCTGACCAGCGTCCTCGGCGCCCACCTGCTGGTCGAGCCTGGAGAGGACGTCGCCACCACCGTCCAGCAGGTGGCTCGTGATCGCGGGACCACCTATGTGCTCATGGGGCCTCCGGCACCGCGGGGGGGCCTGCGCCGGCTGTCCTCGCCCGCCCTCCCCACCCGGCTGCTCGACCTGCTGCCCGGCGTCGATCTGCGCATCGTGGCCGACCGGACCCGGAAGGCAGCGCCATGACTGCCGTCTTGCTCATCGCCGTCGTCGTCCTGGCCATAGCCCTGGTCGCCGTCATGGCCCGTCGCCTTCCCCGCCGTCCGCCGTCCGCCGAGCTGGGGGCAGCCCGGATCCTCTTCCCGTTCGTGGCCACCGGACTCTCCAGCCGGGCCCTCGACGCCGCGCTGCGTCTGGCCCGCACCGAGGAGGCCACGCTGGTCCCGGTGTTCCTGGCCCGCGTGTCCCTGCACCTGCCGCTGGACGCCCCGTTGCCCCGGCAGGCCGGTATCGCCCTGCCGCTCCAAGAGGCCATCGAGCAGCGCGCGGCTGTCTTCGACGTGGTCGTCGACTCCCGCATCCAGCGGGGTCGCACCAGCCGCCACGCCCTGCGCCAGACGATCGCCGACGAGCACTTTGACCGCATCGTTATGGCCGCCGCAGCTCAGGGCGGACATGGCTTTGGTCCCGAGGACATCGCCTGGCTGCTCGAGCATGCCCCCGGGGAGATAATCGTCCTGCGGCCCGGAACGGAGGATCCGATCATCCGCCTTACCGATCCGCGGCGCCCTCTTTGGCCCCGGCGGTCCGGGTCGGCGAGTGCGAACGCTCACCGACCCGTGCCAGCCATGCTCAGTCGTGAAGCTTGAACGGCAGCGTGGCCACGATCACGTCGGTCCGAGCCTTCAGCACGGCGCCCAGCAGCCGGCCGCGCTGGTTGTGGAGGATCTGGTGGCGGCGCAGGCGGGGCACGATCTCCGGGATCAGAACGATGACCCACGCGTCGGAGTTCTCGATCGACTCGACGTAGCGGACGACGCTCCGGACCAGGGACCGGTGGGGGTCCACCATCACCTCGATGGGTGGGCCACATTCCCACTCGCTCCAGCCGCGGATGATCCGGTCACGCTCCTGCTCATCGGCCGCCACGGCGACTGCCACCACAGTGTCGCCCATCGAGATGGCCGCGCTCACGGCATGCTCGGTGAGCAGGTTGACGGTCGAGGTGGGGACGATGACGATCGTCTCGCGCCTGACCGGTAGGGGCGGCGTCCGACCCAGCTTCAGTTCCCGTCCGACAGCTTCGTAATAGGACTCAGTACGGGCGAAGATCACGATCATGATCGGGATGGCCACGACGACGACCCAGGCGCCCGCGGTGAACTTGGTGCCCAGCAGCACCAGGACAACCACGGCCGTCACCACCGCCCCGAGGCCGTTGATCCCGGCCCGCAGTCGCCACCGGGGCGGGCGCTCGGCCCGCCAGTGCCGAACCAGGCCGACCTGACTCAGGGTGAAGCCGATGAAGACCCCGACTGAGTACAGCGGGATGAGCTTCTGCGTCCGGGCACTGACGGCCAGCAGGAGGAGGAAGGCCGTTAGCGCGAGAGCCAGGACACCGGCCCGATAGACCGGACGCTCGGCCCGCAGGTAGAAGACGTGCGGCAGCCGATGGTCCTTGGCCAGCAGGCTCATCAGCACCGGCAGACCGCCAAAGCTGGTGTTGGCGGCCAGGCCGAGGACGGCGACCACGGCCATGTTGGTGACGTAGAACGGGAGACCCTTGCCGAATGAGCTCGCGGTCAGCTGGGAGAGTATGGTCACCCCGCCCCGGGGCTCGACGTGGTGGATATGGACGAGCACGGCCAGGCCGAGCAGCATCACGGCCAGCAGCACGCCCAGGACCACCTCGGTCCGCGCCGCGGTGCGTGCGCGCGGCTCGCGGAAGGCGGGCACCCCGTTGGCGATGGCCTCGATCCCGGTCACCGCCGAGCATCCATTCGCGAATGCCTTCAGCACGAGGATCACGCCCAGCGCCTCGGTGACCTTGAACGGAGCCAGCCGCCTGCCGATCACCGCCTCCACATGAGGATGCACCAGCCCGACGACGATCACCGCCAGGATGCTGAAGATGAACAGGAACGCCGGCAGCAAAAGCAGCTTGGCCGACTCGCTGATTCCGAACATGTTCACCGTCGTCAACAGGGCCAGCCCGATGAGGGCAACAAGAAGCAGGTGGTTGTTCAGGGCCGGGAACACGCTGGCCAGGCTGGCCGCGCCGGCGGCCAGGCTGACGGCCACGGTGAGGACGTAGTCCACGAACAGCGAGCCTGCGGCCAGCAATGCGGCCCAGCGGCCAAGGTTCTGCTTGGAGACCGCATAGGCCCCGCCCCCGTCGGGGTGGGCGACGATCACCTGGGTGTAGGAGATGACCAGCAACACGAGCATGGCGGTGATCGCGCCCGTGAGCGGCAGGGTGAAGCGGAGCGCCCCGGCCCCGCCCAGGACCAGCACGACCATCATGGCCTCGGGTCCGTAGGCGACGCTCGAGAGTGCGTCCAGGCTCAAGGCGGCCAGGCCGCCGGCGATGCCGAGCTCGTGCCCGCCGTGGGAATGCTTGCCCGCGCGCCGCGGAGGGACCGCGCGCATGCCGCGGAGTCGCTGGCGCGAGCGCGCCTGCGTCGGGCTTCCGGGAGCCGGACTCGGAGAGCTCACTCTCAGTCAACTCTGCCATGTCGGCCGGGCCCTCGGAGCGATAGCGTGCGCCGATGCCTGACAGCCAGCGGATCGAGGCGCGCCTCCAGGAGCTGTGGACACTGGCCCGCGGCCCGGGGGGCGGGGCTGACCGGCCCGCCTACTCCTCCGCCGAGGCGGCCGCCATGCAGCTGGTCGCCGGATGGGCAGGGGAGGCCGGCCTCGAACCGGGGCTCGATGCCTTCGGCAATCTGTGGGCTCTGCCGCTTGGCGTCGAGCGGGTCTTCACCGCCGGCTCACACGTTGACACCGTCCCCGACGGGGGTCGCTACGACGGCGCGCTCGGCACCGTTCTCGGTCTGGAGCTGGCCCTCGAGCGCGAGGATGCCGGGATCCTCATCTGCGCCGCCGAGGAGGCGCCCCGGTTCGGCGCCGGGACGCTGGGCTCACGCTTGCTGGCCGGCACGCTTCGCTCGGAGGATCTGGCTGGGATGAGCGATGCCGAGGGAGTCAGCGCCGCCGATGCCCTGACCGGCTACCTCGACGCGCTTTCCGATCTGCCCCGCGTCGAGCCGCCGCTGGGGCGCGTGCGCGCCCATGGCGAGATCCACGTGGCCCAGCGCCGCGCCCTGCGGGAGCTCGGCGTGGTCACCCGGGTGGCCTCGCCCCGCCGGCTCGAGGTCGTGATCGACGGGCAGGCCGGCCATTCCGGCGAGGTCTCGATGGAGGAGCGGCGCGATGCCCTGGCCGCGGCGGCCTCGGTGGTGCTCGCCGTCGAGTCCGCCGCCCGCGCGGAGCCCCCGGAGACGGTGGCCACGGTGGGTCGTTTGTCCGTTTCGCCGGGAGCGATCAGCGTGATCCCCGCGCGAGTGGTGATGCTGCTCGACCTCCGCGGGGTGGACAAGAGCTCCCTGGACCGCGTGGAAGGGGAAATTCGCGCGTTCGTCGAGGCGATTGCCGCCGACCGGGAGGTCGAGGCCGAGGTATCCCTCCTGCGGGGCGGGGATCCGGTGTCCCTGGATCCTGAGCTGGCCCGAAGAGCCCTCGCTGCTGCGCAGGGGTTCGCCATCCCCGTCGCCGAGACGTGGTCGGGGGCCGGCCACGATGCTCAGCACCTGGCCGCGCTTCTCCCCACGCTGCTGGTCTTCGTTCCCCTACACGGCGGGGAGAGCCACACCCCCGAGGAGGGGGCCGACATGGCCGAGATCCTCGCTGCCGCGCGGGTCGTCTCGGCTGCACTCAGCTGAGCAGCGGTACCGGCCGAACGGGGATCTGCCCGCCCGGCCGGGACCAAATCTGCCGAGACCTAGGCCAATCCGTTCGCGGCCAGGAAGGCGTGAGCCACGCTGGCCGGAGCCTGCCGGTCAAGCTGCACGGCGGCGTTCATCTTGATGATCGCCGGTAGCGTGAGCAGCGCACTGACCTTATTCAGGGTCTGCGTGAACGCGGGACCCTCGCTTGAGATCAGGCCCTGCTTGACAACCGGAGCGACATTCTGGAACCCGAACAGCTTCTGGGTGTCGGTCAGGACCTTGTACTTGCCGCTCTGGAGCTGAGGGTCGGTGGTGAAGATGGTCGCCACCTTCACCTGACCCGAGTCCAGCGCCTTGTAGTTGAGGCCCTCGGCCAGAGGGACGAAGTTCAGGTTGTGCAGACCGTAGACCTTCTCCAGACCGATGAGCCCGTCGTAGCGGGTCCGGTTTTCCGCCGGCGCGCCATAGCTGATCTTGCCGAGCTTCTTGAGGTCGGCGATCGTGCTCAGGCTGTGGGCCTTGGCGTAGGCCGTGGTCGCCGCCAACCCGTCGGCGTCGAAGAACGGAGTCTGGTTCAACAGGGTGAACCCGTGCTTCTTGACGAACGTGTCGGCGAGCTTGAACGTCTGCTCAGCGCTCTTGGGCGGATTGGTGTCACCGGCGATCGCGGTCAGCAGCGTGCCCGTGTACTCGGGGTACATCTGGATCTGGCCGGACTGCAGGGCCTTGTAGATGATCTCCGAGCTGCCGATGTTGCCCTTCAGCGTCACCGTGTAGCCCTTGGCGGCCAGGGCCTGCTGATAGAGATCGCCAAGGAGGTACTCCTCGTCGAAGTTCTTGTCTCCCATGACGATTGGCGGCTTGCCACTACCCGGCCCGGACGCAGCTGACGCAGCCGAGGACGAGGTCTGGCTCGACGTCCCGGAGCTGCTGGCCGAGCTGCTGCTGGACGAGCTGCCACAGGCAGCCACCACCACGGCCATCACGATGGCGGTCAGCGCCCCCAGGGCGCGCGCGACGTAACTCCTCTGCATGTCTTCCTCCTGATTGGTTTGCGCGGAAAGGGTGTGCGGGAGGTTCAGGCAACTGCGGGGTCGAGTTCGAACGAGCTCTCCAGGGCCTTGCCGGCCAGGATCAGGCCCTGGGGTGTGACGGCACGCTGAACGCCGGCCAGGACCACCTCGATGATCAAGGCCAACCCGGCGATGCAGATCGCGGCGCCGATCACCCCGGACAGGTGGTAGCTGGCCTCGTTGTTGATGATGTCGCCGAGCGTGCCGCTGTAGCCGGCCAGCGACGCGATCGTGGTCGTGGAGACCACGAACAGTGCGGCCGTCCGGATGCCGGCGAAGATCAGCGGGATTCCCATCGGCAGCTCGACCCGGCGCAGGATCTGCCAGCCCGTCATGCCGATTCCCCGGGCCGCGTCCACAATCTCCCGGTCAACCCCATCGATGGACACATAGGCGTTGGTGATCATCGGGGGCACGGCCAGCACGATCAGGGCCAGTTCGACATTGCGAAGCCCGACCCCGAGGAAGGCCACTCCGATGGCCAGCACCGCGAGGCTGGGGAGTGCGCGCCAGATGTTGCCGAGATTGATGGCCACGAACGAGCCACGGTGAATGTGGCCGAGCCACACTCCAATCGGAATCGCCACCACCAGCGCAATCCCCATGGCGATGGCCGAGATCTTCAGGGTCTCGAGGGCCAGATGCGTAAGCGTGGGCAGGCTCTGATAGCCCGGGATCGATCCGTTTCGGCCGATGAACTGGATGGCTTGGGTGAAGTTGTTCATTTCGCCCTCTGCCAGGGGGTCAGTCGCCGTTGCAGCACCACCAGCAGGCCATCGGTCACCAGCGCCAGCAGCACGGCCAGCGCCCCGGCCGAGATCAGCTCGGTCTTGAACACGTTGTTGGAGATGGCGCTGAGGATCGGCACCCCAAGGCCCTCGTCATCGACCAGCGACGCCACGGTGGCCAGCGAGATCACCGTCACCGTCGCGATCCGGATCCCGGCGATGATGGCCGGGAGGGCCAATGGCAGCTCGACCCGGAGCAGCGTCTGGTGGGCGCCCAGGCCCATGCCGGCGGCGGCATCACGAACCTCATCTGGCACCTCACGCAGGCCGGTGAGCGTGTTGCGAAACATGATCAGCAGCGTGTAGGAGACGAGGGCCACCTCGGCGGTGGTCGCGCTCAGACCGAGACCGGGAACCCCCTGGAGCAGCTCGAACAGCGCCAGCGAGGGAATCGTGTAGAGAATCGAGGTGACGATGAGCACCGGCCGTTCCAGCCAGCGGCGGCGATAGGCGATCAGAGCCAGCGTGGAGGAGATCACAAAGCCGATCGATACGGCGATCACCGTCAGCACGATGTGCTGACGCAGCGCCGGCCACAGCACCGTGCTCCAGTTCTGGGAGATCCAGTGCGTGCAGAACAAACGGTTGGCTCGCTCGCAGGCATATGAGGACGCGCCGCCCCCGAAGTTCGGAATGATCGGTCCGCCACTGGCGAAGGGGAACGTCAACGCACACCTTCCGGGTCGGGGCTGTCGGCCTCGAGTCCACCTTCACGGAAAACTCCACCGAGCAGCTCGAGCGTGGCCAACCCAACCACCTCACCCTGGTCGTCGACCACAGTCAGCTGCTCACCCCCGGCAGCGAGCAGCTGTGACAGGGCGTCGCGAACGCTGGTCTTGAGCGTCACACGGTTGGATCCGGGTCGCAGCCCGTTGGGCGCAATCAGCTTGACGTCCGACAGGGCCGAGAGTCCGAGTCGCTTCAGCGCCCGGTCGGCGCCCACGAACTGGGCTACGAAGTCGTCGGCCGGACGGGTGAGGATCTCCTCCGGCGTCCCGTACTGGGCGAGCTTCCCACCCTGACGCAGGATGGCGATCTTGTCCCCCATCTTGATCGCCTCGTCGATGTCGTGGGTCACGAAGACCACGGTCTTGCGCACCCGGCTCTGGAGGTTCAGGAACTCTTCCTGCAGATGCGAGCGCGTTATCGGGTCGATGGCGCCGAATGGCTCGTCCATCAGCATCAGGGGCGGGTCGGAGGCCAGGGCTCGGGCCACACCGATGCGCTGACGCTGGCCGCCGGAAAGCTGTGACGGGTAGCGGGGGCCGATGTCGTCATGATCCATCCCGATCAGCGTCAGGAGCTCGTTGACCCGCTTGTCGATGCGCTCACGATCCCAGCCCAAGAGCCGCGGGACGGTGGCGATGTTCTCGGCCACTGTCAGGTGCGGGAACAGGCCGATCTGCTGAATCACGTAGCCGATCTCTCGACGCAGCTTGGTCGGCTCGCGCTTGAGCACGCTCTCGCCGCCGAGCAGGATCTCCCCGTCCGTGAGCGGGATCATCCGGTTGATCAGCCTCATGGCCGTCGTCTTGCCCGACCCCGACGGACCGACCAGCACGCACACCTCACCGGCCGGAATGCTCAGGCTGAGGTCGGCGATCGCGGCCTCGCGTTGGTTGGGATACCGCTTCGTGACCCCGAGAAGCTCCAGCGAAGCTGCTTGCGGAAACGACAACGACCCCTCGTCTGGGGCAGTGTTTGATTTAGGCAAGAGAAACCGGACCGGTTGGTCGTGCGACAGCCTATCGGGTAGGGACCCCACGCAAGCTGCTCTGACCGCTGAGGGTGATTTCCGGGGTCCGATCACCCGTGGTGTCCCATCGCCGTACCGAATATGTAGACGGGGATGGGACACCTGCCACCCCCGGGCCCGTCGTTCAGGCGCGTCGCCCGACCACAACCCCGGCCGAGGCACAGGTGGCCAGTGCCAGGGGCAGATCCTCCAGGGCCACCCCGTCCAGGTCGGGATGATCGAGATCGACCTCGATCGTGGCTCCCCCGTCCACCGCCAATCCGAGACTCTCCCGGCCCGTCCTCACCACCGCACCCCATAGGTCCCCTCCGGCGGCGGCCAGCAGTGCGTCCCGCGTCTGGCCCTCCCGGCGGGCCAGGCTTTCCATTTCCCGCAGCTCCTCGAACGGGTCGATCCGGATCTGCGAATCGGTTCCGATGGCCATCCGCACCCCGGCATCGCGGTAGCGCAGGCCCGGGAACACCCCATCGCCCAGGTTCCCCTCCGTGGTCGGGCAGGTGACGACGATCGAGTCCGCCTCGGCCAGCAGAGCCACGTCCCGCTCGGTGACGTGGATCCCGTGCACGACGCTGGTCAACGGTCCCAGGTACCCGCACTCGGCGAGCAGCTCAACCGGCGAGCAGCCGTGCTCGGCCTGGCATTCCTCCAGCTCGCGCACCTGCTCACAGGCGTGCACGTGGCGGACCAGCCCGAATCGGGAGGCGTACTCGCCCACCGCGGAGATCCAGGCGGAGGGCGCGGCGCGCACGCTGTGCACCGCCACCCCCACCGAGACGCCGGGCCGATCGGCCGCCCAGGCCCGCAACCCGTCAACTCGCTCGAGGAACACATCCACCGACGGGTCCACGAAGCGCGCCTGCCCGCTCGACAGCGCGGTCCGATACCCGCCGCGCGCGTAGGCGGCGGGCAGCAGCACGATCTCGAGCCCCGCGGACACCGCCGCGTCGGCCAGGGCCATGGCCATGGCGTTGGGCTCCTCGTAGGGCGTTCCGTCCGGCTGGTGAACGACGTAATGAAACTCGCCCACCGCTCCGTATCCCGCCGCCGCCATCGCGGCGTAAGCGCGCAGGCCGACGGCCCGCATGGACTCCGGATCGTGTGAGAGAGCCAGCCGGTACATCTCGGTCCGCCAGCTCCAAAAGTCATCGCCGGCGACAAGCCGCTCCCCCACGCCGCGCAGATCGAGCTGAAAGGCATGGCTATGGGCGTTGGCCATCGCGGCCACGCGCGCGGTTCTCATGTCATGTCCGCGGGGATCTCATGTTCGCCGGGATGTCATGTCCGCCGGGCCATCCGCGACGCCGTCTGCGCATCGCGCACGTAAACCGGCTCACCGCCCACGAACGCAGCCGCCACCGGGTTGCGCCCGAGCCGGTAAGCGATCCGCTCCACCGGCCCGTCCAACAGGACCAGGTCAGCCCGCTTGCCAACCTCGATCGAGCCCAGCGTCCGCTCCATACCCAGCACCCAAGCGCCGTTCAGGCTCACCGCGGCCAGCGTCTCCCGGGCACTCATCCCGTACATCCGCGCCCCCAGACCCATGACCAGGGGCAGCGAGCAGACGGGCGCCGTCCCGGGGTTCAAATCCGTGGCCAGCACGACCAGCGCGCCGGCGTCCAGCAGCGCGCGTCCCGGAGCCCGATGCTCGTCGCCCAGAAACTCCGCCGCCGGCAGCAGGACCGCGGCGCAGTCAGCCCGGGCCAGCGGCTCCACATCCTCGGGCGCCAGGGTCGAAAGATGGTCCACCGAGCGCGCCCCGGCAGCCAGGGCGACAGGCACCGAGCGCAGGCCACCGAACTGCTCGACGTGGGCGCGCAGGGCCAGCCCGGAGGCCGCCGCGAGCGCCCCCATGGTCTCGAGATCGGCATTGGAGAAGGCGATTGACTCGACGAAGATGTCAAGCGCACTCACGCTGCCGGGCTCGATGACCTCGGGCATCATCTCCTCCACCTCGCGCATCCAGCTCGCGGTGTCATAGCCCTCTGGTACGGCGTGCGCGAGAAGGGCCGTGGACAGTGTTGCCTGCGCGACCATGTCCTCGAGCCGGCGGGCCAGCCGCAGCGCCCGCAGCTCCCCCTCACGGGAGAGCCCGTAGCCGGACTTGGTCTCAAAGCACGTCGTTCCGAAGCTGAGCATCTCGTCGGCCAGCGCTCGCGACTGAGCCAGCACCGCCTCGTCCGAGCTGTCGCGGAGCGCCCGGGCCGAAGCCGCGATTCCCCCGCCTGCACGCGAGATCTCCTCGTAGGGAACACCGCACAGCTTCTGCTCGTACTCGCCCTCGCGCCAGCCGGCGAAGGGCAGGTGGGTGTGGCAATCGACGAACCCGGGCACCAGCGCGCAGCCGGAAGCATCGACCTGCCAGTCGGCCCTCGGGTCGGGCTCCAACCCGCTGATCGACCCGTCGTCGGCCACGCTCAGACCGCCGCCCAACAGGGTCTGAGCCCCGGCATCGGCGCCCCGCAACCAGGCCAGACCGGGCCGGGGCGGAAGCAGAACCTGCCCGGCCCCGCGGAAGGAGACGCTCACCTTACG
>JBDTEE010000067.1:0-4191 GCA_039922645.1 Solirubrobacteraceae bacterium | reverse complement strand
GCCAGCGCCAGGCGATCGTCCTGTACCACTGCCGCGCCCAGGCGAAGGTGCGTAGAACTGGTCAAAATCATCGGCCTTCCGCACCGTGTCCCCGTCTCTCGAGTGGTGGCTGAAACGTGGCGCTGGTCCGCTTAAGTAGCTGTTTCGACCCATTATTCAAACTATGCCCCGCTCTGATTCCGGTCGCCATCACCGAGGTCGTCCATTTGAGGATGTTGCCGTCCGGGGCTCTGACGAAGAACCGGCGCACTCCCCAGGGTTCGGTCGTGATCGGGTAGACGATCTGGTAGCCGAGTCGCTTGGCTTCTTCGTAGGCGCCATCGACGTCATCGGTGAGCACGGAGATGACCGGATCCTCGGGCGCGGCCGCATCGCGGGTGACGAGCTGGACGTTCGCGCCGGTGTCGGGCGATGTGTAGCGGGCGACCCAGCCCATGTTGAACTCCTCGGCGCTCAACCCGAGGTAGTCAGTGTAGAAGCGCTTCGCCACGTCGATGTCCGTCACGCGAAGATCGGCGATGATACGTGTCACATGCATCATTTCTCCCAGCCGCGTCCCTCGCGGGGCGCGAGCGCTGGCGGTCTTCAATCGAGCAGGGTGCCGTAAGAGTAAGAGCGCCGCCCATTGCCGGCGCTATCCTCGCCGCTACCCCGTCGATTTCGGCGTTTGTGGTCAGCGTTGAACGCCGTGTCGCCAGTGTGGCTTCCGGTGTGGTCAGCGCGGATTCTCGTGGAAGTTGGGGGTAAGTACTCGTTTAGAAGCCGCTTTCGACCCGGCGCGAATACAGAATTAGAAGCGTACCTTGCCAAGGTAAGGGTCGCCGGTTCGAGCCCGGCCTCCCGCTCCAGCGGCTGATTCGAATACGAAACCGCGCCGCTGCAGTCGGTGTCCAGCGATCGGCTTCTCGCCGAAAGTAGCGGCCTCGAAAAGTCTAAGTCCACTACCTGGGCAATATGTGCTCACGGTCCTCGGGCGGCAGCCCAGACTGCGCATCGAGGGGATGCCGCCAGGCGGGGTCGGCTATTGATCTCCACGTACTACATAACCGGCATTTGGCGCGCAGATCGGACACAAGCGCTGAACGCGTATTTGTGGACCCGGTGGTGAGCGGACGAGCGCGGGTTGCTCAGCTGCCGCGGCGTGCGCACTCCGGGTGAGCCGTCCTTTGAGTGCCAGCCAGCCCAGGACCAGGAGCGCCGGCGGTCCGACTCGTCACTGCCACCTGCGGCCAAGGTGTTTCAGCAGCGCACGGAGGTGCGGCAGAGACGGGCGGCAGCTCCCTCCATCGTCGACTAGGCTGTCGGCCGTGCAGTCGAGAATGGGCGGTCAGCACAAATGAGCACTCACGACGCCGGGGAACCGAAGGCTGCCGACGCTCGGCAGCAAGCCGAGCGCATCGGCGCACGGGTGATCGAGCTCGACTGAAGCTCGGAGATTGCTGCCTTGCGGGCCAGCGACTCGTATGCCGGTGCCGACCATTCCGCCACGACCGTTGCGAAACAATCCGAACTTCGCCTGGTTCTCGTCGCGCTGAAGGCTGGGGGACTGATGCACGAGCACCACGCTGATGCCCCCATCACCGTGCACAGCCTCGAGGGGCGTATTCGGTTCGAGGTCGAGGGCAAAAGCCACGAGGTCACACCGGGTCACGTGCTCGTCGTCGCCGCTGGCTTGTCCCACTCGGTTCACGCCATCGAGGAGAGTGCTTTTCTCCTGACCATCGGAGGCTCGCATTCCACCCACGCCCGACGTCAGCAGTAGCAACTCGTAGGCGGAAGCCGTCATGGACTTCGTCGCTCGAGAGCATGCGATCGTCCACGCGCACCTGGACCACGTGCTGGTTGTTGCGCAGGCGGCCCCTGCTGAGGAACCTCTCACGATGCGCAACCGCCGCGCGGTGTTCAGCTCTCTGCACGTGGACCTCATGATGCCGGGCGCTCATGGTCTGAGGAGCGTGAGGAGCATGACGGTGGGCTCGACGGCCTTGAGCGCGTGCGGAGCACCCGGCTCCATGTGGAGCCAATGCCCCGGCACAAGGTCGACCTCTTCGCCGTCGATGGTGAAGCGCAGCTGCCCCGAGAGTACTTGGACGACGGCGGCCCGGCTGGACTGGTGCTCGGTGAGCCCCTCACCCGTGTCGAAGCCAAACACGGTCACGTTGAGGGCATCGTCCTTGTGGATAACCTTGGAGACGACCGCACCGGGTTGAATGGCGACCTCGGCGGTAGGGCGGATGAAGTGATGTGTCATGGGCACTCCTTCTCGTGTTCTCGTGCCGTCTTGTGTCACAGGCCGGTTCAGTCGGTTACGGTGAAGGCAACCGATGCAACTCTATCCGACCACATCTCTCCGAATACGCATCGCAGCTCGTATGTCTGCCGTTATGTAGTTCGGTGTGCGCCTATCAGGGTTTTGATTGTCGACCGCCAAACGGCCAACACAGGCCGACTCCGGTACGCGAGTCGGAGAGGTCCACGTATCCGAAGACGTCGATGTCGTCGATTCAGCCCCTCGATGGACCCATCTGGGCGTCCTAGACTGAGGTCGGGACGCTCACAACCACCGCTCGCAACTGAGGAGGAGTCCGATGGCACGCCGTGTGCTTGTCCTGACCAACGAGGATTTGGCCGACGCCAACGAGGTCCCCCAAGCGATCCGTCCGCTCATCGCTGAGGCAGAGGCGATCTACGTTGTCGCTCCGATATTGACGACTTGGATGCAATGGCTGTGCGACGACAGGGACAGCGCACAGGCGTCCGCCGACGAACGTCTGCGCGCAGTCTTCGACCACATGCGCGCGGGCGGCCTCCAGCCCCGTGGGGCGGTTGGAGCCGAGAACCAAGTCACCGCGATCGCCGATGCGCTAGCTCAGTTCGATGCCGATCTGATCGTCGTCCGGCTCCACGCCCCCGGCACCGAGCACGAAAACTGGCGTGAGCACAACCTAGCCGAGCAGCTGCGCTCGCACTTCGACCTGCCGACGATCGTGTTCTATTTCGACACAGAAGGACAGATCGTGGCACGCGAGGAAGCCTGACCAGCGTCGGTCACTCATCGGTCCGCCGCGGTGCCTCCTGGAGGAGGAGGGGCGCGCCGAGGTGGTCCATGCCCGGTGATCGTAGCGTGTAATAGCACTCCGCGCAGGGTCCCCTGCGCGGGTCGGCTCTGGTATTGCATCAGAGACAACCACCGAACCGTATGGCTGGCCGATGCGGTCAGCCCCATCCCAAGGCCCCAGAGTCTCAACGAAACCTAGGCCAATTCAGTCCGGGCCGAAGAAGTCGTCGTACCAGCCGCGATCCACGCTGGCTCCGAACTCGGTGTGGGTGCCCTGCCACTGCCAGCCGCACGGCCTAGATGGGCGCGGCTCGTTGCCCGGCCAAGTGGCGCGGGGGTCGTTGCCCGGATAGGCAGCGAAGATGTAGAACGCTGCCCGCCGACCGATGAAGACCGGAGCGCTCCCGTACAGCCCGGCCCCGGCGGCGTCGAGCCAGCCCTGCACCCACCAGCCATTACCTCGGATGCCCCTCTCCACGTCGAGGCACAAATGAACCGACCAGTTCGCAGCGAGAGCCTTACAGGCCACCGGATCATCGTTGCCCGAGCAGTAGGCGATCGGTGTCCCGCCGCAGCGACGCGCGTTGTCGAAGTCGAATTGGCGCCAGGGATGGGCGATGCCGACGTTGGACCTGGACGTCAGGTAGCCACTCCACAGACCGACCCCGGCCGCTCTGGCGGCGTCCGCCTGGGTGGCCATTGGCACGGCGAAGGAGGAGTCTAGCCCTGCGATCATCAAGGTCTCCAACTTGTCAAGGGACGCTGATCGTGGTGAGCCTGGGCGCTGCGGCGCCGAGAGTGGGAGCCGGAGCGTCCCTTCATCGCGCACTGGCTGTTGTGCTCCAATTAGGCGCCAGTTAGCCTATCCATACAGTAAGCGACAGCCAAACCACAAACGATGGCACGCCCGCGGGCGCGAATGTCGGGCAGCCGGACTGGCTAGAGGGGAAAAACCCCGATGTCTTGTCCTGAAGTGCGCGACACGGACCAGCCCGGCGGGGCTGCACCCGACAGGTACATCGTCAGCGTGATCACTCCGGTCCTCCCAGCGAACGCTTCCTACCTACTAGAGGCCTTCGCTTCGCTCCTTCCCGACCGTTGACAACACCAGGTGGATGGCGAGGCAACGTCCG
>JBDTEE010000066.1:0-18195 GCA_039922645.1 Solirubrobacteraceae bacterium | reverse complement strand
CGCCGTCCTCCCGCACGCGCCACGCGCGCGCTAGGCGCGGGCTATGTTCCGGGCATGGAACCCGCTCCGCTCAAGCAATCCGCGGGCGCCGATCAGATCAGCCGGGGACTTGTGTTGCTGCTCGCGGTGGCCTGCGGCGCGGCGGCGGTCAACCTGTACTACGCCCAGCCTCTCCTGGGCACTTTGGGCCACGCCCTGGGCGTCTCCAACGGAACCGCCGGGCTGCTCGTGACGGTGACCCAGGTGGTTACGTGGTCGGCCTCGCTCTGCTGGTCCCGGTCGGGGACCTACGGGAGCGCCGTGGTCTCATCAGCGGCACGCTGATCATCACCGAGGGCGAGTTGTGGGCACGGTGATGAGTGGCCTGTTGATCGGGATCCTCGTGGCGCGCACGGTGAGTGGGCTGGTCGCGGCCGCAGTGGGCTGGCGCGCGGTCTTCGCCCTCGCGGCGGTGGCCATGCTCGTCCTGGCGGCGACTTTGCGCCGGCGTCCCCCCGCGTTCCGCCGACCACATCGCTCTCCTACGGAAGCCTGCTGCGCTCGGTTCTGCAGCTCGTCCGCTCCGAACCGGTCCTGCGCCAGCGGATGCTCGTGGGCGCTGCTGGCTGCCGGTCACACCTCGGTGGTGCTCCTGATCGTTGGCATCGTGGCCCTCGATCTCGGGGTTCAGGGTCTCCACATCTCCAATCAGAGCGCGATCTACGCGCTTAGCGCCGAAGCCCGCAGCCGCCTGACCACCGCCTACATGGTCAGCTGTTTTCTGGGCGGCGCGATCCTCTCGGCCCTGAGTACGAGCCTGTATGCCAGCGCGGGCTGGAGCGCGGTCTGCATCCTGGGCGGGATCACCGCAGTCATTGCACTGCTTTCCTGGGTGATGAGCTTCTTCGCGCTTCGCGTCGGCGGCGCCCAGCGCGGTGAGCCCGGGCTGGCCCCGGCCGACTGACGCCGTTCACGCTCTCAGACGCGGTCGTATGATCGCCCTGTGCGAGCACGTGCGTCCGGTCAGTTGGTCTGGCGGCCGTGAGTACGGTGACCACCCCCGCTGAATCTCAGCGACAGACCAGCGTTCTGGTCGTCTTCACGGGGCTGATGCTGGTCCTGCTGATGGCGGCGCTCGATCAGACGATCGTTTCCACCGCTCTTCCGACCATCGTCGGTGACCTTGGCGGCCTGAGCCACATCTCCTGGGTGGTCACGGCTTACCTGCTCGCCCAGACCGTCGTCACGCCGGTCTACGGCAAGCTCGGCGACCTCTACGGCCGCAAGGTGGTTTTGCAGATCGCGCTGGTCATCTTCTTGGCCGGTTCGGCCCTGTGCGGCCTGTCCCAGAGTCTGACCGAACTAATCGTCTTCCGGGCTATCCAGGGTCTGGGCGGCGGTGGCCTCATCGTCGGCGCGATGGCAGCGATCGGCGACGTCGTCTCCCCGCGCGAGCGCGGCCGCTACCAGGGCATGTTCGGAGCAGTGTTCGGGCTGGCCAGCGTGATCGGCCCGCTGCTCGGTGGATTCTTCACGACAAGCCTGTCCTGGCGCTGGATCTTCTACGTCAACCTCCCCATCGGCGTACTCGCCTTCATCGTCCTGGCCGCCACGCTGCCCTCGCGCCGGGACGAGGCCCACCACCGCATCGACTACCTGGGGGCGGCGCTCCTGGCCGCGGCGCTCAGCGCCTTCGTTCTCCTGTGCACGCTCGGTGGCACTGACTACGCCTGGGGCTCACCCGTCATCATCGGGCTGGGGGTTGCTGGGGTGGTTCTCATCGCCGGTTTCGTGGTCGTCGAGTGCCGGGCCGCCGAGCCGGTACTGCCACCGCGCCTGTTCTCCAACCGGGTGTTCACCGTGACCAGCGCTGTGGGACTCATCGTCGGCTTCGCCCTGTTCGGCTCCGTCACCTACCTCCCGCTGTTCCTACAAGTGGTCAACGGCGCCACTCCGACCGGATCGGGACTACAGATCCTGCCGCTGATGGGGGGATTGCTGATCACCTCGATCGTCTCGGGCCAGCTCATCAGCCGCACCGGGATCTACAAGCCTTTTCCGATCGCCGGCACGGCGATCATGGTCGTGGGGCTTGGTCTGCTCTCCACCATGGACGCCCACACCAGTCGGGTGGCGGCCTCGGCTTTCATGTTCATTCTCGGCCTGGGTCTCGGTCTGGTCATGAGGTGCTGGTGCTGGCCGTCCAGAACGCGGTTGACTACTCGGACCTCGGCGTGGCCACCTCCGGAGCGACGTTGTTCCGCTCGATCGGCGGCTCCGTGGGCACCGCCGTGCTGGGCTCGATCTTCTCCAACCGTTTGAGCTCCGAACTGGCCACCTCGCTGCCGGCCAGCGCGCGGAGCGCTCTCGGAGCGGGCGGCAGCGTGACCCTGAACCCCACCAAGCTGGACCACCTGCCGCCGGCCATCCACAAGATCTTCCTGACTGCGTTCACCAACGCCCTGAGCACCGTATTCGTGGTCGCCGCCGCAATCGCTGCCGCTGCCTTCCTGCTCAGCTGGCTGCTCCAGCAACGCCCGCTGCGGGAAAGCGTCACCGCCTCGACCGGCATCGGCGAAACCTTCGCGGTACCGAAGGACACCGACCCACGGGCCGAGGCGGCCCGGGCCCTGACCGTGCTGGTCGGCCGGGAGGGTCGCCGCGAGCTCGTGCAGCGAATGGCAGTCCGTGCCGACGTCTCGCTGACCCCGGCGGCCTGCTGGCTGGTCGTTCGCCTGCACGAGGATCCAAACGCCGATATTCCCACCCTGTGCCGTGCCTTTGACCTACCCGAGGAGGCCGGCGAGCGTGCGCTGGCCGAGCTCATCGAGACAGAAATGGTGATTGCCACGCCCGATGGTCGGTCGGTCACTGCGGCGGGTGTAGACGCCGCCGAGCGCCTGGTGGCTGAGCGGCGGGCCAGTCTTGCCCGCCTGTGTGAGGGCTGGGCCCCCGAGCAGCATGCCGACCTGGCCGGCCTGCTCACCCGTCTGGCTCGCGAGCTGGCTCGCGAGCCCGCTGAACACGACGTCGGCGCTCCGGCCTGAGCCGCGCTTACCCCAGCTGTTCGGGGTTGGTGATGATGCGTGACCCCTGGGTTCGGCCGCTGGTCACGAAACTGATTACCCAGCGCAGCATGACCACGAGCCGGTTCTGAAAGCCGATCAGGTACCAGATGTGCACCACCAGCCAGATCCCCCAGGCCGGTAGCCCGCTCAGATGGAGCGGTCCGATGTCGGCCACCGCCCGACCGCGTCCGATGGTGGCCAGGTTGCCCTTGTCGATGTAGCGGAAGGGCCGCACCGGCTTGCCCTCCAGGCGATGTTCCACCAATCGCGCGGCGTAGGCACCCTGCTGAATGGCCACCGGGGCCAGCCCGGGCAGTCCGAGGGTGCCGGCGGCCCCGTCGCTCACGCTGGCCATGTCCCCCAGCGCGATGACCTCGGGATGGCCGGGCAGAGTGAGGTCTGGGGCCACGGTGACCCGGCCCGCTCGGTCCACCTCACCCCCGGCCTGCTGGCCGAGCTTGGCGGCCAGGCCCGAGGCCATGACGCCGGCCGCCCAGATCACGGTGCGCGCGGGCACGCGCTCGGTGGCGCCCGCGGTGGACCGCAGAGAGACACCCTCGGTGTCGATACCGACCACCGTTTTCTGAACCGTGGGCTCAACGCCGAGCTTCTGAAGCGAGCGCGTGGCCTTGGCCGACAGCGAGTCGGGAAACGCGGTCAGGATCCGGTCCGCGGTCTCCACGAGCAGGATCCGAGCTTGATCGGGGTGAATGCGCTTGAACGAGTGCCGCAGTGTGTCCCGGGTGAGCTCCCCGATCTGGCCGGCGATCTCCACCCCGGTGGGGCCACCCCCCACCACGACGAAGGTCAGCTCCGCCCGGCGCTCCTCCTCGCTTTCGGTCAGCTCCGCTCGCTCCAAGGCGTCGAGAATGCGCGAGCGGACCGAGACGGCGCTCTCCAATGACTTGACCTCCCCCGCCACCTCGCGCCAGTCCTCGTGGCCGAAGTAGGAGTAGCTCGAGCCGGCGGCCACGATCAGCGAGTCGTAGTCGACGCAATCGGGCATTCCGTGCTCTTGGTCAGCGTCAAGCAGAACCCGGCGACGCTCGAGGTCGAAATCCCTCACGGCAGCCAGGAGAACCTGCACGTTGTCGGCCGAGCGGAACACGGACCGCAGCGGGTAGGTGATGTCACTGGGCGACAGCGACCCGGTGGCCACCTGGTAGGTGAGCGGTTGGAAGAGATGGAAGTTGCGGTAGTCGATCAGGGTCACGCTGACCGGGGCACGGCGCAGGTGCTTGACCACCTCGAGGCCACCGAAGCCGCCGCCGATGACCACCACCCGATGCCGGCCGTCCGGCCTGCTCTCGACGCCGGTCATCAGACGGTGGTCGGCTGCGGGGGGTGGCGATGAAGATGGCGGGACAAGGTCAGAGCTCCGGGGTAGTCGCTGTCAGGATGATTAGGTCGTACATGTCCCTGGCCTCGGATCATCGATCGAAGGTAAACCAATGCTGGTGACCCGGCGTGGCGGCAAGCTTGAGCTGATCACCCAGCCCGATCATGCCGCAGTGGCCGGTGCGCTGGCCGCGCGCTGGGGCAACCGAGCCTTCTCGACCCCGGCCGCCCGTGAGGCCCTTCTCTGCGCCGCCGTCCACCACGACGACGGGTGGCTCGAACTCGACACCCGCCCGGCCTACAACGCCACGGCTCGGCGTCCGGCCCATTTCACCGAGGTCCCCCTCACCGAGAGCGTCGGTCCGTACGGCCGCGGCGTCGAATCGGTGTATGCCCGGGATCCGCTCGCCGGGGCTCTGTGCAGCATGCATTGGAGCGGGTTCTCGACCTCCCGCTGGGGAGCCGGCGGCGCCAACCCCGCACAGGATCCGCTGGCCCTTGAGGTGGTGGCCTCCCAGGAGGCCCGGTGGATGCCCGCGCTGCGCGAGGCCTGGGGAAACCGCGGCCGGCGCAGTGAATTCGACGCCCAGACCTGGCATGCCTATGAGGTGCTCCAGGCTGTGGACCTGATCTCCCTTGGCCTCGGTCTGATCGATACCGATGCGCCGGCGCCGGCTGACGGGGGTGAAACGGTCCCGGTCGCCGCCACACTGAGGACCCTCGATCAGGAGCCGGGTCCGCGAACGGTCGCCAGCGTGCCCCTGGCCGCCGGGGGGGACGTAGTTACTCTCACGCTCATCCCACGAGGCCCCGCGCGCGTGGAGCTCAACCCCTATCCACTGGCCGGCACCGAGGCGGCCATTGAGATCCCTCTCCGGCGCCTCGCCGATCGTGCCTACGAGTCACCCGAGGAGGCCGCCGCCGCCTACCACGAGGCTATGCCCGAGACCCGGCAGGTGACCGTGGTCCCCCCCGGGCACTAGCTTCGGACCGCAGCTATTCGGCCTGGGCTCCGGGCGGCTTGAGGATCGTGTCGATGTAGTGCTGGGCCAGTCGCTTAGGCGCCCCTCCCAGGTTTGCCGCGCTGGCGCACGAGCCATACTCGTTCCTATGCTCACAGAACCATCACCCCTCAGCTTGGCTCAGGCCGTCAGGCGCGCCGTCGAGGTCGTCGATCCCGACGACGGTGATCCGCAAGTCGGTGAGTATGAGCAGGCCTTCGAGGATGCCGACGAGGTCGAAGCCGATCCCGAGGAGCTGATCCGCCTGGTGCCGCGTTTTGCCCTCGGCGCCCGGGGTACGCAGATGAGACAAGCCCTCTAAGGAGCATCCATGCCCGCACCCGACACACCCCAGCCCGGCCCTCGCCACGAGCACGAACGCCACTACGAGCGTGCTCCGGATCCCGCCGAGGCTGCCGATCGCCCCCTGGAGCCGAAGTCACCGCCACATGAGCTCTCCGAGACCGACGAGCCGAGCGCAGCGGACGATCCACACGCTCAGGATCCTCATCACGCGCTGAACACGCCGGTCGGTGAGCCCGACCCCACGGCGGACTCGGATCCCTACCGCCAGCCGACAGCGGAAGACGACATGGACCGCGCGTCGGGGACCCGAGGCGAAGGTCAGGGCGCCCAGGAGTAGCCGTCCGGCCGTCCGCAGCGCGACGGCCAGATTGCGGTGTGCGCGCCCGTGGTCGCGATACTGAGAGGCCGATGAGCGCGCCCTTCGATTCCCCCTATGCCCACGGCTTCGTCCGTGTGGCCAGTGCGGTCCCTCACGTGCGGGTGGGCAACCCGGCGTTCAACGCTGGACGGACGCTGGCGCTGGCGGCCGACGCCGACCGGGCGGAGGTTGGCCTGGTCGTCTTTCCCGAGCTGGGCCTGGCCGGCTACAGCAGCGAGGATCTCTTCCACCAGGCCGCCCTGCTTGACGAGGTCAGTGCCGGGCTGCAACAGATCGTGCAGGCCAGTCAGGGGCTTTGCCCGGTGATCGTCGTGGGCGCTCCGCTGCGCGTTGAGGGCGGCCTGTTCAACACCGCCGTCGTTATCCACCGCGGCCGCATCCTCGGAGCGGTGCCCAAGAGCTTCATCCCGGAGTACCGAGAGTTCTACGAGAAGCGTCAGTTCCGCGCCGCCCGTGACGTCGTCCGCAACGAAATTCCGCTCCTCGGCGAGACGGTGCCCTTCGGGCCTGACCTGCTCTTTGCCTGCCGCGATCTGACCGATTTCGTCGTGCATGTGGAGCTCTGCGAAGACCTGTGGGCGGCGATCCCACCCAGCACCGACGGGGCACTGGCCGGGGCAACCGTGCTGGCCAACCTGTCGGCCAGCAACATCACCGTGGCCAAGGCGAGCTACCGGCACACGTTGTGCGAGTCACAGTCCGCGCGCACCATCTCGGCCTACCTCTACACCGCCGCGGGAATGGGCGAGTCGACCACTGACCTGGCCTGGGACGGTCAGGCCATGATCTACGAAAACGGGCAGCTGCTGGCCGAGTCCAGGCGCTTCGCCGAGGACGAGCAGCTCTTGGTCAGCGACGTAGATCTCGACCGGATCGTCTCTGATCGCCGCCGCACCAGCAGCTATGGAGACCTGATCCACGACCGGCGCGAGGTGCTGGCCCGGATGCGTCACGTCGAGTTCGAGCTGGGGGTGCCCGAGGAGCCGACACCCCTGCGCCGCCGCGTGGAGCGCTTCCCCTACGTCCCCGCCGATCCCGCGACCCGGAGCGATCGCTGCGAGGAGGTCTACAACATCCAGGTCCAGGGTCTGGAGACCCGCCTGCGGGCCACGGGAATCAAGAAGATCGTCATCGGAGTCTCGGGCGGGTTGGACAGCACGCACGCCCTGATCGTGGCCGCCCGGGCCATGGACCGGCTGGGTCTGCCGCGCGCCAACGTCCTTGGCTACACGCTCCCCGGCTTTGCCACCAGCGAGCTCACGCTGCGCAACTCGCACGCCCTGATGAAGGCCCTGGGGGTGAGCGACAACGAGATCGACATCCGGCCGTCGGCCACACAGATGCTCAAGGACATCGGTCATCCCGCAGCGGGCGGTGTGCCCCAGTACGACGTCACCTACGAGAACGTGCAGGCGGGAGAGCGAACCTCGCACCTGTTCCGGCTGGCCAATTTCCACGGTGGGCTGGTACTCGGAACCGGGGACCTGTCCGAGCTCGCCCTGGGCTGGTCCACCTACGGCGTCGGGGACCAGATGTCGCATTACAACGTCAACGCCTCGGTCCCCAAGACGTTGATCCAGTTCCTGCTCCGCTGGGCCATCGATCGACACGAGTTCGGCGAGGAGGCCAGCGAGGTCCTCCAGTCAGTGCTGGAGACCGACATCTCACCTGAGCTGGTGCCGCGCAGCGCGCAGGCCAGTGGAGACGGCCCCGAGCAGAGCAGCGAAAGCGTCGTCGGGCCATACGAGCTTCAGGACTTCTTCCTCTACTACGTACTGCGCTTCGGCCACCGCCCGAGCAAGGTGGCCTACCTGGCCGAGCACGCCTGGGGCGATCGCGCTCGCGGCGACTGGCCCGACCTGATCCCCCGCGAGCGTCGCAACCAGTACTCGCTTGACGAGGTCCGCCACTGGCTCGAGGTGTTCCTGGTTCGTTTCTTCCAGACCAGCCAGTTCAAGCGCTCCGCCCTCCCGAACGGTCCCAAGGTCGGCTCCGGCGGCTCCCTGTCTCCGCGCTCAGACTGGCGGGCACCCAGTGACAGCGAGGCCGCGGCCTGGCTGGCTGAGCTTCGGTCGGGCGTCCCCGCGGGCAGCTGAGCCGGCGGGGCGCGCGCGGGTTCAACTCGCGGCGAGGCGTCGGGCCCGCTCGCGCATCGTCGGGTCGCCGAGCGACTCAGCAGGGAGGCCATCCGCGCGGCCAGCGCGAGGGGGGCCCGACTCATGCGCACGTCTCCTGAAGCGACCGGAAGGGGTGAGGGGGTTGCGGCTGCCGGCGCCAGAGGCGCCGCAGCAGACCGGCGATGATCGTGTCCTGGTCGGGCTCAGCGGCGTCTCGCTTCTACTGGGTGGCGGGAATGCAGCACTCGAGCAGCCGTGCGCTGGTCTGAGCGAACGCCTGGGTGGCGGGACACTCGTGGCGGCCGGGCTCCTCCGTTTGGTCGGCTAGAAGCTGCGGGATCCGGATTGCGGCCACCGGGCAAGTGTCGCGCCCGGAGGCAGGACTCAGGGCCGATCAACCTCGAGGAAACGAGTCCAGATGTCGCCCAGAGCGAGCTGGTCGGTGGTGTTCAGGCGATCGAAGAAGAACCGCCTGACGCCCCCGCGATGAGTCAGGCGGGCTACCTGCACCATTTCCAGTCCGGCCTCAGTGAGCTCAGCAAACAGGCCGCGGCCGTCGCTCTCAGCCGCGCAACGAGTGACGTAGCCGAGTCGCACCAGGCGATCGACCATACGCGTCAGGCCGCTGCGGCTCAGCAGGACCCGTCCGGCGATCTCGGACATCCGCAACCTGTGGTCTTGGGCATCGTCGAGGAACATCAGAACCTCATAAGCGGACACCGAGAGGCCGTGCTCCGCCCGCATCTGCGCGTCAAGCGCCTGGGTGACGCCGGCATGGACCTGAAGGAAGCCGCGCCATGCGGCCAGTTCGTGCTCTGTCCACGGGGGTGAGTCGAGTGGCGGGGCGATAGAGGGCATCGTAGATCTGGACGGTGGTCGGCTGAATCGTTGTAAGAACAACGATATCACTATATAATTGTGGGCACAATCGCCCTAGCTACTCCTAGCTACCGCCCACCTCAGGCGACGATCCGCCACCCACCAATGTAGTTGTGTATGCAACCAGATGCTATGCTGACCCGGGCAACGACCTATTCCCTCCAACCCCAGCGCAGGAGAGGCAATGAAGCTGGACGGCATGCACCACATCACGATGATCACCGGCGACGCGCGGCGGAACGTCGACTTCTACGCCGACGTTCTCGGCCTTCGCCTGATCAAGAAGACGGTCAACTTCGACGCGCCCGAGGCCTACCACCTCTATTTCGGTGATGAGCAGGGCTCGCCGGGCTCAATCCTCACCTGGTTCGAATTCGCGGGTGCCCGCCGCGGCCACGCCGGCGCCGGGATGATCCACACAATCCGGCTTGGGGTGGCCTCCGAGACCTCACTGGACTTCTGGGCCCAGCGGCTCGCCGCCAAGGGCTACTCCACTCAGCGCCAGGACGGCTCACTGCGGTTCGAGGACTACGACGGGCTGCGCCTCGAGTTGGTCGTCGCTGACGACGGAAACCCGCCCTTGCCCGCGGAGCATCCGGAGGTTCCGGCCGAACACGCGATCCTCGGTATCGAGGGTGCCCGCGCGTACATCGCCCGCGGGCTCGAGGCCGACCGCGGACTGCTCACCGAGACGCTTGGCTTCACCGATCTCGGTGACGGCGAGTACCGGTTGAGCGGAGACCAGCGCCACTTCCATTGGGCGTACGATGAGACCTCCGAGCGCGGGATCCAGGGCGCCGGGACCGTTCATCACATCGCCTGGCACTCCACCGACGAGGAGCACACCGCCTGGCAGCGGCGGGTCGCCGAGGCGGGGATGCAGGTCACCCCGGTGATCGACCGCGACTACTTCAAGGCGATCTACTTCCGCCAGCCGCAGGGGATTCTCTTTGAGATCGCCACCACCTCGCCCGGCTTCGCCGTTGACGAGGACCCCGAGCATCTCGGAGAGGAGCTGCGACTCCCAGCCCAACACGAGCACCTGCGCCCGCAGCTCGAACGGATCCTCACGCCGCTGCACAATCCCCGCGCCGCCCGCGAGCAGACCTCACGGTGAGCAGCCTGGTCTACCGCGAGCGACCGGCCGAGGGCGACCCCGCCGGTCTGCTCGTTCTCCACCACGGACGCGGCACCGACGAACACGACCTGCTCGGCTTTGCCGCCGCACTGGATCCTCAGCGTCGGCTGCACGTAGTCACTCCGCGTGCGCCCCTGACCCTCCCCGGCTGGCCCGGGAACCATTGGTACATCGCCCCTCGCGTCGGCTATCCGGACCCGGCCAGCTTCCACAACGCCTATAAACAGCTCGCGGCCTTCCACGACGAGATCTGGGCGGCAACCGGAATAGCTCCCGGGCGGACTGTCTTCGGTGGCTTCTCGATGGGCTCGGTCATGAGCTACGCGCTCGGGCTATCCGGTGAGCGGCCCGTCCCGGCGGGGATCCTCGCCTTCTCGGGCTTCATCCCGACCGTCGAGGGCTGGCAGCCGGATCTCGGCTCGAGACCCGACATGCCGGTTTTCATCGCCCACGGCCGACGGGACGCCATCATGGATGTCGAGTTCGCGCGGCGCGCCCGCGCGCTGTTGGAAGCTGCCGGCCTGCCGGTCAGCTACCACGAATCCGATGCTGGGCACTACATCGACTCCGAGCACGTGCCGGCGGCGGTCGCCTGGCTCTCGGGGGTGCTCGCCGAGCAGTCGACCAGCTCCCAGGACTGAGGGCCGGGGCATTACGCGGCTGGGCGGTCGCCGATCCAGTAGCGGGGCCCCGGGCCGAGAGTGGCCGCCCGGTCGCCGGGATTTGACAGCTGCCACGGTCAAGCGAGAGACAGCCGCAGCCAATGCATTCCGTCAGGCCGAGCTTGAGACGCTCGAGTTCCTCGATGCGCTGATCGATCTGGCCGAGGCCATTTGCTGGACAGGCGCGCCCAGTCCCGGCGGGTGGGGACCCGCTGGGCGGGAGCTTGGCCAGCTCGGTCCCGATCTGATCGAGGGTCAGCCCGACGTGCTGGCACGGACGCCAAACCGCGTAGCGACGATGGCGAGACCGGGACTTGAACCCGGGACACCACGATTTTCAGTCGTGTGGACGCAGGGGTTAAAAAGCGGCGATTTCCAGGCACAATGCACGGTTCACCTAGAGCATCTCTGCACCATTTGAGTCCAGCGTTTACGGGGTTTTCTGCTCTATTCGGTCCGGTAAATCGGGTTACCGGACCAAAACGATCGCGAGCGGGGCATGCGTGCTTGAGCGGCTCCCGCGTGGCCGGCCGGGTGGGGCGGTCGATGGACCCCTTCGTGATTGGACAGCTGTAGCCCTCATCGCAGGACGTCGTGCCGCGTATGGATCGGGCCGGACGTCGTACTGCTGTCGGTATCCGGCGTCTGACTCGGCTCGCCGAGGAACTCCTCGAGCAACCTGCGGATGCCGGGGTCGATGCTGCGTCCGCTCTGCTGAGTGTAGATATCGAGGGTCGTCTTCCAGTCCGCATGTCCGGCCTGACTTTGCACGAATACAAGATCCTTGCCGGCTTGGAACGAGAGCGTGACGAACGTCCTGCGAAACGTGTGCGGCGTAATACGGGCGGGCATCGGCGAGACCCCCTGCTCTTCGCGTAGCTTGGCTGCGACATTCGCGACGTGCTTGAGGCGCCTCCCGAGGTTGAACCGATCGCCAGCGCCGCCCCCGCGCACCGCAAACACCGGATCGGCAGGCTTCGGTTCCCGGGGAAGCGAAGCCTTATAAAGCGCCAGTTCCTCACGGACGAACGGGGAAAGGTGGATCTCTCGAACGCCAGCTTCGGTTTTCGCGTCGCCCACCACAATGCGACCGTGGGTGTGGTCGACGCGGTTCCAGATCAGGTCGGTGTGCTCGGATGCCCGTATGCCAGTCAGCGATAGAACAATGATCATGGCGCGACGGCGCCGCGGGGCATCGCGCTTCGGCTTCACGTGAGAAAGGTAGATGGCGGTGCTGTCGGTGCAGCCGAGTTCCTTCCCAACCTGCGTCCACGTCAGTCCGCTCGCTCGCAGGTCGCGTGCCGATTTCCCGCGAGCGAGGGTCTCTGGCGTGACGCCCTGGTCGATCAGGTCGGCAGCCTCGATCAGGCTTAGCACCTCATCGGCTTCCAGATGCTCGCGTGGCGGCTTGCCGGGGGTCTTCACCCGTAGACCAGAGCGACCCTTCACAGGGTTTCGATCCAGCGCGTAGTGCTCGCTCTCGACAGCGCGGTCAAGGATCTGGCCGAGCAGGCGGAGTGCCTCGTTAACCGTCTTCGGTCCGAATGCCCGCTTCGGCCTGCCGTGTCGGTCGACGAGCCTGACGTCGTTCTCCTTCGCGAGCTTGAGCTGTTCGGCCTCTCTGCGCAGGCGATCACGCCAGCGCAGAACTGCCTCGTAGCTGATCTCGGTCAGCCGGTGTCCTTTGAACTCGGGCAGGATGTAGCGGCTCAGAACGTGGCCGTACGACGCTGCGGTGCTCTGGTCGAGATCGACGCTCCGCCGATCGAGCCAGACCGTCGCGAATTCGTGCAGAAGCGGGTCGTGATCCTCCTCGGGGATGTCCGGGACGGGCGGCCGCCAGACGCCCGCCTCCACGGCCTTGATCGTCTCCGCGAGCTTCAGATCAGCGAGCGGGCGATTCCACCCTTCGAGCTCGTTGCCGAGGCGGATGTTGATTCGCTCCCCGTGCCACCGGACTCGGATCGAGTAGCTGATGATGCCTGACGCGGCGCGGTGCTCTCTCACCTCGCCGGTCAGCTTGCGTCCGCGACTTGCCATCTTGCCGGCTCCTCCTCCCCCGGTCTGACCCTTGGTGTGGACCCGTCAGCCATCGTAAACCGGGTGTAGTCGTTTCGGCCGCCTACGACTTGGCTGATCCACGTTTCGCGTCGCCGGCTCCGTTGTCTCCGTCGTTGCCAATGGACTCATGGCAGCTGCTACGCGCTTCGCGTCAAAGCGGAGCGGTGCTCGCTGACCAGGTCCAAGCTTGATGCCACCGAGCCGTGCCGCGTTCTCATACACCCACGCGCGGCTGACCTGGAAGGTTGCGCAGACGTCCTCGACGGTCAACATCGGCCGTGCGGGTGCCCGGGCAGCCGCAAGCTTGATCGCGACGCGATCAGCCAGGTGGTCGAGTTGTTCCTCTGTGAGGCTCAGCGGGTTATCGGCTACCACTGTGCCTCCCGATGGGCTCGCGATACGCGAGCGCCGCGCGCGTCACCCGGAGGGCGTCAAGTTCGGCATTTACCAGATCGACCGTGAGGCTGGAGCGTTCAAGCAGCCAATCGGTGAGGTCGTATCCGTCGTCTCGCACGGGAGCAAGGTCAACGATCTGTAGTTCGGCGACTTCGGCCAGGTCGTGGCCGATGCGTTCAGCCGCCATCCGTCCGGCCTCGTCGGCGTCCATGGCAATCGTGATGCGCCGTCCGGTGAGCAAGCGCGCCCAAGCTGGTCGCCAGGCGTGGTCACCGGGTACGGCGATGGCGGGGATACCGCGTGAGCGGGCGGCGATCATGTCGGGCGGTCCTTCTACGAGCAGGACTCGCGTGGACTTTTCCACGGCGGGGTGCGGCACGAGTCCGTGCCGGCTGCCGGCCGCGGCGAGCATTTTCGGCCGGGCGGTGTGGTCAGGCTGGTAGAGCAGCAGGCCGCGCAGAACGCCGCTGGCGTTCCGGACGGGGATTGTGATCCGACCGCGGTCGGCGCCGAGTTCGAGTTGGCGCATCGTTTGGTAGCGCCAGCCCCGTTCACCGGCGAGCCGAGCGAGCAGGCTGGGGCGACGGGACAGAGCTGCTTGCCATCGAGCGATGTCCTGACCTGTGACCTGCAGCCGTCGGCGGGCGACTGGATCATGGTGAGCGCGCGGCGGCGTCGCCGGGGGGCGGCTGGGTGCGTCGAGCAGCTCCCGAGCCGTGCGCAGTCGGGCGCGCGGTTCGGTCAGTCGATAGGCGATCATCAGCTCGACTGCGCTGCGAGGGTCGTGGCCGGTTTTGAGGGCGGCGTCGAACGCGCCGCCACAGGCGCCGCAACCGTGGCACTTCCACGCGCCGTTGACGGTGTTGACTGAGCAGGATGGGTCGCGGTCCTCGCGGTGGTGCGCGCCGGGGTCGACGAAGCACCGCACCGAAACGTTCGTGCTCGAGTTGTCAGGGAGCTGGATCCCGAGCCGGCGATAGAACCCGCGGACGTCGGCGCCGGGGAGGGTGAGCGTCGCCATCACGCCACCCCACGTCGCTCAGTGATCGTGAGGGCAGGCGGGATCCTCTTGTACAGATGACAGGCGGTGATCCAGCGCCGGAAGTAGAACTCTTGGAAGACGTTGGGGAACCTCGCCGGCCAGCTGGCGATGTCCCAGAAGTGCACGGCCCACTGCATGACCGTGGTCTCGCTCGACGCCCACGCTCGCCGCGGGCGCTCGAGCTCGTGCAGGACGGGCGCAATCGACCGTTCTTTGAGCACACCGTTGGCGAGTGCGATCCAGACCTGGCCACAGCCGGTGAGCAGGTACACGGCGGCTTGCCATTCGCTCATATCGTCGGGGTAGAGCGCCGAGACCTCAGCGAACGCGGGATCGCCTGAGCGCAGATCCTCGAGCCACGCGAATCGGTCGGCGCGTTCGCGCATTCGCGCGAACGTCTCCACGATCGGGTCCTGCTCAGCGTGGGTCATGGTCACCGCTTCCTTCGGTGAGGTCGTGGACGTTCGCGTTGCGTGATTGGTGCTCGGTCCAGCCCGCAGCAGACAGCGCGGCTGTGAGCTGCTGTGCGAGTTCGCCGACGTCGACGGCGAGCTGTCGGCGTTCCTCGGAGGCCGTTTGGTGGTCGAGGAACGCGTGGTGGATCGTCCAGTGAATCTCCTGGACGACTGCGAGCACCGCGGTTTCGAGCTGCTGCTCGTCGGCGCCGTTTCGCAGATGGTCGATCATCACCGCGTCTACCTCGCTGCGGATCTGGCCGTTAGCTGCGATCCCGGCGGGCTGGGTGTCGTCGTAGAGCAGCGCGAGCGCGTCGGGATGCAATCCCGACCACAGCCGCAGGTTCGCGCTCTGCAGCCGGGATTGCGCGTCGTTGAGGCGTTTGGTGATCTGGCTGTCTCGCTTGAATAGCGCGGCGAGGCGGCCGGCAAGTTCCCGTGCCTGCGCCGGAACGGTCGCGCGGTGAGCACAAGGAGCAGCTGTGGGTTTGACGTCCGTGGTTCTCATGCGCTGGCCCTCTGGCGGGATCCGCGGCGGGTAAAGAGGCCGCGTCGGCCGGCCTTCTTGCGTTCGGCGGGCACGTGGTGGGCGTCGAGCATGTTGCTGGCTTCGGCCCATTCGGGTGTGCGCATGGCGATCCACGCGAACTCGTTGCCGAGCAGCGGGATTTCGTGTTGCGCGCGCGAGGACCATTGGCAGAGCTGGCGGGTGGTGAGCTCTCCTCGCCACATCGCCGCGATTCGTTCGTCGCGGGTCATCGCCCACAGCCGGCGGTATGGGTCTCCCGGATCCGGGTGTTCGTTGTGGCGTGGTGGGATCTGCGTGGCCGGTGCGCCGGCGTCGGTGAGGGTCGGGGTTCTCATGCGCCGAGCCTCCGGCGGACCGCGTCGAGGGTCGGGCAGACCCATCGACCGGCGGTGCATCCGGCGCCCAGCGCGCGGAGCTGCTCGAGCGTGCTGTGCGCCGTGATCGGGCAGCGGCAGTCTTTGGCGCGGGGTCGCGCGAGCTCGTCGCGGATGACGTCGGCTCGCCGGCGGGCGGCCGTCTTGGCCTTCGCGGCGCGGGCTCGTTCGATCGCCTTGAGGCGATCGCGAGCGGCACGCTCCTCGCTCTTGGGGGTCGTCGAGACGCTCATGGCGTCACCCGCCGGTAGTCGAGTCCGGAGAGGTGCTCGGTTGTCTCGAGATAGCTGGGCGGCCTGAGCTGCGCGTCGCGGATGGGTTGCATCAGCACGCGCTCGTTGTCGAGGACGCGGATGACTTCGACGATGCGGTAGTGGTGGGCGTGGTCGATCCAGAGGCTGCCGCGCAGATCGGGATCGGTGGTAGAAGTGTGGTGTTGCATGTCGCTCTCCTGTGGAGGGCGGCCGGTGGCGGGACGTCCCTTGGCCGGGCGTCCCGCCTCGCCGCCTTGCTTTACGCGGCCGTCTCGACGGCCTCGGGCTCTTGGTCCTCGCTGGGCTTGGGGTCGAGGAACTCGACGCTTGAGGCGATGACCTCGAGCTTCTGGCGGCGTGAGCCGTCTTCGGCCTGCCATTCGGAGTGCTGCAGGCGTCCCTCGACAGCGACGCGGCGGCCCTTGGCGAGGTACTGGTTGCAGACCTGCGCCTGGTTGTTGAAGACGGTGACGTCGACGAAGTCGGCGCCGCGGTCCTCGCCGTCCTTGCTGCGCGGGCGCTGTACGGCGAGCCGCAGCCGTCCGACCTGGGTTCCCGAGCGGTCGTGGAGCTCGGGGTCTGCTGTGAGCCTGCCGATGAGGATTACGCGGTTGAGCATCTGGTGGTCCCTCCTTGTGGGGATCGGGTGGTTGACGTCGTCCGGTAGCGCCGGCCGGGCGGCCGAGCGGAACCGCACGCTCTGCGTGAGGGGAAGGGAGCTTGCGACCTTGAAGCGAGCAGGCCGCCGGCCGGTGCAAAATCCGGCGAAGACAACCGACACCCGCTCTCCGCAAGGAGCGAGGGGCTACTGGCCTGCGTCAGCCCGTTCCGGTCAGCTCGTTGGCCTGTGTGCGTGTGCGGCGTGAGTTCCACTTCGACGGCTGCCGACGAGATCGTCAGCGCGAGCGTCGCGAGCGCGTAGACGGCGAGGACGCGGCCACGGCCGCCGTCACGGGCGGCCCGCCAGGCCGCGCAAGCTATGCCAAGGGCGGCCCATTCGAGGGGGAGCTGCGGCACGTATGGCAGTAGCCGGTCACCCCAACGCCCTAGAGCGAGCCCCACCGCGACAGTGTTCTCCGCGATCAGCGCGGCGATCAGCAGGTCGCCGAGGCGGCGGGTTAGGCGCCCGCCCGGCCAGCGGAAGACGGCCAGCAGGAACGGGGCGGCGAGCACCCGCAGGTTGTTCGCGACCAGGCTCGCGAGCTCGCCGAGCGTTCCGTGCAGTGTCGGGTGCGGATGGCCGCTCGGCGCGAGCGCGGGCGCCAGCCCTCCCAGCAGGACGCCGAACGCGGTGAGCAGCCACACACAGGCCGCGGCGCCGCAGAGGCGACGCGCGTGCTCGCGCGGTGGCATACCTGGCAGGCGTCTGCGCGCAGGTGGCGCAACCGTGCCGGTGAACGCGATTGGACTTAGACCTGGGGGAGCCATTCCGAGACCGTCCAGCCCCCGTCCTTAGGCTGAGCGAGCTCGGCGAGGGTGACGTGGTACGAGGCTTGGAGGCCGTCGTATTGGCTGTTGCCGCCGGTCTGCTCGCGGGTGACGATCACCCACTGCTTGGGGTTCGTCAGGCTGCGGGCGATGCTGATGATCTGCCCGCTGTTGTAGACGCGGCTCTGCGCGATCGTGCTGTCGCTGATGGCGGCCGCGGCGGCCTGCTGTTCTGCGAGGCGGGCGGGCCCGACGCCCAGCTGGGAGAGCTTGCGCTCATGTGCGGCGAGCGTCCGCCAGGTCCAGTTCATGTACAGCGTCACGAACTGTGTGATCGCGCCCGCGGGTGTGCTCCGCACGCTCGCGGGCGCCTGGCCTGCGGGAGCTGGCGGCGGGGGAGCGGGTGGCTCGCCCGGGTTCTGCGCCGGGTTGGCGGCAGGCGAGCTCGCCGTGCTGGTCGGCGTCGACGTCGATGTCGACGTGGTGGTGCCGGCGTTGTGCTGGTAGGGGTTTGAGATTCCGCAGCCGGCGATCGCCGCGGCGGCGGCGGTCAGGGTGAGCGTGTGCGCGAGCTTGTGCATGCGGGTCGTTCCTTCAGAGGCCGGGTGGGTGGCGGACGCTCCACGTCGCCCATGAGGGGACGGTGGGGTAGACCCGCCAGCGCGGACCTGCCTTGCCGGCGTTCGGTCCGGTGTCGGTGCCGTTGTACGAGGTGTCGAACCTCAGCCCGGCGACGTACATGAACACGTGTCCGGCGTTCGCGTAGACGGTCACGTACCGCCCGGGGCC
>JBDTEE010000065.1:0-5144 GCA_039922645.1 Solirubrobacteraceae bacterium | reverse complement strand
GCCTCTGGCGGCTACCGTGCCCGGCCCGGCCCGCCCCAGACCCGGGAGTGACCCCCGCCGTCCGTGCGTAGGGGCAAAAAGAGAGGCCGGCGGCTTGGCTCAGGCGGCGACGAACTGGTTGCGCTTATTCTCGACGCCGGCGAAGAGCTCCTTGAACGAGTCGGCGAACTTCTTCACACCCTCCTCCTCGAGCACCCTGACGACATCGTCGTAGTCGACTCCGGCCTGCGCAAAGCGTTCGAGAATCCGCTGAGCCTCGTCGACGCTGCGGTCGAGCGTGCGCTCGATCTTGGCGTGATCCATCGTCGCCTCGATGGTCTCGCGAGGCATCGTGTTGACCGTCTCTGGCCCGATGAGCTCCTCGACGTAGAGAACGTCGCGGTAGGCCGGGTTCTTGGTCGAGGTGGAGGCCCAGAGGCAGCGCTGGGGTGAGGCGCCCACTGCCTCGAACTCCTCCCAGTCAGCCCCCCGGAAAAGCTCGAGGTAGGTCTGGTAGGCCAGCTTAGCGTTGGCGATGGCCAGGGTCCCCTTCAAATCGTCGTGGCCGCCGATCTGATCCAGCCGCTTGTCAGCCTCGGTGTCCACGCGGGAAACGAAGAAAGACGCCACGGAGGCCACCGTGCTGAGGTCGCCGCCGTCCTCGCGCAGGCGCCGCAGTCCACGCAGATACGCCTCGGCCGCCTCGCGGTGGCGCTGCAGCGAGAAGAGCAGGGTGACGTTGACCGGGATCCCGGCCGCGATCGTGTCCTCGATCGCCTTCAGACCCTCCTGGGTGCCCGGGATCTTGATGAACAGGTTGCGCCGATCCACCATCGCGTGCAGGCGTTTGGCCTCAGCGACGGTGCCTGCCGTGTCGTGGGCCAGGTTCGGATCGACCTCGAGCGAGACCCAGCCGTCCCGAGTCGGCTCGTTCAGCTCGAACACGGGCATGAACAGATCGCAGGCGCCGCGAATGTCCTCGCGGGCCAGGGCCAGGAAGACCTCCTTGGGGTCCTGCTCGGTCTCGAGCACCTCGCGCAGCTGCTCGTCGTAGGCGTCGCCCTGAGCGATCGCTCCCTGGAAGATGGTCGGGTTTGAGGTCGCGCCCGAGATCCCCTTCTCGATCAGGTCGGCGAGATCGCCGTCGCGAACGAAGGGGCGCGAGAGATAATCGATCCACGGGCTCTGTCCCTGGTCGCGCAATTTGTGCAGTGCGGTGGTCATCAGTAAGGCTCCAATCTCGTGTCTGTAGCCAACAGATACCCGGCGCAGACGGGCTTAAGCCACACCACTGAGACTAGTCCTCCCGTTTGACGAGCGGAAGGCCAAATTACAGCCCGGTAATCACCGCCGCGGACAGCAGACCCATGATGACCGGGGCGGGACCACCCAGGACGACGTCGGCGAGCAGGACGAGGATCCCGGTGAAGCCGACGGTCAAGAAGGCCATCGCTGCGATGGCCAGCCGGTTGGCCATCCAGACCAGGAACTTCTTCTCCCCCTGGCGGAACAGAATCCTGTGGTGGATCGATGGCGCCATCAGCAGGACGGCGGCCAGAGCCACGCAGATCAGCGTGATGAAGTAATCGATTCGCCCGAACTGCGAGACGTGCTTGAAGCCGGTGTTGAACGGGGCCACCAGCAGGAAGGCGAACATGATCTGGATCCCCGTCGCGGCCACCCGAAGCTCGTTGAGAAGCTCGATGATGTTGCGATCCAGGCGCTCGATCGGCGTCTCATCGCGGTCTTGCTCCTGGGCCCGGCTGGAGGACGAGGACACGGCGGTTGCCGTACCCCCCGAATCCGCCGATTACCCCCACCACGCAGGTCAGTGCTCGGCTGACTCCTCGACGCGGTGGTAGAAGAACTGAAGCATCTCGGAGCCGAAGAACATGGTCAGCACCGTGGCACACCAGCGGGTGAACCGCGGGAAGACCAACAGCGAAGCCGTCAGCGCAGCGCTGGTCCACATACCCAGGCAGTAAGGACAGACCAGCAGCTCCCCAATCGCCCGCTGCAGTCCTCGCCCCCGGGCCGACTCGTTGACCTCGCCCGGCCCCGCGTCGTGCCCGAAGCGGGTGAACGGCGCGCGGACCACGCTGGTTACGCGGTCCTTGGTGACCATCCGGGCCGCCTTGTGGCTGGCCACGGTGAGCAGGGCCAGATCACCGGGGTCGATACGGTCTGGGAGCTCGCGTCCGGAGCGGCGAAACCAGGTGGCAAAGGCGACGGCCAGCGAACTGAAGGTCCCCATGAGGACGCCATAGCTGGCCAGGGGCCGCTCGCGCTCGGGGGAGTGCTGCCTGGCGATGGACGGAGGAGGGTCCGTGGGGGTCTTGAGGCCGGTCATTCTTCGCGCCCGGGGCGTCTAACGAGCACTCCCTGCAGGACCTCGGCATCGTCGGGCGAGACGGCCGAGGCCATGCCGGCGCAGCTTCTACTGCTGCGCCTGCCGAGCATTGACGAGGTCGTCAGGGCTGGCTGGCAAGGGTGCGGTGCTGGTGTGCGAGGAGTGCGCAGCGGATTGTCGGTCTGACTGACCTGGCTAGGTCGGCCACATGCCTCCTCGCTACCCCCTTCGGGGAGGCGTAAACGATCGTGGGTCCGGCAGAGGCTCGGATGCCCAGCCAGCGGCCCGGGCCCCCGGCTACGGAGTGAGAAGAATCTTTATCGCGCCGTCCTGCTTCTTTTGGAAGATCTCGTAGGCGTGCGGGGCCTCGTCGAGGGCCAGCCTATGGGTGGCCAGATCCTCGACTCCCAGTGGGTCCTCAGTCTCCTCGGCGCCGTAGTCGACCGCCAACTGCGCTGCGTGACGATGGCCGATAGCGGTCATGGGCTTCCCTTCGAAGTCGGACGGGCGATAACTTTTCAGAGGACCGCAGCGCGATCATCCGCAATGAGTCGATTGTTAGGAGTCCGAGCACCGGGTTCCAGTGCCCAACCTGTTGGAGACCTAGCGTATGAGGACAGCGACACAAGCCACTTGAGGATGAACTTGTTCCCAGTCCGTCCGGTACGCGCGTGTTTCTACGGCCGTCACAACGGGCAACCCAGGCGTATGCCAAAAGACAAAGAGCTAAATCAGAGAGACACGAAGCTGGTGATGTGGCTGAGCGAGGCGCACATCAAGGAGAGCGAGTTGGAGGCCGACCTCACCGCTCACATCGCGCTCACCGAGAAGGCGAGTTACAAGAAGCGACTTCAGCAGCACCTTAAGGAAACGCGGGAGCACAAGCGCGCCACGGCCAAGCGGATCCGCGAACTCGGCGGCGAGTCCCGCGTCGGCTTGACCGTGCTCGGCGTGCCCGACGCCATCGGCGAGCTGGCCGGCAAGACCGTGGCCGCCGTGAAGGGCCAGGTCGGAACCGCCCGCGCTCTCATCACTTCCCAGCCGGAGACCCATTTGCGGAACGTGCAGGAGGAGCTTCGCGAGGAGCACGTGGAGATCGCCATGTACACGCGGATCGAGACGCTGGCCACCGAGGTCGGTGACCGTGAGACTGGACAGCTGGCTCGGCGCATCCGCCGCGAGGAGGAGCGCATGGCCAAGTACCTCCATGCCGAGCTCCAGCGCCTGGTCAAGGAGGTCGTCCGGGCCGAAATCCCGCGCGAGCAGCGGGTCACTCCCACCCGCCGGCGTCGCTCGACGAGCACATCGCGCTCGCGGCCTCGACGCTCAGACAGCCCGCGTTCGACCGCGAGCCGATCGGGCTCGACCCGCACTCGGTCGCAGACCCGGTCCTCGTCGCGCAGCACCTAGGAGCACGGATCGGATGATCGCCGCGAACTCCCGTGGGGGTTCGCGGCGTTCCCGCAGCGAGCCGACGGTGGGGGACTTATCGCAGCAGAGCACTTTCAAAGCTGTGCATTTCTTCGAAGCCCACAGCTTGTTAGCCAAATTGCGGGATTTCGGCTGAACAATCGTCCCATGCGCGTGCACGGACGAGGGGTGCCACATGACCTAAGGCACGCGAGACGCTGGAGAGCGAGGATGCTCTGCGCACCCAGCAGCCGCTGATCTCCGGCGAGCCAAGCCTCAACCAGGATCTGGTGGCCGCGATCCACCAGCTCTCGTTGGCCCGAACCGTGGCCGAGATACGCGACGTCGTGAGTAGCGCCGCCCGGCGCCTGACCGGCGCTGACGGCGCGACCTTCGTCCTGCGCATAGGTGGGCAGTGCTACTACGCCGACGAGGACGCGAGCTCCCCGCTATGGAAGGACCAGCACTTCCCCATGGATGCGTGCATGAGCGGATGGGTCATGCGCAATCGCCGTCCGGCGGCGATCGAGGATGTCTGCTCCGACGTCCGGATTCTTCAGGCGGACTCCCGCCCGACGTTGGTCAAGAGCCTGGCCATGGTGCCCATCCGGGAGACCGCTCCGCTCGGAGCCATCGGCAACTACTGGGCCCACCGGCACAAGCCGACCGCCCAGGAGATCGCCCTGCTACAGGCGCTGGCCAACTCGACCTCCGTGGCCGTGGAGGCCGTCCGGATCCGTGAGGATCTGGCTCATACCGGGCTCGAGGTCATCGATCGACTGGCGCTGGCAGCTGAATACCGGGACGACGGGACGCATGAGCACACCGCGCGTGTCGCGCGGACGTCTCTGCTCTTGGCGCAAGCCATGGGTCTGCCGGAGGACGAGACCACGCTCATCGGGCAGGCGGCGCCTCTGCACGATGTCGGGAAGCTAGCCGTCCCGGATGTGATCCTGCTCAAGCCCGGGCGGCTGAGTGAGGCCGAGTTCGGGCGGGTCAAAGAGCACACCACAGCTGGCGCCGCCATCCTCACCGGAGGCACCTCGAAGCTGCTGCAACTCGCGGAGGAGATCGCCCTGAGCCACCATGAACGATGGGATGGCAGCGGCTATCCGTTCGGACTCAACGCCGAAACGATCCCGGTGAGCGGCCGGATCGTGGCTCTGGCCGACGTCTTCGACGCTCTGACCCACGCCCGACCCTACAAGTCACCGTGGAGCGTGAGGGCAGCCACGGCCGAGATCCGTCGGCTCCGCGGCCGCCAGTTCGACCCCCTGGTGGTGGACGCTTTTCTGGCCCTCCAGCCGGATCGGCTGGCCGATCCTCCCGAGAGACTCTACGTCGGCGCCGCCTGAGCTTCAGCCAGCGAACAGTCGAAGTTCCGCAAGCGGCTGGCGGCCACGCC
>JBDTEE010000064.1:0-12301 GCA_039922645.1 Solirubrobacteraceae bacterium | reverse complement strand
GTCGATCCCAGCGGGCTGGCCAGGAAACGCTGCACGAACTCGGCGTCCTCGAGGCCGGCCAGGAAATCGTCGGTGCGCTCGCGCTGGGTGCGCTCCATTACCGAGACGATCTGTTCCACGGTTGGCGGTCCGGGGGTCCGCCCGAGCATGGCCAGCGCCCGGGCGATGAGCAGGCCGCCTGGAGATGGCGGCGGGTTGGTGAGCACGGCGCGGCCGCGGTAGTTGACGCTGAGCGGCTCGCGGTCAATGACCTCGTAGGCCTCCAGGTCAGACTTGGCCAGGATCCCGCCCCGCTCGGTTACCCAAGCGGCGATGGCGGCGCCGATGTCCCCCTCGTAGAACGGCCGCGCGCCGTCGGCGCCCAACCGCTCGAGCGCCTCGGCCAACTCGGGCTGGTACATCCGCTCGCCGGTTCGCAGCAGCGTTCCTCGGGGGGCGAACAGCGCCGATCCCTCGGGCGTCGAGGTGACGATCCCGCCCAGCAGCTGCACGATGTAGTCCTGCTCCCGGGTGATCTCGACCCCGGCCCGGGCCAGCGCAGCGGCCGGAGCGACAAGCTGCTCGAGCGGCACCCGACCGAAGCGCCGCGAGGCCTCCGAGACACCCGCCGGGAGGCCATAGCAACCCACCGAGGCCACCCCGATGTGAAACACCTGATCAGCGTCGCCAAAGGAGATCTCAACCGGCAGCAGCGCGGCCCGCGGGACCGGGCCCGTCTCCCGGCCAGGCGCCTCGACGAAGAAGTCAAGGAGCACCGGAGCTTGGCCCGGGGCGACGACAAGCATGTAGCCGCCCGCGCCCAGGCCGGTGAGGAGCGGCTCGCAGACGAACGAGGCCAGCATGGATCCGAGGGCGGCGTCGACGGCATTCCCGCCTGCCCTGAGCACATCGGCTCCGGCCGCCGCGCTGCGGGGATGCCCGGCGGCGACCACGCCCAGCTCGTCTGTCCCTGAGACGCTCACCGCATCAGTGTCGCGGACGTGGTGAAACGAAGGTGCGGACAGCGCACCTCAGATACCGCCCGTCCTGCGGCGTGGGGGCCTAGCCTGGCGCGCTAGCGCCGGGGGATGAACTCGGGGACGTCGAGCTCCCGGGAGGAGCGCTCGCGCATCCGGCTCACGCGCGGCTCGCCCGCGGGCTCCCGGAAGCCCCGCGCGGGCTCGGGCTCAGCGCGATAGCGCGAAGCGAACGGCTCCTCCTCGCGCCGGCGCCGAGGCCGGTCGCCGAATCCGGTGGCCACCACCGTCACCCACACCTGATCGTCGAGCTTTTCGTCGACCATCGCGCCGAAGATGATGTTGGCGTCGGGATGGGCAGCCTCGGCCACCGCCTTGGCGGCCTCGTTGACCTCCCACAGGGAGATGTCGTTGCCGCCCGTGATGGAGAGCAGGATCGAGCGCGCGCCCTCCATGCTCGTCTCGAGCAGTGGAGAGGCCACGGCCTGTTCAGCGGCGTCGATGGCCCGACGCTCGCCGCTGCCCATGCCGATGCCCAACAGCGCGTTGCCGGCGTCGGACATGATCGTCCGCACGTCGGCGAAGTCGAGGTTGATCAGCCCCGGCAGGGTGACCAGGTCCGAGACTCCCTGCACGCCCTGGCGCAGCACGTCGTCGGCGACGCGGAACGCCTCGACCATCGACACGCCGCGGTCGAGCACCGAGAGCAGGCGGTTGTTGGGAACGACGATCAGCGTGTCGACCTCGGCGGCGAGCGCTTCAATGCCGGCCTCGGCCTGATCCCGCCGGCGCGAGCCCTCGAACTGGAACGGGCGGGTGATGATGCCCACGGTCAGGGCACCGAGCTCGCGAGCGATCTGGGCCACGATGGGCGCGGCACCGGTGCCCGTGCCCCCGCCGGCTCCGGCGGCGATGAACACCATGTCGGAACCGCGGAGCATGGCCTTGATGCGGTCGTACTCCTCGCGGGCCGCGCGGCGTCCGAGTTCGGGATCAGAGCCCGAGCCGAGCCCGCGGGTAATCCCGTCGCCGATGTGCAGGGTCTCGTGGGCGGCCGAGAGCTGCAGCGACTGCAAATCGGTGTTGATGGCCAGGAACTCGACCCCTTCGACCTCAGCCTCCACCATGCGGTTCACCGCGTTGACGCCGGCACCGCCGACGCCGACCACGCGCAGCACCGGCTGGCCTGGGCTGCTCGCGGCCACATAGGCGTCGCCGGGGCGATCGGGACGTGCGTATACGTCGGGCGTGGGGTCCGGCATACGTGTCGCGGGGGCCTCGAGCACGTTCTCGGGAATGTCGGAGGAGAACGCCTGGCGCAGACGCTCCTGCGGCGTGCGCACGTGCCGCGGGGCTGGCTCCTCGGTGGGGACGACCGACTCAAACGACGGATGGGGGACCGAGCGGCGACGGGGGGCACGCTCGGGGACCGGCGTCTTTTCAAGGATGGCAGGGGCGACCGGCTCGGCCACAGGCGCCTTGACCTTGGGCTTGGTCGGCTCCTTGGCCGGCTTCTGGTCGGCCGGCGCTGTGTCCTCGGCGGTCTTGCGGAACAGGTCCGCCAGCGGTCCTTCGCGCATGCTCGCGCGCTTACCGGTTGCCATTTGCGAGGACCTCCTTGGCGAGCTGCCTATAGGCGTGTGCGGCCAGACCGTCTGGATCGTACTTCAGTACTGACATGCCTTTCACAGGTGCCTCAGCAAAACGCACCGTTTTGCGGATTCGCGATGCAAATACGCGGTCCCCGAAGTTCTCCTCCAGCAGCTCGATGGCCTCCTTGGCATGGAGCGTGCGCAGATCAACGAGGGTGGGCAGGATGCCTTCGATCTCAACGTCTGGATTCAGGTTCTCGCGGACCATGGCCAGCGTGTTCTGGAGCTGGATGAGTCCGCGCATGGAGAGATACTCGCACTGGACGGGGACGATCACTTTGTCCGAGGCGGTCAGGGCATTGATGGTCAGCAGCCCGAGGCTCGGCGGGGTGTCGATGAAGATGAAGTCATAGTCGTCTCGGATCTCACGGAAGGCCTTCTCCAGCGAGCGCTCGCGGCCGATCATGGTCGACATCGCGATCTCGGCGCCAGCCAGGTCGATCGAGGCGCAGGCCAGATCGATCTCCCGCTTGCGAATGACCTCGCGGATCGAGACGTGGTGGACCAGCACGTCGTACATCGACTTCTCGATCGTGTCCGGATCGATGCCCTGCGACATGGTCAGATTGCCCTGCGGGTCCATGTCGCAGCAGAGCACGCGGTGTCCTTCCTCGGCAAACGCCACCGCGAGGTTGAGCGTGGTCGTTGTCTTGGCTACGCCACCCTTCTGGTTGGCGAGCGTGATCACCTTGCAGGTGGACATCAGCGCTGACTCCGTTACCTCTAGTGGACTCGTACGCGGCTGTATTTCGCAGGCGGTGAGCAGAATCCTCCGCCAAGGACGCGTCCGCGCTGAAGTATTTTCATCTGCCGTGCGCAGTCTTCTGCAGCGACGCCTCATCTTTGTGACGGGAAAAGGGGGCGTTGGCAAGTCGACGGTGGCCACCGCCCTGGGCGTCCTGGCCGCCCGCCGCGGCTTGCGCACGATCGTCGCCGAGCTGGCCAACCAGGCCACCGTGCGCCAGGCCTTTGGTCAGGATGGGCAGACCTTCGAGGAGATCCAGCTGGGTGAGCGCCTGTTCACGATCTCCGTCGACCCCCAGCAGGCCATGGAGGAATACCTCAGGGTCAAGACCGGGGCGGTCGGTCAGGCGCTGGGCTCGAGCCGGTTGTTCAACGCTTTCGCCATGGCCACCCCGGGCATGCGCGAGCTGCTCAGCGTGGGCAAGGTGTGGGAGCTCTCCCAGCACGAGCGGCGCACCGCCGACGCCCACAGCTACGACCTGGTCATCGTCGATTCGCCCGCCGCCGGACACGGCGTCGGAATCCTGCGTACACCGCGGACCTTCGCCGAGATCGCCCGAGTGGGGCCCATCGCTCACCAGGGCCGCTCGATCGCGTCCACGATCGCCGACCCCGACTTCACGGCGGTCATCGCCGTAACCACCGCCGAGGAGATGCCGGTCAACGAAACGCTCTGGCTGCGCGATGCCCTCGCCGCCGAAGATCTCCCCCTCGACGGGGTGATCGTCAACGCGCGCTATCCGGAGCGCTTTGCCGCCAAGGAGCGCAAGACGCTGCTCGCTGCGCGCAAGGCCGCCGAATCTTCGCTGGCCGGCGGAGCGCTGGCCGCGGCCCTCTCCGAGCAGGCCCGTGCCAGGTCGCAATCGGCCGAGCTCGAGCGCCTCAGCGCCGGGCTGCACATGCCGCTGCTCGAGCTGCCCTACCTGTTCGCCGAAACCATCGGGCCGCAGGAGCTCGAGCTGCTCGCCGATGCGTTGGACCGCGGACTTCGTAAGCCGGAGCCGGCCGAGGTGGGGCCATGAGTGTCGCCGAGCTGCTGGCCGGGAAGCGAGTCTGCGTCTGCGGAGGCTCCGGAGGCGTCGGGAAGACCACCACCTCGGCGGCGATTGCGCTGGGCATGGCCGCTCAGGGCGCGAAGGTGGCCGTGGTAACGATTGACCCGGCCAAGCGGCTGGCCAACGCGCTCGGTCTGGACGAGCTTGAGAACGAACCCCGCCGGGTCGAGCCTGAGCGGCTGGCCGGAGGGATCGAGATGAAGGGCGAGCTGTGGGCGATGATGCTCGATCCCAAGCGGACCTTCGATGAGCTGATCGACCGGATCTCGGCCGACCCCGAGCGCGCCGAGGAGATCAAGGCCAACCGCATCTACCGCGAGCTGTCCACGGCCGTCTCCGGCTCTCAGGAGTTCACCGCTGTGGCCAAGCTCTACGAGCTGGCTCGGGACGGCGACTTTGATCTGCTCGTCCTGGACACGCCACCGTCGCGGAACGCACTGGACTTTCTCGACGCTCCCGGACGGCTGACAACCTTCCTGGAGGGTCGGGCCCTGAGAGTCTTCCTGCGGCCGACCGGCCTCGGCATGCGGGTCCTGGGCCGCGGCGCGGCCCCCTTCCTGGGTGCCCTGCGGCGCGTGACCGGAGTCGATCTGCTCAGCGATCTCTCGACCTTCTTCGCCCTGCTGGGCGACATGACCGATGACTTCAGCGAGCGGGCCGTCGAGGTGGAGAAGCTGCTGCACTCGCCCCGGACGGCGTTCCTCCTGATCACCTCTGCTCAGCAGACGGCGATCCAGGAGGCGATCTGGTTTCGCCGTACGCTCGGCGAGAGCGGACTGCCCTTCGCCGGGGTGATCGTCAACCGCGTGCACCACGACCTGCTCGGCGAGGCCGAACCGGGTGACGTGCGCGCGGCGCTCGGCTCCGGACTGGGGGACGACCTGGCCGAGCGAGTGGCCGAGACCTTCGCCGACTACCACCTGCTGGCCCGCCGCGACACCCTCGGCGTCGAGCGGCTGCGGTCTGAGCTCGACGGTGAGCCGCTGCTGCTCGTGCCCCACCTGGACGACGACGTCCACAACCTGGAGGGCCTGCTCCGCATGCACCGGTTCCTGTTCGCCTCCGAGACCGAGCGCGAGCAGCTGATCGCCGGTGTCGTGGCCTAGGAAGGCTCAGGCCTCGTGGTCTGGCCCAGGTCCGAGGCCTCGAGGACCAGGTCGGGCGCGCCCGACGTCCAGCTCTCCCAACTGAGCAGGATCTCCGACCACGCTTCGGTTTCGATCGGGCCCCCCGGCCCCCGCAGCGCCAGCCGCCCCTGGTGAAGGAGCTCCCACACCGCCTGTTCCGCTGTGGCCAGCTGCTCGCTGGGCCGCCAAGCGGGGTACTCGGCCGCCACCAGTGCGAGCACGCCGTCCAGGCCGAGCGGGCTGCGGGCCGCACCGCGGATGGCCGCCTTGACCATTTCCACCGTCGTGCGTCCCTCGGACCTCCGCTCGGCCTGAGCGAGCACCGTCTCGGTCACTTCCTGGGAGGTCTTGCCCACCGTGGCCCAGCCGCGCCCGAGCCCGAGCTCCTCGAGCCCGAGCTCAGGGCCCTCCATGATGGTCAGCTTGGCCTTGCCAGGAGCCCAGTTGCGGTCCTCGTGCTCGATCTCGGTTCCCGTCACCCAGGGCTGGGCGAAGCGCCGATCCAGCTCCTCGCGCGTCAGATTGAAGGCGCGGGCCACGTGCGGGAACTGACGCAGCTCAAGGTGAAACACGCTGCGAAGCTTCGCAGCTGACCTACCGCCGCCCCTTCCTGGGCACGGGCCTGTGCCGGGGGCTGACGACCTTCTCGACCTTCCAGCTCGAGCTCGTGCGCATGCTCTACCGGGGAGATATCGCCCTCGCCGTCCTGTACTGCGCGGGAAGCCTCGCCGCCGGTTTCGCCGGTGTGACGTTGGGCACCGCCCTCGTGCGCCGGGCCCGGCTGACGTGGTAATCGCCGTGGCCGTGATGCTCCTCGGTGGCGTCGCCGGGGTGGTCCGTTACCTGGTCGACAGCGCCGTCGCGTCCCGCGCCTCGACGGCGTTTCCCGTGGGAACGCTGGTCGTGAATCTGGTCGGCAGCTTCCTGCTCGGGCTGCTGGCCGGGCTGAACGCGTCCTCAACGGCCATGCTCCTGCTCGGCACGGCCACGATCGGCTCCTACACGACATTCTCTACCTGGATGCTCGAAACCCACCGCCCGGCTCAGGAGGGCGATACTGCCCTGGCCTGGGGCAACGTGATCATCTCACTGATCGCCGGGCTGATCTGCGCCACGCTCGGTCGGGCCCTGGGCACTGTGCTGTGAGAGCCGCCGCCACCAAGCTGACCGTGTACTTCAGCGAGCGCATGGCGCCGCCCGCGGAGTCTGCGTCAGCGCTCAAGCTGACGCTGTACGGGGGCCGGCGGACCCGGGTCAACGGCCAGGCCGGGTATGTAGCCACAGTGGACCGGCTGGCCGCGGCCGGCGCCTCCGGCGCGTCGGTCCTGCTGGCCGTCGACGGGACCCTGCACGGCGAGCGGAGGCGCGCGCGCTTCTTCGCCCGCAACGCGGATGTGCCCTTGATGGTGATCGTCGTCGGCAACCCAGACCGCGTGGCAGCGGCCCTGCCCGAGCTGGCCGGGATGCTGGACACGCCGGTGGCCACGGTGGAACGGGTGCAGGTGTGCCGAGCGGCGGGCCAACGGGTCAGCGAGCCGGCGAATCTCGCATTGCCCGACGGCGCTCGAGGACCCATCCGGCAGAAGCATCGACAGCCCCGAGCGCATCCAAGCGCATTGGTCGCTGGTCGGCGAGCTGACCCGCGAGCACGGACTTCTCACCAGCGAACTGGTCCCGGTCTCGTTCACGGCGCAATAACACCTTCGTCACCTCCCGGCCACCTACGCGGCGGACGCTCGCGGCAGGCTGGAGAGGCGGGGCCGATGCCCGGTCTCGTGGGGACCCAGGTGGTGATCTTCCAGGAAAACGTGTCCTTCGATCACTACTTCGGCACCTACCCGCACGCCACCAACCCCTCGAGGGAGCCCAGGTAGCCGCCGGAACTACGTCGGGGCAGGCGTCGGCGCTAGGTCGAGTTCCCCGCCGGTCAGCCACCATCGCGCTGACCAGACCAAGAGGTAGTGAACGCAGAACGAGCGGGCCTCGACGACTCGCTCGTTCTGCTGATCGCGCTCCCCCTAACTTCATACGAGCCCCAGGACTTACGTGTTAGGCCTGGTGGGCAAAACACTCCCGGCCTCCAAGGAGACCGAGTAGGGAGCGGTCACCCCTCAGGCTATCGCGCCCGGGTGGCGACCGCTTGACGCCGCCTGATTGGCTCCGTTCCGCCTCGAGGCCTTGATGGGAACATCGGCCGCTTCGGCCAGGAGCTCATCGGCCAGTCCGCGCAGATCGGCATCGAGATGGCCGCAGAGGGCATCGCGCAGAATCGCCCGCAGGTGCTCAGACAGCTCATCGACCAGGGCGTCGACGCCCGGGCCCTCGGGGGCGATGCCGGTGATCACGGCCCGCTCCAACGAGATCGCCCGCGCCGTGCGCTCCGCCAGCCCGGCTCGCTCCTCGGGCCGGGCGCAAATCACCGCCAGCCGCTGGGCCAGGCGCCCGCTGGCCGGCCCCTCAGGCTCGAGCAGAGCGCGTAGCGCCATGAGGTAGTCGCTCAGGGCCTCGAACGGAGCCAGGCGCTCGCAGCCCATCTCAAACCGGGACAGGGCCCAGGAGAGCTCCCCACCCCCCGGCAGACGCCGTGTGACCAGGTCGCAGAAGGCCCGTAGCTCGTCCTCCTGAGCGGCTCGGACCAGGGTGAGAAAGCGAGGACGCCCGCTGGCTCCGATCGGAACCGGCCGCCAGCTTCCCGCCGCCGTGCGGGCCCAGGCCACCGGACCGACGGCGTAACCGCCGCGCTCGAACAATCGCAGCGCGGTGAGGATCCGCCGAAACCGGGTGCGGGCCACGGAAACCGGTGGACGAGCTGAGCGCTCCTGGTCAACGACGAGCAGGGCCAGCACGTTGGCTTCCTCGCTATCGCCCCAGACCGCGTCCGCCGGGGCATCGGTCAGGGCATCGCCGCGAATCAGGGACAGGCCCTCGCCCAGCGCCAGCTCAACCGTGTTCGGATCCAGGGCCACCCCCAGCACCGGGGCGATGACGGTGGCCGCGCAATGGCCCTCGTACAGGGCACGTTCCAGATCGGAGTAGGCGGCCTCGAAGTGCGCAGGCTCGAACCCAAAATCACTGCGCTCGGCGAATACGCAGCCCAGGAAGGTGGCCAGCACGGCGTGTGCCTGGGCCTGGGGCTCCGAGGGCACCCTGAGCTCGCCCTGCTCCTGCAGGTAGACGGCCAGCGCGTCGGAGACAGCCAGCCCGCTAGCGGCCGGCTCCCAGGAGCTCAGCGCGCCCAGGACGGCCAGGCGCCGTTGGATGAACAGGCCGGTCAGGGGCCGGTAGCAGTAGAGCGAGGCTCGGCCGCTGCTGCGCTCCTCGTCGATCTCGAACGGCATCTCGGCGCCCGCCGCCAGCTCAGCGCTGAGACGGCCGCTGGCCTCAACCGTGAAGGCCTCCATCTGGTGGTGCAAAGCGGCATTGCGCACGGCCGCGAAATTCTTCGCCGCCGCGCGGGATCCTGCTGACGGCAGGTCGCTTGCAGCGTCGCGGCTCAGCCGCCGCGTTCGATCTCGGTCAGGTGCGCAACGTTGGCGGTGTCGCCCGGGTCGCTGGCCCAGGCCCAGTCGGCGCGCTCACCCGGAGCGTAGGCGCCGTGAGGTAGCAGCTCATGCCCGCGGGCCCTTAGCTGCTCGAGCACGGCCTCCGCCACGCCGGTCAGCTCATCGGCTGCGACGGCGATCTTCACGCAAGGCCTCTCAGGCGAGGGCGGCGACAGGCTCGGAGTCGGTTGCCGCGGAGGCAGCCGAATCGGAGGCGTCGGCCTCGGTAAGGCAATCGCCGCCCAGCCACTCGCGCCCGTAGGCGCGCATGTCCTCGATCAGCGGAACCAGAGCACGGCCCTTGTCGGTGAGCGCGTACTCGACGCGCGGTGGTACCTCAGGGAAGGTCTGGCGTTTCACGATGCCCTCCTCCTCGAGGGCCCGGAGCCGCAGCGACAGCGTTCGCGGGCTGATCCCGAGCAGCGAGCGCTCTAGTTCACAGAAGCGCGAGCGTCCCTCGGCCAGGTCTCGGATCACCAGCAGCGTCCACTTCCCGCAGACGATTTCCGCCGTCCGGCAGACCGGACACGTGTCTTTTTCCGCCATCGTGCCTATCGATTCTAGCGCAATGCTTCACGAACTGAAGTGGGGCGCGGGCCTGCGGACACCCCTTACCGCGCCGCCGGTCGCGGCCGTTCCGATGCGCTTGGCGAGCGGCTCAGGCGACGTCGCGGAGCTTCTGCGCTTCGGCCAGCGACTGAAGCTTCTTCAGCGACTGATTCTCGATCTGGCGGATCCGCTCGCGCGTGACGTTGAACGTCCGACCCACCTCGTCAAGGGTGCGCGGGTGCTCTCCGCCCAGCCCGTAGCGAAGCTCGAGGACTCGACGCTCGCGGTAGCTGAGGTTCTCAAGCGCCTCGCGCAACGCTTCCTTGGTAAGGATCTCGGCGGCACGCTCGTAAGGGGACTCGGCCCGCTCGTCGGCGATGAACTGACCGAACTCGGACTCCTCCTCGTCACCCACGGGCTTCTCGAGCGACACGGGGGCCTGAGCCGAGCGCTTGATCGACTCGACCTCTTCGGGCTCGATGCCGGTGACCTCGGCGATTTCCTCGGCGGTGGGCTCGCGACCGAGCTCGGTGACCAGCTTGCGCTCGGCCCGCCCGATCTTGTTGAGCTTCTCGACCACGTGCACGGGGATGCGGATCGTCCGGGCCTTGTCGGCCAGCGCGCGGGCGATGGCCTGGCGAATCCACCAGGTGGCGTAGGTGGAGAACTTGAAGCCCTTGCGGTAGTCGAACTTCTCCGCGGCACGGACCAGGCCGAGCGTTCCCTCCTGGATCAGGTCGAGGAAGGGCAGGCCCTGGTTGCGGTAGTTCTTGGCAATCGAGACGACCAGACGGAGGTTGGACTCGACCATCTTCTGCTTGGCATCGAGGTCACCGCGCTCGATCCGTTTGGCCAGGTCGACCTCCTCCTGGGCGGTGAGCAGTCGGACCTTCCCGATGTCCTTGAGAAACAGCTGCAGCGAGTCGGTCGTCATGTCCGGCTTGAGATCAAGCGCGGTCTTGGCCTTGCGGCGGCCACGCTTGTCCGGCGCGCGCTCAACCTCGGTCGCGGCCTGCGCCGGGTCAACCTCCTCAACCAGCTCGATCTCGGCCTTCTCAAGAAAGCCGTGCAGCTCCTCGACGTCGGTCTCGTCGAGATCCAGCTCAGACACGGCGCCGGCGATCTCGGAGTAGGTGAGAACGCCGAGCTGCTGCCCCCGATTAACCAGTCCCTTGATCTCTTCGAGTTCCTGCAGTTCCGCTACTGACATCTGGTTCCGTTTCCGTCCTTTGCGCCCTGTCCGGCGCGGAGTAAACAGCGATTAGGTCTCGCTCTGAGAGCGTACGACCGCTATTCAAACATGCTCGAAACTGTAATTCCTACACCTGTCGAAGTCAACGCTTAGGGGCCCTGCGTAGTCGGTCCAATGGCCTGAGCGCATTCGCGCATGAGGGCCGGCGTCAGGAACTAATACGTAGAACTGCCGCCCACGTTTCAACGTTGCGATCGAATTTCTCTCCAGCACTCTAGGAAGGTCCCGGCCCGACCCGGCGAAAGTCCGTGTAATCACGGCCTTGGAGCAGCCCTCTGCGATCTCCCGTGGCCGTTTTGAGACTTCCCTGAGGACAGTGCGCGATGATGTGCAGCGATGAGCGACGAAACCCCACCCGGAGTCCTCGGCGGCCTGCCACGCACCCGCCCCCACCGGCGCAGCGCCAAGCGCCCTAATGCCGAGCCGCCCGTGCCGGTGTCCCCGGTGAGTTCGTCCGAGCGTGCTTCGGCCCCGGCGAAGGCCTCGGCCCCGGCGAGGCCCGCGGCCACGGCGGCCAAGGCAGCTGCGACCGGCAAGACCCGAGCGGCAGAGACAGGAACGGCAAAGACGGGAACGAGGAAGGCGAGGCCGGCCGGGAAGGCGGCCGGCGCGAAGCCGAAGACCGCTATCGCTAAGCCGAAGACCGCTACCGCGAAGCCCAAGACCAGCACTCCGCGGCCTCGGCCCACTGCGGTGAAGCCCAAGCCGGATCTACGCGAGGCGCCCGCCAAGATAGCCGACCCCGAGAACCCTGGTCCCCTGGAGACGGCGGTCCAGGCCGCGGCCGAGTTGGCCGAGATCGGCCTTCAGGCCAGCGCTCGCGCCCTGCGCGGCGCGCTGTCCCGACTCCCCCGGCGCTGAGGACGGCGCGGCGGTGACGCCGGGGCCCCTGCCGAGCCGGGCCCGCCATAAGCAATTCTCCCCCCAGGCTTCGCTAGCCGAGACCCCTTGGGGCCAACTGCGCTTATAGACGTAACTTCTTCCCATCGCCTTCGATGGGGACGTGGCCGCGGGGCGCAATTGCTCGTCGACTGATGGTGTTGGGCCGCGGGGGTCCCCCTGCCGAGGAGACCCGCTGAAAATCGCGACCACCTCGGGGCGCCAGACGAGGTGGTCGCGGAATTCCGCGATAGCCGCCGAATCGATGGCACACCGCCGAAACGGCGCGGGGGTGGTCGCGGAATTCCGCGCGAGAGGCGCACAGGCCGCGGCGCCAGACCGAGCCGCCCCCAGGACCGCCGTCCCAGCCTCGCCCCACAAAAATTTCCATAAGCAAAATTAGACTCTGATTCTTCTTTTACACCATTATTATTAGTGTCAACAAAAGAAACCAATTGTATAATATCACCACAAGAGGTTTGTCCTGCATTAGGTTCATCAGCATTGTTTTGAAACATACTAATATAACCTGGTGCACCATTATA
>JBDTEE010000063.1:0-11951 GCA_039922645.1 Solirubrobacteraceae bacterium | reverse complement strand
CGGAGCCCGAGGACCGCGCCTCGGCCGGCGCCGCCGATGTCCAGGTGGGCTGAGCGAGGCGACGGTGAGAATCGAACTCACGATGGAGGTTTTGCAGACCTCTGCCTTACCACTTGGCTACGTCGCCGCGGAACTCGGATTCGGTGTTTGGGAGGCCTCTGCTCGGCTCCTGACACCTTGCCTGACACCTTCGCCGTTGGTACGCTGCGCGAACAGAGCCCCCGTGCTGAGGTCACAGCCGGGGGCGCGGCCAGCACACGCGAGGCGCCGACATGGCAGAGGGTACTACGGGAGCCCGGCACCGAAGGGAACGCCCCGGACGGCGCGACGCCGGCGACGGCGCGATCTTCCAGCGCGGCGATGGGCGCTGGGTGGCGCGGCTGAAGCTTCCGGGCGGCGGGTGGCGCTACTTCTACGGTAAGGACCGCGCCGCGGCCAAGGCGCGCCTGGGGGCGGCGCTCCGCGCTGTGGAAGACGGGAGGCCGCTGGTCGACCCTCGGCAGACGTTCGGCGCCCACCTCGAACAGTGGGCCGCCGGGCTTTCGTCAGCGAGCATCAAGCCGTCCACGGTTCTCTACTACACGCGATACGTCCGCTACCACCTGCTGCCGAGCCAGCTGGCCGCCAAGCCGCTCGCGCGCTTGGAGCCCGCTGACCTGCGTCAGTTCTATGCGGACAAGCTGGCGAGCGGCCTCAGCTCGACGTCCGTCCACCACCTGCATGCCGTCATCCACGTGGCCCTGAACCAAGCGCTCGAGGACGGCAAGGTGGCCCGGAACGCAGCGGCGATGGTTGGGAGATCCAGCCGGCCCAAGGTGCGCAGCCGGGAGATGACCACCATCGCCGGCGGCGATCAGCCGGTGCGGTTCCTCGCCGCAGCGCGTGGCGAGCGGCTCGAAGCCCTCCTCGTCCTCGCCGTGACCAGCGGAATGCGCCAGGGAGAGCTGCGCGCCCTGCGATGGAAGGACGTCGACCTCGAACGCCGCGTGCTCGCGGTCACCGGCACGGTGACCGGCATGGCGCGAGCAGCCATGACCATCGGGACACCCAAGAGCGGTAAGAGCCGCTCCGTCGCGCTCGGACCACTGACGGTGGCTGCCCTCCGCGAGCATCGCCGGCGTCAGGTGGAAGAGCAACTCCTGGTTGGGACAGAGTGGCGAGACCGTGGCCTGGTCTTCTGCACAGAGTTCGGCGACTTTCTCCCCACCAACACGATGGTGCTCCTCCTCCACCGCGTCCTCAGCCGCGCCGGTCTGCCGCGGCTCCGTTTCCACGACCTTCGCCACACCGCGGCGACCCTGATGCTGGCCAGCGGTATCCACCCGAAGATCGTGTCGGAGATGCTCGGCCACTCGACAACCGCGATCACCCTTGATCTCTACAGCCACGTCAGCCCCCACATGCAGCAGACAGCAGCTGCGACCATCGACCAGGTCCTCGCGCGAGGACTCTCCCCTGCCGGACCCTGACAGGCGACCGGAGCTGCTACGGAGTCTGAAGCAGCCGACGAACGTCCACCACCTGAAGCACCCGCAGGTCGCCGCCGGTGATGGCGTAGAAGACGCCCAGCGGCGGGACGGGCCAGTACCGGACGCCCGGTCGGTGTGTGGCCTTGCCGAGAGAGAAACCCCGGTCGGCCATGCGCTCCATCGCCTCCACCACAGTCCGCGCCTGCGGGACGGACCATTCGGCCGCCTTGCCAAGGTCAGCGAGCGCCGTATCCTCCCAGACGAGCCTCAACGGCTGGCGTTGTCCGGATGCGGCGGAAGCCCTACGACGCGGCGTGCCTCGTCGTTCGACCTTCCTTTGCCCAGCTTGCCAGCGGCGCGGCGTCGCTCGAAGTCCTCGAGCCTTTCGCGAACGTCCGGACGTTGCAGAAGTGCCTCGAGCTCCTCGTCGACGGGGTCGGTAGGCTCGGGATGGGCGGCACTCATGACGTCATCCTACGCCCGTTTGCGTGGACGGACCGAGCCTCGGTTTGCAACCCGGTCTGGCTCCCCCGGCAGCGCACGTTCCGGGCGCAACGTTCCGTGGCGACATGTAAGGCTACCCATGAACCTGCGGTTTTCAAGCTGGGGCGGGTGATGTTCGCCGACGACTGCGAGCGGTCGGGCGGGTTCGGATCTGGGAAACGTCGCGGCCGCCGGCGCTCGCCGATGCGTTTCCCTGACCGCTCGCGAAGGTGTCGCTGCCGCCCCAGCTAGAGGGCGGGAGGTTGTGTGATCCGCATCAGTCGGACGTCCACAGCGGCGTCGCCCGTTCCGCTGCCTCGCGGATCAGGTTGGCATCGATCTCGTGCCGTGTCAGCGGGATCCCGTACGCGGGCCACTCGCAGGAGAAGGTCAACGGGCCGGGCGGAGGAAGGGGCCAGACCCAGAACGTGGTATGGGCCCTCCATTGGCTGGCGCCGCCCTCGCGGGGCATCAGATACGGGCCATCGGACGTCGCGGGCTGCTGCATTGGAGGCCCCAGGTTGTCCGCCTCTGACCCGTCTGCGAAGTGAACCCGGAGGCGAATGTGGTCGTCCGAAACCTCGCCAGATCGATCGCCGGGCATGCCTCGCAGTCCCCCGAGGCCGTGCATAGGATCGCGAACGGGACCGCTGGATCGGTATTGGGCGACCACCTTGAACTCGAAACCGGACTGGTACGCGGTCAGGTGTTGCACTTGGACTGCGGCCGTGGCCGACCGGGCGAGGAGAAAATCAACCCGCACCGGCTCTCCGAGTTCGTGCTCCGGCGGTGCCCATGGGGATGGTTCGCGGATCGGTGCTTCGCCGGACGCGGCGTAGCCGGTCCATGAGGCGGATCCCTGCGGAGCGTCGGGTGAGGTCGACCGCTCGATGATGGCCTCCACGCCCCGCACGGCGCTGATCTCCGCGCGAACACGGTCGAGGCTCACCGCGAACTCGGAGAGGATGTGTGCCGCGATCCCTTCTCCCTCGCGAAGGATTCCCAGCAGGATGTGCTCGGTGCCGACGTACGTGTCGCCGCGGCTCTGCGCTTCCTTGAAGGACATTTCGATGACCTCCTTGACACGCGAGGTGGGGACGATCTGTCGGACCACGATCTGCTGGTTGCGATCGAGCACCAGCCCGATCGCCTGGCGCACTTCATCAACCGCAATGCCCAGTCGACGGAAGACCTCGCCGGAGACGCTGTCCTCTTGGGCGAGCAGGCTGAGAAGCAAATGTTCTGTGCCGATGTAACTGTTGTGAGCTCTCGCGGCAGTTCCCTGGGCGAGCGTCAGAGCCTCCTTTGCCGCGTCGCTGAAACGCTGGATAGGGAACATGGCACGGTGCATCATCGGAGACGCCAGGAGCGAGTGCAAGCTGGCGTGTTACTCAGACACATCGATGCCCTTGGCCCGTACGACGCGCGGATCCTAGGTTCGGTCGCCAGTCGGCACGGAAGGCTCACGCGGCGCGCAAATCAGGACGTGCGAACTACCAGCTCGGACAGTCGCGCAGCGGTGACCTCATCGCACGGACTGGGCGATCTTGATAACCGCCGCAGCGGAAAGGTGCAACCCCCCGGCCGTTAGGTTGTACGTCACTCCGTTACGTTGCCACGTCAATTCCACGTCGTCGGCAGCTGAGTCCCAGACAGCGATCGAACCAGGCCCATCGTCACGGTATGACCCATGGACGTAGTAGGCAGGCGCACCGTCCACTGAGACCTGCTGTACCGACCCGGCTGGTACTGCTGACCCACCCGTCGTCACACCTTGGCGAACCTCAAGGCCAATGCCGCGCTGAGAGCTGGAATCAGCGTAGTGAAGGAAGACCGAATGGTTGGAGTCCACCAAGGCGCCAGAAAACATCACTCCGGTGGGCAGGTCTCCTGGTTGTGGGATGCGGAAGGTCACCAAGCGCTGAGCCTCGGCGAGGGTGAGCGATGGCGTCGCTATGTCGCCCCCGCCCCCAATCAAGGTTGTGCCGGGAGGTAGCAGGCCGCTTGTGACGCCGCTGCCGGCTGCGCCGCTCCCGCCGGAGGGTAGGTGCGTGGGAGCGCCCACCACGAGGCCGAGGCGTTGCTGGAGTCCCTCGGGAAGAATCGCACGGCCGATCACGGCGCCAGCCGGGGTCACAACGAGGAGGGTCAGAGCGCCGACGATGACCGCCACGCCTCCTACAACCCGGCGGCGATGGTCTCCCCGCTGGACAAGCGGTTGCATGGCGCCAACACGCCGCCTCAGTTGCTGGCTTGGAGCTCCAACCTCTACCACCGTCAGGCGGAGGGCCAATGGATCCGTATCGAACAGTCTGTCGACATTCGTCACGGGCGTCATCGGTCATCCTCCTGGGCTATCAGTTCCTTCCGGAGCTGGTCGAGGGCGCGACGAGTTGTCTTCGCCACTGCCATGCGAGTCGTTCCCATGACCTCTGCGGCGCCCTGTGATGTCAGTCCAGCACCGTATCGAAGCGCGATGACGGTGCGGTGCGCGCGAGGGAGCCGCCGGACGGCGTCGACCAGAACAGCGTCTCGCAGTTTGTCCAAGGCTATTTCGTCGGCAGATGCGGAGCTTGACGCCGTACGGCTGTGTGCGACGACCCGCTCCCACAGGGACTCGCGCCGACGGGCAGCGCGGCCCGCGTCACGAGCGACATTGAGCACGATGCGCCAAAGCCACACTTCGAGGCTTCCGCGGCGCGCATCAAAGCTCTCTGCGTGTTCGATCGCCTTGAGCATGGCCTGCTGTGCGAGATCCTCGGGGTCGGTCCCGCGCGGAGACACCATCACGGCGAATCGATGCACCCGCGTCAGATGCGCAGCGAGGAGCGCTGTACTCGCGACGTGTGGCGCTCCTTCCACGCCGGGGTCCGGCTGCATCGCTAGAGGGTGGACCCGCATACAGGTATATACGCCTGTGCGAAGGCTTATGTGCCGCGGCTAAGGCAGTGGCATTTGCGCGCACATCGCCTCATGTGCCAGCGGGGTAGCTGGGAGCAGAGACCAACACAGGGGCTCGCCATCGGCGCCGAGCGGTGGCTATCCGAAATTGTGGTTGAAAGTGGACACCCTTTGGGCGTGGGAGTGGAGGTGTATCCCAACAGTCCTCCCTCGTCGTCGTGGTTGGCGCTAGCGACGGGACAACTCGTGCAGGCGGACGAGTTCAGCGCGAAGGGTGTCCACGACTGGCTGCCCTGCAAAGTGGTTGCGGTACGCCTCCCTCTGCGACGCACTCCTTGTGCTCACTGTTTGCGTCTGCAGATTTCGCCGCCACAGATACGCCGATCGAGTGCCGAGGCGCGTCCTCCCGAGCACGAGGCGGCCGAGTTCAGCCCCGTACTGCCATTCAGTGAACTGACTGACGAGGTTGCCGTGGGCACACTGGTTTCGCGCAAATAGCAGGCCCTGCGCCAGCCCGCTGGTTCGACCATGCGCGCCGAGAGCGTAGAGCCAGAACAGGGCTTCGCCGATCTCCGCGAACGCATCGGCGGCGATCCCACCAGCCTGCTTCGCTGCAATGCGGTCGACCGCCCGTTCTGCGGCAGCCGCCACGCGGCCGGCCTGAGTGGTTGTCAGGGTCGCTGACGCACCGCCCTGACCGGCGCCGCGCCCGCTCGGCTGGACCTTTCGGGATCGGTTTGCCATCCTCAGGAAAACCTACATTACGTCGTTCGTGACGCAGATGAGGACTCCCTCTCGTCGTCGAACCGGCTCCAACCGGCGGTCCGCGACCACCGCAAGCCGCTTCGTTCGCCCCAAGTGCTCATCACCCAGACGTGCGTGACCTCCTTCGGCAGCTGCGGCGGCTTGGTTGGCAGCGGTACCGGGCTGGCTGTTAGCGCTCCAAGCACCGCCCAGGGGGCGGTGTGGAAGAGGGGGACCCATACGAAGGCATGCCGCTCTCGCGCGTCCGCGAGGCCGAGCTTCTTCCGAATGTCCGCGCGCTCTTCGCCCGCAAGGAAGTCTCCGATCCACTCGGCGACCGCGTCTCCGGTCTGGGGCACGTATCCGGCGAGTTCTCGGCCTTCGACGCTGATGTAAATCGCCCCGGGGTAGTCGGTCGTGTCGCTGCGATTGACGCTCTCGAGGCGGAGTTCGAAGGCCCGTTTCATCCACGGATCAGGGTTGCCCTGGTCGTGCTCAATTGAGATGAAGGGCGAAGCGCCCCGCTCTTCCATCTCAGCCAGCAGCTGCGGTAGCTCTGCAAAGAGACGCTTTCCGCTGGCTTGTGGGAGGGCGGACACGTGCCACGCGGCCTCCAGCATCGGCTCGATCCAGCGCTTCTCCTGGTTCACGAGCCTCGACAGTTGGACCGCTTCTCGATCCGCCGCCATAGTGACCTCCACCGCCCCGACCTCCCCGTCGGGCAACTGAATCGAGAGGTCGTACATGCTCGGTCTCGAGCCGTCGTCGTGCGTAGTTACCGGCGCGTGAAGCGTGCGGCTGATGATGGTTCGGGCGGTCTCCTCCTCGGGCTTGTCCCGTTTACTCATAGCGCTTCTTTTCCTTGCAAGGGGTTCGACGCTGTCGGCTGCCGCCGATGTCCTCAGCGGCGCGCAGCGAGGCGGGTCGTCCATCCCCGGAGGCTACCAACCGAGCCGGCGGAGATTCGCATGCCCGCGAGCTTGACCTCCATTGCGGTTTTCAAGCTGGGGCGGGCGGTGTTCGGAACCATTCGAGGGCGCCCGTGCGAGTTCGGCAGACGGGAATCAATAGTCCACCTGCGACCACCGGCGGGTGCCCGTACCCGGCGGCGAGGGGTGTCAACGAAGGTTTCACGGCCGACGACAGGACTGGCTGATAGGATGCGGCGGGTGGAGCAAGTCTCTGCGGGACCTCGCGTGATCACGGCTGATGGCTACGACGTGAGAGTGTGGGCGTCGGTGGAAGCCCTCGCCGCGTACTTGTGCGAACCAGGAGATGCCGGCAAGGCCTGGGCTGAAGACGGGCGCGTCGTAAAATTCGCGCCCACTCGAGCCGGCACACCGATAGAGGCAGCCCTATCCGACGAGGTCGCGGTCGACGACCTCAGGGCAGCTCTTACCCGCTTTCTCAGCCATGTAGGTGAGGAGTACGGCGGCGATGAGGGAAAGGGCACAGACCTCGCGCCGCTGTCCCAGTTGGTCGACCGCGTGGCGGCGTGGGAGAGTCCCGCACACCGCGATCGGAAGAAATCCGTTCGTAACTGGATCGCCTGGTATCTCCTCTTTCGGCGACGCTGACGATCTTCGAGGGCCGCGTTCCCACCCGGCTTTGAGGTCGGTCCGAGCTAAGCACCGGTGCAGCCGGGCTCGCGCGCGCTCGGCGGCCGGCTGAATGCGGCCCTCCTCGCACGTCTTCACACTCCTGCCGCTCTTGCGGTCTACCAGCTGGCGAGGGCGATGTTCGCGGGTGGTGGGAACGGTCGGAGAGTTCAGAAGCGAGGCGATGAGATTTCGCCTACGCCCGTCAAGGCGCGTCCGCGGTCGAGCGCGCAAGTGTCAACCAAGGTGTCACGTCAAGGCAGGCCACTCTCGAGTGGGCGGAGGTGCCGCTCCTTGCGCCCTCGACGCCGGATGGGCATAACCCACGCGTACCCGTAAGGGCAGGCTCGCCGCTGATTCCATTTGCCGGGGTGCGTCATCATGCCGATATGCAGGACCACGAAAGTAAGGACGTGGACATAGCCCGAGCCCTCACCTGGATCGTCGGCCAGTTCGAGTCACTCTCTGCTCCTTATCAGATCGTTGGCGGTCTGGCCGCGCGCGCCTGGGGCGGCACGCGTGATGTTGTCGACATCGATTTGTATGCTCCGTTCGACCGAGCGCAGTCGGTCTTGACGGCGATTTCACCCTACGTAGTCTGGGGACCGGAGCGCTATCGGTCCGATTGCTGGGATCTGACCTTCCTCAAGCTCGACTTCGCGGGTCAACGACTCGAGGTGGGCGATTCGGCATCCAGCCCAAGGTTTTTCAACGTGGTAGCTGGCGTCTGGGAGGACCAGGTCATCGACATTGAATCCTCCGATCGACTGAACGTCCTGGGGACGACGTGCTGCGTCATCCCCAAGGCAGAATTGATCCGCTACAAGCGCGCTCTCGATCGCCCCGTCGATCGTCTCGACGTGGCTCAGCTCGAAGGCATATGAACTGACGTGCGCGCGGTGGCTGGTTGCGACGATCCGGCGGATCGAGCGGCTGTCTGGGTACATTGCCGGACCCGGGCCTGGGCCAGCTTGCGCCTAGCCGGCGAGGTAGCATCCGCAAATGCGACTGCCCCGCCCATACGGCAACATGGAGCTGGCCGCGGATGAGGTTGAGGAACACACCGGATTAGAGTGCGGGTGGCACCCAGAACAACGTCTCGGTTACCACTCAACCATTGTCCACAGTCAGGAGATATGGGCGTGGCTCGTTGAGCAGCTCGAAGACTGCTATGACGACCTGCTCGAGGAATGGCAGCAGGACATAATCTCGAGAGCCGTCATTCAACGCGCCATCGACGAGCTATCTCCGCAACTCTCGGGTCGCCTCGCCGAATGGGTGCGCCCCTGGGACGAGCGATTCCGCGCTGCGACAGTCGTCGCATCCCGACGCTACTGGGATGGCGGGTGGTGGGCTGACCGCATCCCGCGACAATTCGGTCCACGCGGGTATCTGTTCGCTGCCTACAGTTGATGACGCTCTCCGAGGGCAACGCGGGCCGACGGATGCTGGCCTGGACGAGTGCCGGCTATCCTGTCGAACCAGATCAGGTCCGGTCACCGCCGAAGTGACCGAAGATCCTATGTCGATGTCGGACGCAGCCGGCGGTCACCGGGCGGATTCCGAGGCCAATCACGGCCTCCGAGGCTTGCTGATGGTCTGGCGCGAGATCGCGCGTCCGCCTCAGGCTCGGGGCTGGTACACCTCGGAACATGCCGCCCAAGATGCTGCGAATTTCGACTTCTACCAAGCCCTGCTTGACTTCCTGGATAGAGGCAAAGGGCTCGAACCATCACCTCGACCCTCAGCGGAAGTTCGTAACGCGGCGATCGTCGCCTTCAGTGAACTGGCCTCTGGCGCCGAAGAGACTGCCGACCGCTGTCGACTGAAGGGAGACCCGAAAGAGCATTGGTGGAGGGGGCGTGCCGCCGATGTGCGTCGGCTGGAGGCCTATGTCCGTAGTCTTCCGACCTCTACAGATTGCGGCTGAGGCGTGGGCGGACCCGCCGACGGGAGGACGCTGCCACCGAGCACGCCCACCGTGTCGTCCTCAGGGTAGGTTTGCGAATGCTGGCCTGGCCGACCGGTGCTTTAACTCGATGGGGGTGCCCTCGCGATGACCCTGCCACCGACGACGACCTGAAGCTCTCGTCGGCAGTGTGGGTTCTGGCAGGGTGTCGGACCGATCTCCGCTGCAAGCGCCTGGGCATCGAGGCTTTCTAGCTGCTTAAGCCTCGTTAGAGCCTCCTCCGCCGTCGCGAAGTCGCCAACTCGCTCGGCGTGAAGGTCGTCCTCAATGTATATCGCCACGGTGCCACGGTACCTAAACACCTTAGTGGCCGACAATCCTCTGTCGAGGCGGCTCGAGGGTCACTGGTTATCGGCGGATGGTGGCCTGGCCAGGTGATGTGTCCTCCCGCGCGCAACTTCGGCGTGGGTCTGAGATCATTCATCAGTGAAGAAGCACGATACCTGCGTCGTCCTCAAGCCCACACTCGAGGAAGCGATCCGGCACCTTGTTAGGTTAGAGGGCATCGTGTGCATCGGCTGTACGGGTCCGCATAGCGATGCGTGCCCCGCCAGGCGGGTCTGGGGAGTCGTCAACAGCCTCAAGGTGAGCTTGAACAGCGGCGGTCCGCCGTGACATTTGGCTTCACGAGTACTCGACGGGTTTGCAGCTCGATATTACTCAGGGTGATGGGCGGACGCTGGGCTGCTGCTCGATCGTGTCGCTTGTCGGGAGCATGGCTGGCCGCGACCTATATTGAGCCGGACGCTTCGAGCTACCAGAGCATGGGCATCCTTCGCGCTCTCGCAGTCCTGCGACGGATTGCGACCTCGCCGTGACTAATACGTCTGCGGCAGCCCAGCAGACGTCACATGATGTCTCGGATGCCCAGGTGTCTTTGGGCCTTGCTTGCCCTTGTTGGATTCGGAGCGACGACGGCGTGCGGCGATGCCGTTGCCAGCCCTCTGTCTACGCCTACAGCGCGGCCGCGACTGACGCCGATCGCGTCCTCTGTCCGCGATGTGCCTGGCTGCAACCTGTTGATGGCCTTTCGAGGCGGCACGGTGTTCCTAAATTTCGTTAGTGCGCAAACCGACTGCACGACGATTCAGAACGACGTTGCTTCCCTCGGGCCGCCCTTCACATCTGCTCTCACGCCGGTCGATCACATCTTCTATGCGACTCCAATAGCGGTGTGCTTGAAGTCGGATTTTCAGGCCAACGGAGTGATGCTCTCCAAGGTGCTCACCGTCTTGACCAATCGTGGCGACGTCAATCCTGCTCCAGCCGCTTTCTGTGACGCCTGGATGGGAAGACACTCTCCCTAGGTGTAGTTCCCAGGTAGGTTGTTGACACGAGCGATGGTGGGAGCCCGCCCAGCGCGGTATGGCAGCGGTGGTGGTTGTACCTGTGCAGCCTGCCGGAGAGCAACCCGGCGCGCTGCTCCTAGGTGCGGTAGAGACGTACGTAGGCCCACTCCTCAAGCAGGGTCCGGTTGAAGCGCTCCACCTTGCCGTTGGTCTGAGGTCGGTGCGAGCGGGTGAAGACCTGGCGGATGCCGAGCGGGCCCGCCGGGACGACTCGAAGGCACCACGCGCGGGCGGCCTATCCGGAGGGCCCGTTGTTGTCAGAGACCCACTGGCTCAAGCCGTGCGAGCTATCAGACCAGACCGGCGACGTTCGTGTGTTGGTCCGGGCATGTCGAATCCTTGGTCGTTGCCGGCGATCCGCGAACGCGAGCGTTTGCCTGCGTTCGCTCATGCCGGTGTCGACGAAGGTGTCAGCGTTCTGTGAATACGATCCCAGAGGGGGGGGCGCTGAACCTCACCGGCATCGCGCGAACGGGAGAGGTTATCTGTCCACCGTGCCGGACGAAATGATATTCGGCGACCGTGCGTCAGTTCCAGCGCGCCGACCGTACATCGTTAGCGCCGCCACCCCGTAGAAGATCATGGGATGCCCGGTGAAGATCCGCATCTGATACCGAAGTCCGGCCAAATAGCCCTGAAGGTCGGTCGGGATGTCGCGGCCGTGATCATTGAAGAAGTACCGGTTGCCCGACATCTCAGGTTGTCCCGGCAACCCCGCGATGCTTGCGAAGAAGTTGATAGCCACGTACGCCACCACGATGTAGCCGACCAACTTCAGCCACGGAGGGACCCCTATAAAGGCCCGAGCGAAAGGAAGCCGGTACCGAGACTGGTACCACCGGCGCTTCGGATTCTCCGCGTTGTACGCCTTCTGTTCACGCTGGAGGATAAGCACCACAGGGAACCAGGTAGGGAAGATGACAAGGAACAGCGCTACCCACAGTGGGGTGAGCCCCGATACATTGACCGGCAGCCAGGTGATCGCGTTGAGAAGGGCCGCCAGAGTGAATCCGCCGACCGCAACTGGGTAGACAACGCCGGCGACTCTTGACGGCGCTGTGATGCGACCGCCAACGTTGCTCATGATCCGGCACCGTCCGCTTCACCGAAGCAAGCGTAGCTATTGTCCAAGCTGCTCCTACCGTCTGCCATGAACACGCGGTGGACAGGGGTTGAACTAAACAGGAACAATTGCTCGGGCGCCGGGAGACGGTTGATGGCATGACCTCAGCTGCCGATAGACACTGAGCGGCCCGTCAGCGCCTCCACCTTATCTGCGGCCCGTAGCCGCCACTTCGTCGTGGTGCGATCGTCACAGGAGCGGAGCGCTGCATACCACAGCGCTGAATGTTCGTCACCTCTTGGTGGAATTGTGTGTACCCATGTCGGGCGCGTGCCGAGAGGACATGATCAGGGCCTGCGGGCGCGGACGCTGCGG
>JBDTEE010000062.1:0-5842 GCA_039922645.1 Solirubrobacteraceae bacterium | reverse complement strand
GATGGCTCCCACCTCGTAGGCCGTGATCCCGCCCGGGAGTTCGTCACCGAACTCAAACGGGGACAAGGGTCCTTGGTCCTCGAGCTCGTAGACCCCGTTGCTGACGCAGTGGACCTCGGAGCCGAAGGCCTCCTTGAGCTTCCAGCTGTCGCGTCCGTGATGCCGGTTGGTGAGCAGTACGTGCTCGGGCTCCCGGCCCTCGAACCACTCGAGTCCCTCGGCCGGCAACAGCGGGTCGAGCGCCACCCGCTCGTCGGCCAGGTAATACGAACTGACGACCTTGCCGATGTTGGGATGAACGGCCGTCCAGTGCCAAAGTCCGGGACTGATCTCGCGCATGAAGTTGCTCAGGCTAGTGCGCTCCCGCCGAGCCGGACTTCTGAGGCCCCCGATCATTGCGCGACCGGCCGCACGGGCGATTACGCTTTCCCGCACAGACTGGCATTCTCAAATTAACGTTGATCCGTCAACTAGGGTGTAACTATGGATACGATCGCTGAAGAGAGACTCGAGGGTGCGGCGCTGGAGGCTTGGCGCAGCTACCTGCAGAGCCATGCCTCGATCGTTCGTGTCCTTGACGCCGAGCTGGCCGCCGACCATGGCATCACCAGCCGCGACTACGAGGTGCTCCTGTACCTGGCTCAGGAGGACGACCGGAAGCTGGCCATGTCCGCCCTGGCCGAGCGGACCATGCTCACGCGCTCAGGCATTACCCGCTTGGTCGACGGTCTGGTCAACGCCGGTCTGATCGAGCGGACGGCCTGCCGCAGCGACGCCCGCGTCTCGTACGCCAAGCTGACCGACGCCGGCTACGCAAAGCTTCGCGAAGCGGGCTGCTCACACGTCCGCAGCATTCACCGCCTGTTCCTCGAGCACTTCAGTCCCGAGGAGGTCAGCCAGCTGGCCGAGCTCCTCAGCCGCCTGCCCGGCGCTCGCCCGGGTGGGTGCTGCACGGTCGAGTAGCTCTCGCCCCCACGCTCGTTGGGCCCGCCGACCTGCACGGTCCGGGATCTCGCCCCAGCGTCAGTTGACTGATCAATCCTTGATGACACAACTGATTTCGCTATAGTGGTTGCACAGTCAACCAATTCCGTCAGGGAGCGAACAATGTCAACCAGCACCATCACCACCGGCCTGATTCCGGTCGGCACCTGCACGGTGGACCCGGCGCACTCAAACGTCGGCTTCGAGGTGCGCCACATGGGCATCGCCACCGTCCGCGGCAGCTTTCACAGCTTCAAGGGCAAGCTCGACGCCACCGGCGACGAGGCAGTACTCGAGGGCACGGTGGCCGTCGACAGCGTCGACACCAACGAGGAGAACCGCGATGGCCATCTGAAGGCTCCGGACTTCTTCGACGTCGCTCAGTACCCACAGATCACGTTCACCTCAACCGCCAGCGAGCCCTACGGCGAGGGCCAGATCCGTCTACTCGGCGAAATCACCATCAAGGGCGTCACCAAGCCACTCGAGCTGGTCGGCACGATTGCCGAGGGCGGCGAGGATCCCTGGGGCAACCAACGGATCGGCCTCGAGTTGGAGGGCAAGATCGATCGTCGCGAATTCGATCTCAAGTGGAACCAGACCCTCCCCAACGGGAACCTGCTGGTCTCCAACGAGGTCAAGCTCCTGGTGAGCGTCTCTGCGGTCAAGGCCGCTTAGTCGCGATGCGGATCCTGGCCATTTCCGGCAGCCTGCGGGCAGCGTCGTATAACACAGCGCTGCTGCGGGCTGCGGCCGAGCTCGCCCCCGAGGGTGTGGAGCTCGACCTCTATGAGGACCTCGAGTCACTGCCCCCCTACAACGAGGATCGCGACACCGACCAGCCGCCGGCCGAGGTCAGCCGTCTGCGAACGGCGATCGAGGAAGCCGACGCTGTTCTGTTCGCGACGCCCGAGTACAACACCACGATGCCGGGCCACGTCAAGCAGGTGGTGGACTGGGGCTCCCGTCCCCACGGACCTGATGCGGCTCTGTGGGGCAAGCCCGTAGCCGCCATCGGCGCCAGCGTCACCGATTACGGAGCGATGTGGGCTCAGGACCATCTCCGCAAGGCGCTGAGCCTGGCCGGAGCCCGAGTACTCGACACCGAACTCGCGGTTGCCAGCGCGGCTGAGCGCTTTGATCCCGCGGGGCGGCTCATCGAGCCGGAGACGCGGGAACGGCTCGCCGAGCTCGTGGAGAATCTTGCCCAACATCACCATCAGTACGCGGCGGCGGCCTAACCTCATATGTCAATGACCAGCTCCGCCCCGACCGACGCGCGTGCGACGATCGATCCCCTGACGTCGATGGGAACGGTCCACCTGACCGTCTCGGACGTCGAGCGCTCACGGACCTTCTACGAGCGGGTCCTCGGCCTGCGCAGCAGTGAGCAGGACGGCGGCGAGGTCGCCCTCGCCCGCGAGGACGACCGCACCCTCGTGCAGTTGCACGGGAACAGCTCCGCCCCCGCCCTGGACCGCCGGGCCACCGGGCTCTTCCATCTAGCCGTCCTACTCCCGACACGCCTTGATCTGGCCTTTGCCCTGGCCCGGCTGTCGGCCTCGCGCTGGCCGCTGGACGGGGCGTCGGATCACCTGGTCTCGGAGGCGCTCTACCTCTCAGATCCGGACGGGAACGGCATTGAGATCTACCGGGACCGTCCGCGCGAAGAATGGCGTGTCCGGGACGGACAGCTCGAGATGGCCACACTGCCGCTCGATCTTCGCGACGTCGCCGGTGAGCTGGCCGCCGCCACTGAGGCGCAGCCCCACGTGCCGGCCGGAACTCGCATCGGCCACGTACATCTGCAGGTCTCCGAGCTGGCCGAGACCGAGCGCTTCTATGCCGGAGTACTCGGCTTCGAGGTCATGGTGCGCGGCTATCCGGGAGCACTGTTCGTGGCCGCCGGCGGCTATCACCACCATCTCGGGCTGAACACCTGGAACAGCGCCGGCTCGGGGCCACCGGTGCCGGGCGCCATCGGCCTGCGGCAGTACGAGATCCAGGTTCCCGACTTGGCCGCACTGGATTCAGTGCTCGCCCGAGTCGAGGAGCAAGGCATTCCGATCGTGGCCGCCGAAGAGATGGGCCCGGACGGCCGGAGTCTGCGCGATCCCTCCGGCAACGCCGTAGTCCTCCGCACGGCATGAGGCCCAGCGCCTCTCGGCGCTAGGCTAAGCCACCGCGGCGACGTGGCGGAGTGGCTACGCAGCGGCCTGCAAAGCCGTCTACACCGGTTCGATTCCGGTCGTCGCCTCTAGGGCCTTTTGGAGGCTTTTGCTGACCCCTAGAACGTTTGTTCGCGTTTCGTAGGACACGTTCTTGACCGCCGCCACGATGTCGTCCAGCCGCGGGCGGCCCAGGTACATGTCCGTCGTCCCGAGGTGCGCGTGCCCGAGCATGTGCTGCGCCGTGCGTGCGTCCGTGTCACGCGCGATCTGCTCCGCGAAGGCGTGTCTCAGATCGTGAGGGTGAACGTGCTCCGCGATCCCCGCCCGCGCAGCGACGCGCATGACGAGCTGTCGGAGCGCCTGCGATGACGACGGGCTGCGCGCGTAGTCGACTCGCTCGGTGTTGAATGGCGGGTTCCGAAAGCGCTGGGCAGGCAACACGTACTCGTCGGCGGCAACGTTCCCGCGTATCTCGTCGGCGACGGCGGCCAGGTCCGCGATCACGGGTATCCATCGCTCGCGGCCACCCTTCGCGATGTCCACCGAGACATGGACCATCCCCGCGCGCTGCAGGTGCCGCCCCTGAAGCCCGCGAAGTTCGGCGTTCCGGAGTCCGGCGCAAACAAGCAAGTGGATCGCTCGCCGCTCGCGCACGCCCCGTGCGGCTCTCAGAAGCGCGATGGCTTCTCGCCCGGTCAGTCGGTAGGACTCAGCGCGGCGTCGGCGTGGCCGGCGTGTCTGCCGGGCCGGGTTATCACGCCGGATCCCCTCTTCCATCGCCCAGTCGTAGAAGCTCACCAACTTGGCCCGGTTCGTGCCCTGCGTGTTCGGGTTCGGCCAGCGGCGCAGCGTCCGCTTGATGTCCTCCCGACCCACCTTCGCCGGGTCACGGTTGCCGATGTCACTCGCGTGCGCGTCGAGCGTGGAGCGGTACCCCCTCACCGAGGAGGACGAGTTGAGCCGCCCCTGGGACCGCATATCCGCGATGTACGACTCGATTGAGTCCTGAAACTTCACTGTCCCCTCCCTGGGTTCGGTCCGTCGAGGTCTTCGGGAAATGTCCAGCCCTCAAGCTGCCGCAGGCCGGCGAGAGTCAGCCAGCACTTGACCTCGGGAGCGTCGACGGTGTCGTCAACCTCCCAGCTGGCGAATCCTTGACCGATGAGCTCCTCAAGCAGCAGTTGAATCTCCTGTTCCGGGCGTCCGAGGTGCTCTGAGATCTCCGCTGCGCTCGCGTGGCCGGTCCCGAGCGTCTGCAACACCGCCAGCCGCAGGTCTGTCGTGTCCCCGTACTTGCCCCTGAGCTCGTACAGCGTCTGGCGGGATACGCCGGTGGCCCTCGCAATCTCCGCCATTGACACCCCGCCCTGGAGCGCGTCATGGAGCAGCCGCGCGATCCGATCGAGTTGCCGGTCAGCTTCTTCTAGAGCCGTCGCCCGAGCAGCGCCAGCCTCAGCGAGGCCCCGCACGTGCAAAGCCCGGATTACGGAACCGCTGCGCGCCTGAGTGAGCTTACGGTCACGGTCCTGAGCAGTCACGCCCGCGGACCGTACAAGCGACCACGCTGACTGTCAAGTCCTGGACACTTTGTGCTCTAGGGCAGCGTCCATCCGGGGGGCCGAGTTTCGTTGCCGATTCAAGTAAAGAGCGGTGGTCCTCCGGCCCACCGCTACAACGCGACCCGGGCGGTATCCCCACCGGCGTCTGCGGGCCTGCATCATGGGGCGGTGACTGACGGCAACTCCGGGTTCTCGCTCATAGCCATCGCAACAGTGGTCGCTGGTCTTGGCGCTCTCTTCGTCATCGGTCAGAGCCTGCTCGTCCTGTACCGGAGGACGATCGGTCGTAGTCGCGACCGGCGAACGCGTCTCGCGCGCCTCGGCGCCGGCGCGCATATTTCTTTCTTCGAGGCCGTTCTCGGCGAACCGCCGGCGATGAGCCGCTCAATCCGCAAGGACGATTCCAAGCGGCTCGTGACCCAAGATGATCCCGACTTCAATCCCAGCCTTGCGGAACTTGGCGAGTTCTTCTACACGGTTGCGGAACCACGCATTTACACCGAGTGCACCTTTGTAGACCGCGCCTACTACGTCCAGGCGATCTGTAGTGACGACGACGGTACGGTTCTCGCGTTCTCGGTCACCACTCGTAGCGGCCGCTTCCATCCCACATACGAACTGCCGTTCCGCCCCGGCTACTTCGAGCGGCTTCGGCTTCGTCGCAAATTCGGTTTTACATACACGCCGCTCCTCCGGGTGAAGCTTGGCGAGTCGACCTTTGCGAGCCTTGATCCAGCCCATCTGGAAGAGTTCGCTCCCCCCAATTTCCGGGTCAGCGTGGGCGCGCGCAACTGGACGTACTCGGAGCTCCGGTACCTGGGCAACCCCGGCTACTACCAGTGGATTGTGCTGACGGCCAGCGACGTCGCCGGGTATGCGGCGCATGGAGACTTATTCAAAGTCCAGCAAGAAATCGATAACCGGAGCGAGTGGCCCTACCCAGATGAAAACGACGGAGGCACCGATTCGCCCAGCTGGGACTCCCTACGCGTGACACAACAGTTTCGAGGCGAGACGGTCGTCACGACGTACACCGTCGTCGGCGTACAGCTCGACCCGGACAACTACCCGTCGACGTTCGGTCCCCACATCGACGTAGTGCGAACGCTGCCCTAGGCGAGGAGTGGC
>JBDTEE010000061.1:0-5670 GCA_039922645.1 Solirubrobacteraceae bacterium | reverse complement strand
TACCGATACTTGGTAGCGACGTGCAGAGCACAAGGGCATACGTCGCCGGTTTTGGCACCGCAGGCTCGATGCTGGCGGTGGCCGCCGTCCTGTTTGTCCTGGCCAGCGCAATCGTCGCTCTCCAGGGTTGGCCGCGGATTGCCAGCCAGGGCGCCCCGGCCTCGGTGCAAATCAACCCCGCACCGGCGACGGGCTCGCGGGTCAGCCGCCGTCTGCGCGCGGTGCGCGTAGGCGGGCCGGTTGCCGTTGGCGCCCGTTCGGCGGTCTGGCGCCGCGCCGCTCGCCCGGCGCCGGCGGTCGCGTATCCCGTCGGCTTCCGGACTCGCGCCACGGGCTCCGCCGCGGCCGTGGCCTCGGACGCGACGACCCGTGCGGCTAGCGGCTCGGGTGGGGGCCGGAAGGTCAGCATCACCACTCCGACCAATCCTCCGGTCACCGTCACGGTTCCCGTCGGCAGGGTCAACACCGTCGGCTCGGTGATCACGAAGGCCCCTGCCGGCCCCGTGACGAGCCAGCGCGTCCCGGTTCTCGGGCACTAGCGCCCGGGCACTAAGCGCGGCGCAGCCCGAAGGCGCCCTGCAGGAAGCGCAGGCTCACTGCCTGGAGCTCCGCATCATGCTGGACGGAGCGGTGGTGGCCGCCCGGGACCTCGATCAGGCGGCTGCCCGCAGCTTGTGCGTCGGCAGCCAGCTCCCGCGAGAGCTCGACCGGGACCTGCTCATCGCCCTGGGCGTGCATGAACAGCACCGGGATATCGAGCCGGGAGACCACGGCGGGGAGCTTCACTTCTTCGAGGAGGCCGACCAGCGCCGCGCGGTCGATCCGCCAGGGCAGCGACTCGTTCTCCAGTGCGCGGCGCAGCCCATTGGGACTGGCCGGGGAGATGGCGAGCACCGCCTGGGCGCGGGCCTCATCGGCGGCACGGAGGCACAGGTATCCGCCCAGACTGGAGCCCCGGAGCGCCACGGAAGTCTCGCCGTCGGGCAGCTCCCGGCGTAGGACGGCGGCCATGGCCACCACGTCCTCGACGGCTCGGCCGTCGAGGCGCCCTTCGCTCTCGCCGTGGCCGCGCTGGTCGAAGGTCAGGGCGACGAAGCCGAGCGCGATGGCCGCGCGCGCGAAGTCGTAATGACTCTCCTTGGCCGAGCCGGCACCGTGGACGATGAGTACCCCGGCGACGGGTGGCGTTGTCGGGCACCACAGGGCGTAGGCCAGCCCGTCTGCGGTACCGGTACGGGGCAGAACAGCCTCAACGGTCCTCCCGCGACGTCCGGAGCCGGAGATCCGAAGCGGTCGCCATGACCGTGCTCCCACGGCACACAGCATATCTTTGCCTGCTGTGAGAACCGAAGCCAACACCGGGCTGACCCACGTGCTGCCCCTGGGCTCGCGCGTGAACGAGGCCGGCCATCTCGAGTTGGGCGGCTGTGACGCGCTCGAGCTGGCCAACGATTTCGGCACCCCCGCCTACATCGTCGTCGAGGACGATCTCCGTGCCCGGGCCCGCCGCTTCCGCGATGCGCTGGCCGCCCGGCACAAGGACTTCGACGTACTGTTCGCCTCCAAGGCCTTCCCCTGCACCGCCGTCTACCGCGCCTTGGCGCAGGAGGGACTGGCCTGTGACGTGGCCTCTGGAGGGGAGCTCGCGCTGGCCCTCGCGGCCGGCTTTGACCCGCGCCGCACCTACATGCACGGCAACGCCAAGTCGGCCGTTGAGCTGCGCGAGGCCCTGGCCGCCGGCGTGGGCCACGTTGTCCTGGACTCACTGGATGAGCTCGAGCGCCTGGGCGCGATCGCCGTTGAGATGCTCCCGCCCACCCGCCGGCAGGAGGTGCTGATCCGGGTGACCCCCGACGTGACCGGCGAGACGCACGCCAAGGTCTCCACGGGCCAGGCCGATTCGAAGTTCGGCTTCTCCCTGGCCGCCGCGCCGGAGGCCATCGCCCGGGCGCGGGAGCATCGCGGGCTGAAGCTTGTCGGCCTGCATTTCCACATCGGCTCCCAATTGTTCGCGCTCGAGCCCTTCCGGGAGGCCGTCCAGGCGATCGCCGCGCTGGGCGACTTTGACGTCTACAACCTCGGCGGCGGGCTCGGGGCCGCCTACACGGCCGACCAGCATCCACCCAGCGCCGAGGAGTACGTGAGCGCGATCGTCGATGCGTTGCACGAAGAGATTCCGGGTGGGGCCGGCAAGCGCCTGCTGCTCGAGCCCGGCCGAGCGCTGGTGGCCAACTCCGCTGTCACCCTGTATACGGTTCAGACCGTCAAGCGAAACGTCTCCACCTGGGTGGCGGTGGACGGCGGCATGTCGGACAACCTGCGGCCGATGCTCTATGACTCGCGCTATGAGGCACTGCTCGCCGACCGCCCGTTGGCCTCGGGCGGAGAAACATGTCAGCTGGCCGGTAAGCACTGCGAATCCGGTGACGTGATCATCCGCGACGTGGCCCTCGCCGACCCCACCGTGGGCGACATTGTGGTGACCCCGGCCACCGGGGCCTATGGCTACTCGCTGGCCAACAACTACAACGGCGTGCCGCGCCCGCCGGTGGTCTTCTGCTCGGGCGGGTCGGCGCGCGCGGTTGTGCGGCGGGAGAGCTACGCCGATCTCATGAGCCGGGACGTCCCGTGAGCACTCCGTTTCGGGTCGGCGTGCTGGGAGCGGGCACTGTGGGCGGCGCCTTTGTCGAGCTGCTGCCTGAGCACGCCGACCGCATCGAGCGTATGACCGGCCTGCGCCCCGAGCTCTCCGGCGTGCTCACCCGGTCTCGCGGCTCGTTCGAGGACATCCTTGAGCGCTCGGATCTGATCGTTGAGTTGATCGGCGGGATCGATCCCGCCCGCGAGTATCTGCTTCGGGCCATGCGGGAGGGCAAGCACGTGGTCACGGCCAACAAGCAGCTGCTCTCCCAGTATGGAGAGGAGCTGTGGGACGAGGCGCGTGCGCGGGGCGTCCAGCTCCGCTTCGAGGGGGCGGTCGCCGGGGTGGTTCCGGTCATCCGCGTCCTCCAGGAGTCGCTGGCCGGAGCGACGATCGATCGGGTGCACGGGATCGTCAACGGCACGACCAACTTCATCCTCACCGAGATGGCCCGCACCGGATGCGACTTCCAGGTGGCCCTGGCCGAGGCCCAGAAGCTGGGCTACGCCGAGGCCGATCCAACGGATGACATCAACGGCCGCGACGCGGCGGCGAAGATGGCGATCATCGCCCGCCTGGCCTTCCAGACACCGGTGCACCTCGACCAGGTGGCCTACGAGGGCATCGAGGGCATCCAGCCTGACGACATGGAATACGCCCGTGAGCTCGGGCTCGGTTTGAAGCTGATCGGCACGGCCGAGCGAATCGACTCCGGCCTGTCGGTGCGGGTGTATCCGGCCTTCCTCTACCCGGGACATCCGCTGGCCTCGATCCACGGGCCCTTCAACGCGGTCACCGTCGAATCGGAGGCGATCACCGAGATCACCATGTCCGGGCCGGGCGCGGGTGGCCCGCAGACGGCCAGCGCCGTCCTCGGGGACGTCATCAGCGCGATGATCCCGCCCGCCTCCACACCCCCGGCGATCGAGAGGCTCGAGATGGTCACCGACGTCGTCTCTTCCTTCTATCTGCACCTGGAGGTGGCCGACGAATCCGGCGTGCTCGCCCGGGTGGCCCAGGTCCTTGCCCTCCAGGACGTGTCGGTGAAGTCCGTGGTGCAGAAGGGGATGAGCGACCAGGCTCGCCTGGTCATGGTCGTTCACCCGGTGCTCGAGTCGCGCTTTGCCGCTGCCATGGAGGTGATCGCCGGCCTGGACATCATGCGCGCTCCGCCGCGGGCGATCCGGGTGATCGAGGAGGAGTTCGGGTAGGGCGGCGGCAAACGCTTACAGCTCCGGCACAAACGTTTTGCCGTTGGGCCCACACGGGTCACGCTTCCGTCGCCACCATGGGGGTGATGGAAGAAAGCGTCGGAAATCGATCGTTAGATACAGCACGTCTGGTTGCGTTGGCGGAAGGACAGAACGGAGTGTTCGCCGTGTGGCAGGCGGTGGCCGTTGGGGTCTCGGCGCAGGTGGTCCAGCGGCGGGCGCGGACCGGGCTGCCCCATCGCCGCCACCACGGCGTCTGCGCGGTCGGCCACACCAAGCTGACCCTGCGAGGGCTCTGGTCCGCGGCCGTGCAGGTCGATGGCTACGGCCACCACCGCTCCCGGAGCTCGTTCGACGCCGACCGCCGCAAGGACCTCAGACTGAGCTTGGCTGGCTTCCGCGTCGTGCGCGTCATCTACGAGCGCATCGTCCGCGACGCACAGGAGCTGATCATCGAGCTCGCGGGGCTAATAGGATCCGCAGCCGCATGAGAGCGATGCAGATCACCGCGCTGTCGGGCCCGGCCACCGCGCTGAAGCTGGCCGACCTGCCCGAGCCCGAGGCCACGCACATGCTCTCGCCCGACAGCGCCGTCCTCGTCGACGTTCACGCGGCCGGCGTGTCCTTCCCCGAGGTGCTTCAGACCCGGGGGGAATACCAGTTCAAGCCGACGTTGCCCTTCGTTCCCGGCAGTGAGGTGGGCGGGATCGTCCGCAGCGCCCCCGACGACGCCAGCGTCAAGCCGGGTGACCGGGTGGCCGCATTCTGCTTTCTGGGCGCATTCGCCGAGGTGGCTGCTGCCCCGCCTTACTTCACCTTCAAGCTCCCTGACGCGCTCAGCTTCGAGCAGGGTGCCGGGCTGGTGCTCAACTACCACACCGCCTACTTCTCTCTGAAGCTTCGCGGTCGGCTCGAGCCGGGGGAGACGGTTCTCGTCCAGGGTGCGGCCGGCGGCGTGGGCACCGCCACGCTCCAGGTGGCCAAGGGCCTGGGCGCCACCACCGTCGCCGTCGTCTCCACGGACGAGAAGGCGGAGATCGCGCGCCAGGCGGGCGCTGATCACGTCGTGCGCTCCGATGGCGCCTGGAAGGACCAGGTCCTCGAAAAAACAGGCGGTGTGGATCTGGTCATCGACCCCGTCGGCGGGGATCGCTTTCTCGACAGCCTGCGCTCGCTGCGGGAGGGCGGCCGCCTGGTCGTCGTGGGCTTCACCGGTGGCTCGATCCCCGAGGTGAGGGTCAACCGGCTGCTGCTCAAGAACACCGAGGTCATCGGCGCCGGCTGGGGGGCCTACGTGATGTCCAAGCCCAAGGTCACCGCGCAGATCGGTGCGGTCATCGCCGAGCTGATGGACAGCGGCGCCGTGGCCCCGGTCATCGGCGCCCGCTACCCGCTCGAGCGGGCCGGCGAGGCCCTGGAGCTCATCGACGGACGCGGGGCTACCGGGAAGGTCGTTCTCGAGCTGGACTGAGTGCGGGGCGTGGCTCTGCCATGCTGCGCCGGGTGAGTGGGCTGATCGAGCGTTACCGCGAGCGCCTGCCGTTCGCGGCTGAGGACCCCGTCGTCTCGCTCGGCGAAGGGGCAACCCCGCTGGTTCGCGCTCCGGCGCTGTCGGAGCGGGCGGGCGTCGAGGTGTGGTGCAAGCTCGAGGGGCTCAACCCGACCGGCTCGTTCAAGGACCGGGGGATGACCTGCGCGGTCTCGGCGGCGGTCCGGGAGGGCGCGCGAGCGATCGTCTGCGCCTCGACCGGCAACACCGCCGCCTCGGCCGCGGCCTACGGCGCGCGGGCGGGACTGCGCTGTGTCGTGATTGTGCCC
>JBDTEE010000060.1:0-33181 GCA_039922645.1 Solirubrobacteraceae bacterium | reverse complement strand
ACGCGGCGTTGCTGCGTCACGCTTTCGCGCATTGCGCAAGATTCCCCACTGCTGCCTCCCGTAGGAGTCTGGGCCGTGTCTCAGTCCCAGTGTGGCTGATCGTCCTCTCAGACCAGCTACCCATCGTAGCCTTGGTGAGCCGTTACCTCACCAACAAGCTAATGGGCCGCGGGCCCATCCCGATGCGGAGGCCGAAGCTTCCTTTCCCCAGCAACCTTACGGCTGTAGGGCACATTCGGTATTAGCCCGAGTTTCCTCGGGTTGTCCCAATCATCGGGGCAGGTTACCCACGTGTTACTCACCCGTTCGCGGCTTTGCACCAGGCCGAAGCCTGGGTCGTCGCTCCACTTGCATGTGTTAGGCACGCCGCCAGCGTTCGTCCTGAGCCAGGATCAAACTCTCCGTGAAGAACTTCACAAAGAGTCGTCAGAAGTACAACCCGTGAGGACCGGAAGCAACCATCAAGGCCACAGCCGGCTCAGGGGTCAAAATCTGGGCTTGCCCCTGGTGGGACAAGACCCTTGCGCCAAAAGCAGAAGCCCGGGTACACAGTTGGGCTTCAAGCGCAAGACGGGGTCAATCTTGGCACCGCCGATCGATCGACCCACAAGGGACCGTTCGTTCGACGGTGTCGAACCTGGACACACTCCTCGACCGAGGGTTCGGTCGAAGGGTGCGCATGCTGTTGAGTTTTCAAAGACCGTCGCACCCCTTCAGGAAGTCAATCCTCCTCAAACGGCGCGCCCGGTTCAGCAATGAGCCGGGGCGGACACACGAGTATAGCGCCGGATCCCCACCGCCAACGCGAGATTTGCGCTGACGTCGGCCGGCACCCTGCTCGGGCGGTGGCTCAGAATACGACCTGGACCGAAACCGTGCGTTCTCGTGGTCGATCGTCGAAGTCGATGAGCACTATCTGCTGCCACGTCCCCAGCGTCAGACGGCCGTCCACCAAGGGAAATGACTCTGATGGTCCGATCAGAGCGGCGCGCTGGTGGGCATGCGAGTTGGTGTCGTGGTTGAGCCGGTTGTGCTCATAGTCGCCGCGCGCGGGAATCATTCGCTCGAGGAGCGCCTGGAGGTCGGACACCCCGCCAGGCTCGTACTCCATCGTGGTGACGGCGGCCGTCGAGCCCACCGCACAGACGGTGACCACGCCCCGCTCCACCCCGGCCGTGCGCACCACCCTGAGCACCCCCTCCGTGATGTCGACCACCTGACCATCGCCCTGGGTCGAGAGCCGCAGCTGCCCGCCGCGGACGCTCACGCGCCGCCCGAGGCCGTTTCGCGACCCAGCCCCAGCCGGACAAAGCGCCGCTTACCGAATTGGAGGACCCGCCCGGCCAAGGCATCGGCGGGGAGATCGAGCTTCTCCACAGGATCGCCGTCGATCTTCACCGCCCCCTGGGCCAAGCCGCGCCGCGCCTCCGAGGTCGAGACACTGAACGCCGTGGCCATCAGCGCGGGCAGATGGATCGTACCGTTACCTTCGGGGAGCTCGACGGTGGGCATGTCACTGGGGGCCTCGTGCCGGATGTACACACGGTCAAAGCCCTCCTCGGCCACCGCGGCGGCCGGCGCACCGTGGAAGCGCTCCACCAGAGCCCGGGCCAGGGCACGCTTGGCGTCCCGCGGCGAGACGTCACCGGGTACAGCCTCACCCAGCAGGAGTGAGTACCAATCCTCGAGCGAGTCGTCAGGAATGCTCAGTGTCTTGCCGTAAATGTCTTCGGGGCTCTCGGTCACTCCGATGTAGTTGTCATACGACTTGGACATCTTGCGCACGCCGTCGGTACCGGTGAGCAGCGGCACCGTGAGGATCACCTGCTCGGGTTGACCGTAGGCGCGCTGGATGTCGCGGCCCAGCAGCAGATTGAACTTCTGATCAGTCCCGCCGAGCTCAACGTCAGCGCGGACAGCGACCGAGTCATAGCCCTGGAGCAGCGGATAGAGCAGCTCCAGGATTGAGATCGGCTCGCCCGCCGTATAGCGCTTTTGGAAATCGTCGCGTTCCAGGATCCGGGCCACCGTTGCGGTGCGCAGTAGGGCAAACAGCTCGTCCATCTTCATATCCAGCCACTCACCGTTGAAGCGAACCTCGAGTCGGTCGGCGTCGAGGATCTTCAACGCCTGATCGGTGAATGTCTTGGCGTTGGCATCGATCTGAGCCGGATCGAGAACTGGCCGGGTGCTGCTGCGTCCGCTCGGATCCCCCACGCGGGCGGTGTAATCGCCGATGATCAGCACGACCGTATGGCCGAGATCCTGGAATTCGCGCAGTTTTTGCAATACCACGGTGAAGCCGAGATGGATGTCCGGCGCGGTGGGATCGATCCCCAGCTTCACGCGCAGGGGGCGCCCCAGCCCGAGCTTGGCCTCCAGGCGGCCCTCGGGCAGGCAATCCACCGCGTTTCGGGCCAACCAGGCCGAGTCGGCTCGGGCGTTCCCGGCGCCGTGATTGGACTCCCCGGGCAACATCAAATGGAGGTCCTGGATGGCCGTGAGCCCATGGGGGCCGATGCTAGACTCTCGCCGCCACTGGAGAGATGCCGCCCTCCCCGTCGGGGCCAGCGATCTCCGCGCCGCTGTAGTGCCCTGTCGCCTTGACCGCATACCGGCGCCGGCATCGGCCTCTGGACCGCATGAGCGACGAAGACAACACTCCGCCTTCCCGCCCGCGTCCTCGCGGAGCAATCCCGTTCCGGGCGCCCCGCCCTCGGTGGCGGCGCGACGCCGACGGTCGCCCGGCGCGACCTCGGGTCCGCAAGCTCCGCCTGCTCTCGATTCTCGCCGGGCTGGGCTTTCTCGCCACCGTCTCGAGCCTCTTCGGAATGATGATGGCCGTCGCCTCCGACCTGCCCCAGCTCGAGAACCGGCAGCAATACAAGCAGGAAAAGAACTCCTATCTGTACGACGATAAGTGGCGTCCGATCGGAATCTTCGCGCCCGACAACCACGTGGTCATCGACACATGGAGCCAGATCGCTCCGGTCATGAAGGACGCGATCGTCAGCACGGAGGACAAGCGGTTCTATACCGACCCCGGGATCGATTTCCGCGGCATTGCCCGCGCCCTGGTGGCCGATGTCACCGGAGGAGCCACCCAGGGGGCGTCCACGATCGCCCAGCAGTTCGTCAAGAACGCTCTGGCCGAGCAGAACAACCGCACGATCCTGGAGAAGCTCCGCGAGGCGGCGCTGGCCTTCCACCTCACCCACAAGTGGAGCAAGCAGAAGATCCTCACCCAGTACCTGAACTCGATCTACTTCGGCAACGGCGCCTACGGGGTGGAGTCCGCCGCCCGGGTCTACTTCGGGCGGGTCCACGGACTGGATGCGGCCACTACGACGGGCACTACCAAGGGCTGCGGGGACTCTACCCCGGGCCTGACCCGCCCCACGTGCGCGTCGATACTGGCCCCGTGGGAGGCCGCGCTGCTGGCCGGCATGGTGGCCAACCCGACCGCCTTTGACCCCATCCAGCATCCCCAGGCGTCCATGGGCCGGCGCAACCTCGTACTGCTCAACATGTACCAGCAGCACTACATCTCTCACGCGCAGTACGAGTCGAGCATCATCCAGCCGCTGCCCACGGCCAGCGACATCGAGCAACCCCAGGAGCCGACCGCGGCGCCGTACTTCACCAGCTGGCTGCGGCCGCAGATCCTCGCCGCCATGGGCCTCGGCCGCGGCGTGCCCGCCCGAGTGGCTGAATACCGTGCCTACTACGGCGGCCTGCAGATCCGCACCTCGATCGATCTGCCCATGCAGCAGGCGGCTGAGCAGGCGATCACGGCCGAGCTGCCCTCCGGACCGGGTCAGCCCACGGCCTCGCTGGTGGCGATTGACAATCGGACGGGCGAGGTCCGGGCCATGGTCGGCGGCCCGCTCGTCAACGGCCAGCAGGACTTCGAGCGCTACCCCTTCAACCTGGCCACGCAGGGCCAGCGGCAGCCCGGTTCGGCTTTCAAGCCGTTCACCCTGGCCGTCGCGCTGCAGTCCGGCTACACCCCGTACTCGACGATCGACTCGAAGCCGCTGAACCTGATCGTCCCGCACAGCGGCGGCAAAGAGCACTTCATCGTGCACAACTTCGGCAACAGCTACTCCGGCCCGATCAGCCTGGAGGAGGCCACCGCCATCTCCGACAACAGCGTCTTCACCCAGGTCGGGACGGCCGTCGGCACCAGACGGATAGCCCGGATGGCCAAGGCGATGGGCATCCGCACACCGGTCTCCAGCAACTACTCGATGATCCTCGGCGGACTGCGCGAGGGGGTATCGCCCCTGGACATGGCCCACGCCTACGAGACGATCGCCGAGGGTGGCCGGCGCGTGTTCAACCCGCGCCTGGGTGACGTGGCCAAGGGGCCGACGGGGATCGCCCAGATCAACTGCCCGGCCAAGATCTGCAAGCACACCGTGACCGTCGACCATCCCCACTACAAGCGAGTCATCCCGCTGAGCGTGGCCCAGACCATCCACAGCATGCTCCAGGGCGTGGTCTCGCACGGCACGGCAACCCTGGCAGCGATCCCTGGCGTGGATGTCGTGGGCAAGACTGGCACGACCAACAACTACGGCGACGCGTGGTTCGTGGGCTGGACGCCCCAGATCACCACCGCGGTTTGGGTCGGCTTCCCCAACAGGCTCGTCCCGATGACCACGCTCTACAACGGCGGACCCGTCGAGGGTGGGACGTTCCCCGCCCTGATCTGGCACGCCTTCATGACCTCGGCGTTGCAGATCCTGGCCAGTGAGCAGCCCGCCAATCGAGGACCGAGCTCCGCCTCCACGACCACCGGCCTTACGGCCACCGCGCCGTCCAGCGGCGGCGGGACCGCGACCCAGACTCAGCCCGCGTCACCGGCCAGCCCCGGAACCGCGACCAGCCCGCCGGCCGCGGGCACCGGGGGTCCCGGCACGACGCCCGGGGCAGCCCCGGCCCCGGGCGGTACCGGAGGAACGCCGGGTGGCACCGGCACACCGAGCGGTGGAACCGGGGGCAGCGGCGGCGCCGGGCTGGGTGGCGGCGGCTAGCCGCGCACCGGCCGGGAGAGGAACCTGCTCCCGGCCACACAGAAACGCCACGGCAGCTCTACGGCCCGCGTGATGCCGATCCGGCGATCCGCAACGATGGGTGGGTGCTCCCAGCCCGGTGGGCGGGCGCCGATAAGCACCGGTCCGCGGCTTAGATCGGCTCGATTGTCGGTCAGCTCGATGCCCAGCGCCTGGGTCAGTTTGCCCGGGCCAGAGCAGAGCTCGCGCTCGCGCCGCAGACCTCCGCGGCGGGCGCTCATGAGCTCGATCCCCGCCACCGGTTCAAGTGCCCGCAGGAGGACCGCCGCGCCGACGTCCTCGGGCTCGCAAACCGCGTTGAGGAGCGCGTGGATTCCGTAGGAGCGGTAGACGTAGGCGACGCCGGGCGGCCCGAACAGGGTGCTGGTCCGGGCGGTCAGCCCAACGTAGGCATGGCAGGCGGGCTCGGAATGGTGATAGGCCTCGGTCTCGACGATCACCCCCGCGCTCTCACCGTGGGTGAGCAGGCAGCCGATCAGGTCGCGGGCCACCTCGACGACCGGCCGGTCGTAGAACTCCGCGCCAAGTCCCACCCGGCCGGCGAGCCGCGCGACTGCCGCGCTCACGACAGAGCGGCCCGGGCGCGCCCGAGCTGCTCACGCACGCGGGCCAGGCTCGTCCCGCCCTCCGACACCTTGCTCTCCAGCCAGGCGCCGTCCTGGAGCACCCGGTAGAAGCCCTCGTCGAGGAGCGGGTTCTGGTCGGTCAACTCCCCCAGGGTCAGGTCCGAGAGTCGCTTGTTCTGGGAGACCGCCCGGCGAACCAGTCCGGCCACCACCCCGTGGGCCTCACGGAACGGCATCCCGCGCTTGACGAGCAGATCGGCGATGTCGGTCGCGGCCAGGAACTGGTCGGAGGCGGCGGCGGCCAGGCGGTCGCGCTTGAAGGTGATCGTCTCGAGCATCCCGCGCGCGGCATCCAGACACAACTCGAGCGTGTCGCAGGCGTCGAACAGGCGCTCCTTGTCCTCCTGCATGTCCTTGTTGTAGGTCAGCGGCAGTCCGTGCATCACCCCGTGCAGGGCCACCAGATCGCCCAGCACCCGGGGCGCCTTGGCCCGCAGCAACTCGGCCGCATCGGGGTTCTTCTTCTGGGGCATGATCGAGGAGCCAGAGGCCCAGGCGTCGGACACCTCGGCAAAGCCGAACTCCTCGCTTGACCACAGCACGATCTCTGCCACCAGCCGGGACAGGTGGGTAGCGCAGGTGGTGGCGGCGGCGAGGTAGTCGAGCACGAAATCTCGGTTTGAGACCGCATCTATCGAGTTCTCGGCTACGCCGCTGAAGCCGAGTACACCGGCCACCGCGCGGCGGTCAGTGTCGAAGTTCACCCCGGCCAGGGCACCGGCGCCCAGGGGAAGCTTGGCTGTGGCTCGGACCACGGCCTCGAAGCGCTCGCGGTCGCGGATCAGCATCCACACGTAGGCCAGGAGATGGTGGCTCAGGTAGACCGGCTGGGCACGTTGCAGATGCGTATAGCCGGGCATCGGCCAGTCCAGGTGCTGCTCGGCCACGTCGATCATCGTGCTGGCCAGGCGGCCGATCCGGGCCAGGGCATCGTGGGCGTGGGCGCGCACGAACATGGCCATGTCGGTGGCCACCTGATCGTTGCGCGAACGAGCGGTGTGCAGCCGGCCGCCGGCCGGCCCGGCGATCTGGGTCAGCCGCCGTTCGATGGCCATGTGAATGTCCTCGTCACCTTCGGCGAAGGGAAAGGTGCCGTCGGTCAGTTCGCGGCGGACCTGCTCGAGGCCCTGCTGGATCTGGTCGCGATCCTCCTCGGAGATGATCCCCTGTGCCGCCAGCATCCCGGCATGGGCCACGGACTGGTCGACGTCGTAGGGACTCAGTCGCCAGTCAAAGGAGATCGAGTCGTTGAGGGCGCGGAAGCCGGTGTGCTGGGGTTCGGCGAAGCGAGAGATGCCCCGCATTATGGACGGCCGGCCCGGCGGACCCCCTCAGAGGAGGCGCCCCGAGAGCTCCGCCGGCGAACCGTGCCACCCGCGACCGGCTGGCTAGCGACCGAGCACGTCCCGCAGCGTCTCGGCCACCCGCGCCACCTGCCCCTCACTCATCCCGGGGAAGAAGGGCAGCGCCACCGAGCGCGCAGCCACGTTCTCGCAGACCGGAAACTCCCCCTCGCGATGGCCGAAGCGCTCGCGGTAGAAGCTCATCAGGTGAATCGCGGGCATGTAGGGCTTGCTGGCGACGCCGCGCTCGCCGAGGCGACGGATGACTGTGTCGCGCTCAAACTCGCTGGGGATCTGGACCACGAACACGAACCAGCCGCGACGGTCACCGCCCGTGTCCTCGCAGGGCAGGGACAGGCCATCGATCCCCTCCAGTGCCGAACGGTAGAGCTCAGCGACCTGAGACCGGCCGGCCAGCAGCGTGTCGAGCCGGGCCAGCTGGGCGAGGCCGAGGGCGCAGGCGACGTCCGAGAGCCGGTAGTTGAAGCCCAGCCGATCGTGATCGAGCCAGCCCATGTCCGCCGCCCGGCCCTGGTTGCGCTCGGAGTCGATTCGTTCCTTGCACGCAGCGTCGGCCATCGTGACGAGGCCACCCTCGCCGGTGGTGATCTGCTTGTTGGCGTAGAAGCCGAACACGGCCGGATGCCCGCGACCGCCCACCGGCACGCCGTCGGCGTGCACGGCGCCGAGCGCCTCGCAGGCGTCCTCGACGATCGGCAGACCCATCTGTTCGAAGGCGGCCAGGGGCGCGGGGTAGCCGAAGATGTGCACGGGGAGGATTGCCGTCGTGCGATCGGTTAGCGCAGCCGCCGCGGCGTCCGGGTCCAGGTTCAGCGTCACCGGGTCGATGTCGGCGAACACCGGCCGCGCGCGTTCGAACAGGACCACGTTGGCGCTGGCCACGAATGAGAACGGGCTCGTCACCACCTCATCGCCGTCGCTGACTCCGACCGCGCGCAGGGCGAGATGCAACCCGGCCGTGCCGCTGGACACCGCGCTGGCATGCTCGACGCCCAGCCGGGCGGCGAAGGCCCGCTCGAATTCGGGCAGCTTCGGACCCAGTGAGAGCTGCCCGGAGCGCAGTACGGCCAGCACCGCGTCCTCCTCCTCGCGGCCCAGCACCGGCCGGGCCAGCGGGATCTGCTCGTGGCCGGCGGCGCTCACGCGCCCGGTGCCGCCCCGGCGCGGCCCAGCGCCGTCTCACCCCTGGCTGCGGGTTGCATGCCCCGTTCCAGCGAGTCGACGAGCGCTTCCCAGGAGGCCTCGATCACGTTCTCCGAGACACCGATCGACCCCCACACCTCCTCGCCGTCGGAGGCGTCCAGGAGCACGCGGGTGACCGCACCCGTGCCCTTGGTCTCATCGAGGATGCGGACCTTGAAGTTGACCAGCTCGATGTCCCGAAGATGGGGATGGGTCTCCACCAGCGCCTCGCGCAAGGCCCGGTCCAGCGCGTTGACCGGACCGTTGCCCTCCGCGGTACGGACGAAGCGCTCGCCTTGAACCCAGATCTTGATCGTGGCCTCGGTCTCCACCCGCCCGTCGGCGCGCTTCTCCACGATCGCGCGCCAGGACTCGAGCCGGAACAGGGGCTCGTACTCGCCCGTCTCCTTGCGCAGCAGGAGCTCAAAGGAGCCGTCGGCAGCCTCGTAGTGATAACCGCGATGTTCGAGCTCCTTGACCCGCTGCACCACCTGGGTGGCCGCGCCATCGTCGAGCTTGAGCCCAAGGTCGGCAGCCCGGCTCTGCACGGTCCCCTTGCCCGACAGCTCGGAGATGAGCATCTCGCGGTGGTTGCCCACCACCTCGGGGGCGATGTGCTCGAAGGTGGCCGGATCGGTGGTGACGCCGGCCACGTGCATCCCGCCCTTGTGGGCGAACGCGTTGCGGCCCACGTAGGGCGAGTCGGGATCGGGGGTGAAGTTCAGCAGCTCGGCCAGGTAGTTGGCCGTCGGGGTCAGGGAGGCGAGCTGCTCGGCGGTTACGCACTCGTACCCCATCTTCAGCTGCAGGTTGGGGATGATCGAGATCAGGTTGGCGTTCCCGCACCGCTCGCCGTAGCCGTTCATCGTGCCCTGGACCTGCGTCGCGCCCTGCTGAACCGCAGCCAAAGAGCAGGCCACGCCGCAACCGGCGTCGTCGTGACAGTGGATGCCGATCCGGACGCCCGTGCTGCCGAGGGCGCTGAGGACGACGGCCGTGGCGGCACCGATCGCGTCGGGGAGCGTTCCCCCGTTGGTGTCGCAGCAGGTGACGGTCTCGGCCCCGGCCTCGATCGCCGCGCGTAGACAGCTGAGCGCGTACTCGGCGTCATCGCTGAAGCCGTCAAAGAAATGCTCGGCGTCATAGACGACGCGCTTGCCGGCCTTGACCAGGAAGCCCACCGACTCGGCGATCATCCCCAGGTTCTCTTCACGGTCGACCTTGACCACCTTCTCCAGATGCAGGCTCCACGTCTTGCCGACCACCGTGCAGACGGGGGCGAAGCAGTCGGCCAAGCCGCGCAGGGCCCGGTCATCCTCGGGCCGCGTGTCACGGCGCCGGGTCATCCCGAACGCAGCGATCTGGGCGCCGGCGAAGGATTCGCTGGCCAACAGCCCGAACAGCTCCTGCTCCTTGGGATTGGAACCCGGAAAACCGGCCTCGATGAGGTCGATGCCGAGTTCGTCCAGCCGGTGGGCAACGCGGAGCTTCTCGCCCGCCGAGAGGGACATGCCCTCGCCCTGCATGCCATCGCGCAGGGTTGTGTCGTACAGCTCGATGCGGGTCATCCGGCTGCCGGTCCGGCCAGGCCGGCCTCCGCGGCCTGACCGGCGGGCATCTCGACCACGTCGAGCCAGTCGACGTAACGCGGCTCACGCCCGTGCAGGGCGGCCTCGAAGACCCGCTGAAGTTCGAGCGTGATCGGGCCGGCAGTGCCTTCCCCGATGACGTGGTCATCGATCTCGCGCACCGGCACCAGCTCCGCGGCCGTGCCGGACATGAACACCTCGTCGGCCAGGAACAGCTCTGCGCGGGCCAGGTTGCGCTCCACGATCTCGTACCCGAGGTCGGCGGCGATGGTCAGGATCGAGGCCCGGCTGATCCCGTCGAGGATCCCCGCCGTCTGCGGCGGGGTGAGGATCCGGCCGTCCTTGACGGCAAAGATGTTCTCGCCCGACCCCTCGCTGATGTAGCCGTGGGAATCAAGCAGGATGGACTCCTGGTAGCCGGCCTTGGTGGCCTCGATCTTGGCCAGCACGCTGTTGAGGTACTGGCCGCTGGCCTTGGCATGCGGAATCAACGAGTCCGAGGAGATCCGCCGCCAGCTGGAGACCTTGGCCCGGATCCCGGACGACTTGGACTCCTCGCCCAGGTAGGCACCCCAGGGCCAGGCGGCAATGGAGACCGAGACCTCGCAGTCGAGCGGGTTCAGGCCCATCTGCCCGTAGCCCCGGTAGGCGATCGGGCGGATATAGCACTCGTGCAGGTTGTTGGCCTGGAGCAGCTCGTGGGTGGCGGTGCGCAGCTCCTCTACCGTGAACGGCACCGGCATGTAGTAGAGCTCAGCCGACTTCAGCAGCCGGGCCAGGTGGTCGCGATGGCGAAACACGCCGGGTCCCCGCTCGGTCGCGTAGGCGCGCTCGCCCTCAAACACGGCGGTGCCGTAGTGCAGGCCATGGGTGAGTACGTGGATCTTCGCGTCCTCCCAGGCAACCAGTTCTCCGTTGTGCCAGATGAGGTCGGCTTTCTCCACGATGTCTCCTTACTGGGGGTTGTTCACCAAACCCGTATTACAGGTGCTGCAGAACTGCCTGGGTGGCCTCCGCGGTGCTCGCCTCGCCCCCCAGGTCCGGCGTGCGCAGCCCGTCGACCAGCGCGCCGTCAACGGCGGATTCTACCGCCGCAGCCTCTGTCTCCAGGCCAAATCCGTGCCGCAGCATGAGCGCTGCGGAGAGGAACATGGCCAGCGGATTGGCCTTCCCCATTCCAGCGATGTCGGGCGCGGAGCCGTGGACGGGCTCAAACACCCCCGGGCCACCATCGCCAAGCGAGGCGCTGGGCAGCATCCCGAGCGAGCCGGTGAGCATGGCCGCCTCGTCACTGAGGATGTCGCCGAACATGTTCTCGGTGACGATGACCTCGAAGTGCCGGGGCGCGGAGACCAGACGCATGGCGGCGTTGTCGACCAGCAGATGCTCGAGCTCGATGTGGGGAAATTCGGCGCTATGCACCTCGCGCACCACCTCGCGCCACAGCCGACTGGTCTCGAGCACGTTGGCCTTGTCCACGCTGGTCACGCGAGAGCGAGCGGTGCGGAACGCCACCCGCGCGATCCGCGCTATCTCCTCCCGGCTGTAGACGCAGGCATCCGAGGCGGAGTCGGCGGTCCGGGTCTTTTCGCCAAAGTAGATCCCGCCGGTCAGCTCGCGCACAACCAGCAGGTCGGTTCCCTCGATCACCTCGCGCTTCAGAGGGCTGGCCTCGTACAGCGCTGGCAGCGGCTTGACGGGCCGCAGATTGGCAAACAACCCGAGGCCCTTGCGAAGACCGAGCAGGCCCTGCTCGGGTCGGGGCTTGGCCGGATCGGTGGTATCCCACTTGGGTCCGCCGACGGCGGCTAGCAGCACCGCGTCGGCCTGGCGGCAGGCCTCAAGCGTCTCGTCGGTGAGCGCGATCCCATGGGCGTCAATGGACGCCCCACCGAACAGATGCTCCTCATATTCGAACCGGGCGCCAACCGCGGCCAGGACCTCGACCGCCGGGCCGATGATCTCTGGGCCGATCCCGTCACCGGGCAGCAGGACAACACGAGCGGACATGAGCGGTACGGGACGCTAGCCGATCGGGCTCACGCCCGGACGGCGGACATGTTCAGGCGCACGTACTCGAGCACCAGCGGGTCGCCGGCGCGCTCCAGCACCCGGTCGATAAACGAATCGCGCAGCTCGGAGGGAAGAGGGTCGAGATGGCGCACCAGGCAGACCGTGGAAACGAAGCTCCGCGGCTCATCGGGCGTCGTCGGCCGGTCCTCGAGCCAGCACGAGACCTCGGTGAAGCCCGCGTGCTCCAGCCGCGCCGCCGTCGCTTGCGCCGTGGCGTAGTTCCACGGCTTGACCCAGCCCTCGAAGAACGGAGCAAAGGGTTGCTCGGCCGCCACCGCCTCGGCCAGCCGCCGGAAGGTGTCGATGTTCCCGCGACCTCCGCACTGGGCCAGCAGCCGGCCGCCCGGCCTGAGGTTGCGGTGCAGCGCGGAGAACAGGGCGTCGTGGTCGGCGATCCAGTGAAACGTCGCGTTGGAGAAGACCACGTCCACAGACTCGGGTAGGGCCAGCTTGACCAGGTCCTGGCGCAGTGCCGTGACCGAGTCGCCCAGCGCCTCCGCGGTGTGGCGGACCATCGATGGCGCGGCGTCGACGGCATAGACGGTGCCACGGGGCACGCGGCGAACCAGCTCAGCGGTGATCTTGCCCGAGCCGCAGCCGGCGTCGAGGACGACCTCGTCTCCGGCCAGGGCCAGGCGGTCCAGCTGCTCGGCCGCCCAGGCCTGCTGGGGACCGGAGACCCGGTCATAGGTGCTGGCGTCCCAGTCGCGCCCGGCGCTCATCCGACCCCGCCTCACAGCGCGCTGGTCACCGGGCCGGTGCGCTCCCGGTCGTCCTCGTAGGCGGAGATGGCCTCGTCCTGGGCCAGGGTCAGGGCGATGTCGTCGAGTCCGTTGAGCAACCGGTGCTTGGTCTCGGGATCGATCTCGAAGCGCGCCTCACCGACCCAGCCATCCTGGCTGCGTGCCCGCCAGCGAACCTCCTGGCCCGCGAGATCGACCTGGGCCTCCCCGGCCTGGGCGATCGAAGCACAGTCCTCGGCGGCCAACTCGATCGGCAGCAGCCCGATCTTGGTGCAGTTGGAGCGGAAGATGTCAGCGAAGCTCGAGGCGATCACGGCCTGGAAGCCGTAGTCCTCCAGCGCCCAGGGGGCGTGCTCGCGGCTTGACCCACAGCCGAAGTTGCGCCCGGCAACCAGGATCGGGTTGCGAGGAAGATCCCAACCGGGCTCCTTCGCCCAGTCGTAGAACAGGAACTCCCCGAAGCCAGTGCGCTCCACCCGCTTGAGAAACTGCTTGGGGATGATCTGGTCGGTGTCGACGTCATCGCGGTTGAGCACGCTGACCCGTCCGGTAATCGTCTCGATGGCCTTCATGACGGGTTAGACCTCCCAGTTGCGGATGTCGACGAAGTGGCCCTCGATGGCCGCCGCCGCGGCCATCTGGGGAGAGACCAGATGCGAGCGGGCACCGCGGCCCTGGCGGCCCTCGAAGTTGCGGTTCGAGGTTGAGGCCACGCGCTCTCCCGGATCGGCGACGTCGGGATTCATGCCCAGGCACATCGAGCAGCCGGCCCCGCGCCAGTCGAACCCGGCGGCGCGAAAGACCTCGTGCAGGCCCTCACGCTCAGCCTGCTCCTTGACCTGCTGGGAGCCGGGCACGACCATCGCGTAGACCCCGTCAGCCACCCGGCGGCGCCCGATCATCTCCGCCGCGGCCCTCAGATCGCCGATTCGCGAGTTCGTGCAGGAGCCGATGAACACCCGGTCGAGCTTGATCTCTTCGATCGGGACGCCGGCGTCGAGGCCCATGTAGTGCAGCGCCCGCTCGTCCTGCTCGGACTCCGGGTCGGGGACGGTATCCCCCACCCCGACCACCATTCCGGGATTGGTTCCCCAGGTGACCATCGGACTGATCGCACCGGCGTCCACCACCAGCTCACGATCGAAGCTCGCCCCCTCGTCGCTGCGGAGCTCGCGCCACTCGTCGGGGACTTCCGCCGGGGCCGCGGGCCGGCCCATCACATACTCGAACGTCGTCTCGTCGGGAGCGATCATGCCCGCCCGCCCGCCACCCTCGATGGTCATGTTGCAGACCGTCATGCGGCCCTCCATGTTCAGCGCCTCGATGGCCGCGCCAGCGAACTCGACGGCATGGCCGGCCGCGCCGGAGACGCCCATCTGGCCGATGGTGGCCAGGATCAGGTCCTTGGCCGTGACGCCTTGGCCGAGCGCGCCCTGATAGCGGATCTGCATCGAGCGGGGCTTGGCCTGCACCAGGCACTGGGTGGCCAGGACGTGCTCGACCTCGCTGGTGCCGATCCCGAAGGCCAGCGCCCCGAAGGCCCCGTGGGTCGCGGTGTGACTGTCGCCGCAGACGATCGTCATCCCCGGCTGGGTGACGCCCAGCTCCGGGCCGATCACGTGCACGATGCCCTGGCGGTTCGAGCCCAGGGAGTAGATCGGGATGCCGAATTCCGCGCAGTTGCGCTCCAGGGTCTGGACCTGGACCCGGGACAGGGAGTCGCGGATCCGCTCGGCCACGGGGGTACCGTCGGTGGGCACGTTGTGATCCGCGGTGGCCAGCGTGCGATCGGGACGGCGGACGCGACGGCCGGCCAGCCGGAGACCGTCAAAGGCCTGCGGGCTGGTCACCTCGTGAACCAGGTGCAGGTCGATGTAGATCAGGCCGGGAGCGACCTCGTGGGCCGCCCAGAGCTTGTCGAACAGGCTCGCGGGCATCGGCTTCTCCTCTCCTACGTTGTCCGGGGCTCAGCTTCTCCGCAGTCCGGCGCTGACCACAGCGAGCAGCAGCGCCGGCTCGGAGCCGGGGTTCTGGAAGTGGTGGGGCAGATCGGCATCGAAGGTCACGCAGTCACCCAGACCGAGGGCGTGGGCGCCCCCGTCGCAGTGCAGGATCACCGTCCCCGACTCGACCAGGGCGGTCTCCCGGCTGCCCGGTTCGTGCATCGGCGGGTCGCCGGGTCCCCCGGTCTGCGCGCCCGGATGGAGGCGGTGGCGGGAGACCTCGGCCCGCTGGCCGGGGAGCGGCGGAGTGAGGATCTCATAGCTATGCCCGCGCGCTCCGGGTGGTCCGGCCCGTCTCTCGCCGGCCCGTACCACCTCGACGGCTCCCCCCTCGTCGAGACGCAGCAGCTGGGAAAGGCGAAGTTCGAGGCCCTGGGCGATCCGGGCGGCCAGTTGGACGGTGGGGCTGGTCTCCCCCCGCTCAACCTGGGAGAGCATCGGGGCGCTGACCTTGGAGCGCACGGCCAGATCGCGCAGCGAAAGCCCCATCGCCTCGCGCAGCGCGCGGACGCGGGCACCGAGCGCCTCGGGGGTTGTGGCTGTCTGCTCGACCACCGACATACGGACGTACGTTATCACGTACAGCGACCGGATTGCCCTAGCCTGCGCGCATGCACTCGCGTCCTGACGTTCTCGTCCTCGGCGGTGGTGGCGTGCTCGGCGAGGCGTGGATGATGGGTGTCCTGGCCGGGATCGAGGACGCCACCGGCTTCGATCTGCGCGATTGCGAGTCGTTCGTCGGGACCTCGGCTGGAGCCATCGTGGCCGCGCATCTCGTCGCCGGCCGCTCGCCGCGCCGCCCCTCGGCGGTCGGCACCGAACTCCAGGTCTCCGATGTTCAGCCCGCCCGCGGTCTGGCCGTCGCCGCCATCGCCGCGGCCCGCCGGACCGGCTCCTTCGCGTTGGCCGCCAGCTCGACGTTTGCGCCGCTGGCCCTGGGGGTGGCTGCTCCCGGTGGGGCACTGGTGCGCGCGCTCTTGCTGCGTGGTCTCCCCCGTCCCCCCGACACCCTCTCCCGGCTCAAGACTCAGGTCGAGCAGTCGGGAGCGCGCTTTGACGGCCGTCTGCGGGTCACCGCCGTGGACCGCCGGTCGGGTCGCCGCGTGGTCTTCGGCGGCCCGGGCTCGCCCCGCGCCACCGTGGCCGAGGCCGTCGAGGCTTCCTGCACGGTCCCGTGGCTCTTCGCCCCGGTGGCCATCGACGGTCGCGAGTACGTGGATGGCGGTGTGTGGAGTCCGACCAACCTCGACGCGGCCCCCGCCGGGCGCGACACCCACGTGCTGTGTCTGAACCCGACCGCCAGCCTCGCCCCCACCCACACCCTGCTCACGGTGATGCGCAACGTCGCCCGCTCGGCGGTTTCGATCGAGGGCCTTGCCCTGCGTCGCCGCGGCGCGGCCGTCCGGACGGTGGCCCCCAATGCCGAGTGCGCCGCGGCCATGGGCTCAAACTTCATGGACCAGGAGCCCCGCAGCCGGGTTCTGGTCGCGGGGTACCGTCAGGGCCTGCTCGTCGCCGCCGACGATCGCGGCTGGTAGACAGGCCCCGCGACCCTCCACAGCACCCCGCGGCGGGCTGACGTCACTCCGGCTAGGGGGCCCGCAAAACCTCCGGCTCGAGCACGCCGGTCCCGTCCTGCTCGGCCGCGGCACGGATGCCCCGTCGCCGCACCGCGATGGACAGTGCCCGCACGTAGGCCCGGCCGGCGGCCTCGAGGATGTCGGTGGAAACGCCCTGGCCAGAGCCCGTGATCCCGGCCAGCTCCAGCACGACCGAGGTCTCACCGAGAGCATCCTGACCGCCGGTGACGGCGTCCACTCGGAACTCGCGCAAACGGGCGTCAACGCCGGTGGCCGCATTGATGGCATGGAAGATGGCGTCAATGGGACCGTCCCCGGTGAACGATCCGACCAGCTCCTCACCGTCGAGGCCGCGCACGGCCACGGTGGCGTGCGGGGGGCGCCGGCTCGACGCCTCGACGTCGAACCATTCGAGCGTGTAGCCGGCGATGTCCTGGCGCAGCTCATCGGTGACCAGCGCCTCCAGGTCCATGGCCGTGACCTGCTTCTTCTTGTCCGCGATCTCCTTGAAGCGCTTGAAGGCGGTGGCGAGGGTCTCGCCGGAGAGCTCGAAGCCCAGCTCGGCCAGCGCCTGCTGGAGGGCATGCCGTCCGGAGTGCTTGCCCAGGACGATCGAATTGGCCTCCAGGCCGATCGTGGTGGCGTCCATGATCTCGTAGGTGGTGCGCTCCTTGAGCACCCCATCCTGGTGGATCCCCGACTCGTGGGCGAAGGCGGTGCGGCCCACGATGGCCTTGTTGGGCTGCACCGGATAGCCCGTCAGGCGCGAGACCATGCGCGAGGCACGGGCCAGCTCGGTGGTCACCGCGCTCGTGTGCAGGCCGATCACTGCTTGGCGCGTGTGGAGCAGCATCACGATTTCCTCGAGCGAGGCGTTGCCGGCCCGCTCGCCGATTCCGTTGATCGCGCACTCGACCTGCCGCGCTCCGGCCTGGAGCCCGGCGAGGGAGTTGGCCACCGCCAGCCCCAGGTCGTCATGGCAATGCACGGAGAGGATCACGTCGTGCAGATCGGGCACCAGGCCGTAGAGCCCGCGGAGGAAGTCGGCGTACTCGGGGGGGATGGCGTAGCCCACGGTGTCGGGAATATTGATCGTGGTCGCGCCCTCATCGATGGCGATCTGGCACACCTCGGCGGTGAACTCGAGTTCGGCCCGCGTGGCGTCCATGGGCGAGAACTCGACGTCGTCCAGGTACTGGCGGGCGTGGGCCACAGCGGCCCGGGCCTGACCCTTGACGTCCTCGCGGGTGCTCTGCAGCTGGTACTTGATGTGGATGTCCGACGTCGAGATGAAGGTGTGTATGCGGGGGCGCGCGGCATCCTTGACCGCGTTGTAGGCAGCGTCGATGTCGCCGACGTGCGTGCGGGCCAGCCCGGCGATGACCGGACCCTCAACGGTGCGGGCAATGGCCTGAACGGCCTCGAAGTCCCCCGGGGAGGTGATCGGGAAGCCAGCCTCGATGACGTCCACGCCCAGGCGGCCGAGCTGCTGGGCGATCTCGAGCTTCTCCTGCGTGTTCAGCGAGATGCCGGGCGACTGCTCACCGTCGCGCAGCGTGGTGTCGAAGATCAGTACTCGATCTGGATCGTCAGGCTTGGTCATGACGCTTCTCCCTTGGGGCTCGAACTTGGCGACTTCTCGGTGCTGGTTTCGCGGCTACGTGCGGCCGCCCACGCGCTATTCCCCCCGGAGGGGGAGGAGAAGAAGTCGAAGGTCGAGGCGAGGCGCCATCTCGGCGGAGAGTAGCAGTGGCAACGGCCTGCGGGTAGGACTTCGAGAAGGACTACGGCGCCGAGGAGCTCATCTACAAGGCCACAGTCTCCCCGCCGAAGAACCCCTCGCTGTCGACGATCTCGCGGACGACCTCGGCGGGAACCGGGGTAACCGTGGTCACCGCCATGGCCGCCATCCGGCCATCCCCATGGGGATCGTCCTCGGGCGCCCGACCGACGGCGGCCGAGACGATGTTGACGCCGTGCGCGCCGAAGGCCGAGCCGACCCGGCCGAGCATGCCCGGCAGGTCCTCGTAGCGGAACACGGTCACGTGCGATTCGAGTTGGACGTCGAAGCGGGAGCCCCAGGCCTCGATCAGGTGTGGGCGATTGCGGCGGCCAATCAGCGTTCCGGCCACGCGCACGCTGCTCTCCCCCGCGGTCACCTCGACCCGAACCAGATCGGTGTAGTCGCGCGCGGCGGTGTGCTTGGACTCGACCACGCGTATCCCGCGCTCCTCGGCCAAGGCGGGCGCGTTGACCGCGTTGACCTCCTCCTCGAGATGGCCGGCCAGAACCCCGCGCAGGGCCTCGGTGGCCAGCAGGCGGGTATCGCGCTCGGCCAGGCGGCCGAAGAAGTCGGTCTGTAGCCGTTCGACCGACGACCCTTCGGACAGCGCCAGCGCGCTGGCGATCCGGCCCAGCGAGTTGCACAGGTTGACGTAGGGCCCGAGGACCTCCATGTCCTCGGCGGAGATGACGGGCACGTTGACCGCGCTGGTCACCACGCCGCCGGTGAGGGCAGCCACGACCTGCTCAGCGGCCTGGTACCCGGCTCGGTCAGTCGCCTCAGCGGTGGACGCGCCGAGGTGCGGGGTGACGATCACGTTGGGGTAAGCGAACAGCGGATGATCGGTGATCGGCTCGGTGCGGAACACGTCGAGCGCCGCCCCGCCCACCTTGCCCGAGTCGAGCGCCGCCTGGAGATCCTCGTCGACGACCAGAGGGCCTCGGGCCACGTTCAGCACCCGCACCCCGTCCTTGCACTGGGCCAGCGCCTCGGCGTTCAGCCACCCCTCCGTGTCCAGAGTCTTGGGCAGGTGCAGGGTGAGGAAGTCGGCCGCGGCGTACACCTCTTCGGGCGAACCGGCTTGCTCGACCCCCAGCTCGCGGTAGCGCTCGGCGCCGACAAACGGGTCGTAGGCCACCACCCGCATGTTGAAGCCCCGGGCACGTTGGGCGACCAACTGACCGATGCGCCCGAAGCCGAGGATGCCCAGCGTCTTCTCGTACAGCTCAACCCCGGAGAACTTGGAGCGCTCCCACTTGCCCGAGCTCAGGGAGACGTAGGCCTGGGGGACGTTGCGGGCCAGCGCCAGAAGGAGGGCCATGGTGTGCTCGGCGGCGGTGATGACGTTGGACTGAGGGGCGTTGGCCACGACGATCCCCCGCTTGGTGGCGGCGCTGACATCTACGTTGTCCACCCCCACCCCGGCCCGTCCCACCGCGCGCAGACGGGTGGCCTTGGCCAGCCGTTCTGCGTCGAGCTGCGTGGCCGAGCGGATCAGGATGCCGTCGAACTCGCCGATCCGTGAATCGAGCTCCTCAGCGCTCCAACCGCTGGCTACCTCGACGTCGAAGTGCTCACGGAGCAGGTTCACGCCGGAGTCACCGATCTTCTCCGCCACCAGGACACGGGGCTTGCTCTCAGTACTCATGCCCGCTCCAGCAGCCAGTCGATACAGGCGGTCAGGGCTTGGACATCGCCCGGGTCGGTGGCCGGGAACATGGCCACACGGAGCTGGTTGCGTCCCAGCTTGCGGTAGGGCTCCACGTCGACGATTCCGTTGGCCCGCAGCTGGGCCGCGAGTCCAGCCGCGTCCACCTCCTCGGCGAAGTCGATCGTGCCCACGACCAGGGAACGCTTGGTCGGGTCAGCTACGAACGGGGTGGCCACGGCGTGAGCATCGGCCCAGCCGTAGAGCGTCTGGCTGGAGGCGGTGGTGCGGCGAATCATGGCCTCGAGCCCACCCTGTCCGAGCATCCAGTCAAGCTGGTCGGCCAGCAGCAGCAGCGTGGCCAGCGCCGGCGTGTTGTAGGTCTGATCCTTGCGCGAGTTCTCCAGCGCGGTGCTCAGGGAGAGGAAGTCGGGGATCCAACGTCCGTCGCGACCGGCGTCGCTCATCTCCTCGATCCGGCGTACCGCCGCCGGACTGGCCGCGGCCAGCCACAGGCCGCCATCAGAGGCAAAGCCCTTCTGGGGGGCGAAGTAGTAGACGTCGCAGTCGGCCACATCGACGGGCAGCCCGGCGGCACCGGAGGTGGCGTCGATCAAGACCAGTGCGTCCCCGGTCGCGCCGGCCGGTCGCTGGACCGGGACCATCACCCCGGTGGAGGTCTCGTTGTGGGCCCAGGCGATGACGTCCGCGTCGGGGTCGGAGGTCGGCTTCGGGGCATCCCCGGGATCGGCGGCCACGATGATCGGCTCGGCCAGGAACGGCGCCTGACGCGTGCAGGCGGCGAACTTGCTCGAGAACTCCCCGTAGGTCAGATGCAGGGCGCGCTCGCGGACCAGTGAGCACGTGGCGGCGTCCCAAAAGGCGGTGGTGCCGCCGTTGCCGAGCACGATCTCGTAGCCGTCGGGCAGGGAGAAGAGCTCGCTCAGCCCGGCGCGCACCTGGCCTACCAGGGCCCGTACGGGCTTCTGGCGATGGGAGGTGCCCATGATGGCCGCGCCCGGACCGGCCAGGTGGTCGAGCTGGGCCTGGCGGACCCGGGAGGGTCCGGACCCGAAACGCCCGTCGGCGGGTTGGAGCTCCGCGGGGATCTGCAGAACGGTCTGGGTCATGCGGCCTCCTCGAAGTTAGCGGGGATCTACATGCCCAGGCGCGCGGCGCTCATCGCCATCGCTTCCCGGTGGTTTTTGCCCACCTCTCGCGCCAGTCACGACGGCAGCGAGAATTGTAGACGCCTTACTCCTGGAACTCGGTATCGATCCAGTCCATCTGGGACCGGAGCTCTTTGCCGACGACCTCGACCTGATGGCCGGCCTGCTCTTCGCGCATGCGCTTGAAGTTCTCCTGCCCGGCCCGGTTCTCGGCGATCCACTCGCGAGCGAAGTCGCCGGACTGAATCTGGCCCAGCAGCTCCTTCATGGCCCTGCGCGAGTCCTCGCCGATGACCCGCTTGCCACGGGTCAGGTCGCCGTACTCGGCGGTGTTGGAGATCGAGTAGCGCATGCCCGCGATCCCCTTCTCGTACATCAGATCGACGATCAGCTTGAGCTCGTGCAGGCACTCGAAGTAGGCCAGGCGAGGGTCGTAGCCGGCATCGACCAGCGTCTCGTAACCGGCCCGGACGAGTTCGGTGACGCCGCCGCAGAGGACCGCCTGCTCACCGAACAGGTCGGTCTCGGTCTCATCCTTGAAGCTGGTCTCGATGACCCCGCCGCGAGTGCAGCCAATGCCCTTGGCATAGGCCAAGGCGAGCCCCAGCGCGTCACCTGAGGCGTCCTGCTGGACGGCGACCAGCCCGGGGACCCCGGAGCCTTCCAGATACTGGCGGCGAACCAGGTGTCCCGGTCCCTTCGGAGCGACCAGCGCGACGTCGACCTCCGGCGGGGGCGCGATCTCCCCGTAATGGATCGAGAAACCGTGTCCGAAGAGCAGCAGATTGCCCGGGGCGACGCCGTCCTTGACGCCGTCCTCCCAGACCTGCCCGTGGAGCTCGTCGGGCACGAGCATCATGATCACGTCGCCCTCGCTGGCGGCATCGGCCGGCTCCACGACGCGCAGGCCGTGGGCCTCGGCCTTGGCCACGCTCGAGGACTCGGGCCGCAGGCCGATGAGGACCGAAACGCCTGAGTCCTTCAGGTTCAGGGCATGGGCATGGCCCTGAGAGCCGTAGCCGATGATGGCCACGGTCTTGCCTTCGAGCTTCTTGAGGTCTGCGTCGTCGTCGTAGAACACGAGGCGGAGGCTACAACGCCCCCGCGGGTAACGACTGTGCGCCGCGACGGCCCGCGGCGGAGAGAGCCCCGAGAGGTCCTCGCCGCCGCAGCCGTAGCGCTACCTCAGCGGATGATCGCGCGACGAGTCGCGCTGGTGCCGACCAGATGGTTTCCGTCGCGCGGATTGACCCGCACGCGATAGGTCCCGCTATGGCGGATGCGGATCTTCCTCGAGTAGTGGGAGACGGCCACCCCGTTGACGGTCCCGCCCGGCCGGAGGCGAGTACTGGCAACGGTTTTCCAGGCTCCCGTGCTCGTCCGGCGCTGGATCTGGGCGTAGCGGCCGTTGTGGGCCGGAGTAATCGTCCCGGAGAAGCGGACGAGCTGGCCCACATGCGGATGCAGGGTGCTCATATGGATGATCACCTTGACCCGAACGCCGACCTGAACCACAGCGCTGGTTAGGGGCACCTTGGTCGCCAACGTCACCTCGTAGCGGGTGCTCTCACCCGGGCTTACGGTGAACGAATAGGTGCCGCTGGCCGAGGTCCTCGTGGTCTGCCCCGTGTCCGTGAAGGCGCCCGAGTAGGGGTATGACGTGGCCTTCAGAGTCGCCCTTCGGCCACCCCTGAGCGGTCCGGTTACGGTGCCGGAGATCGTCGTCGACTTGCCCCAGGTGATCTTCACGGGGAGCGCCTCGATGCTGACGGAGTGGTTGCTCGGAGTGCCCACACCGGCCGGCTGCGTGGTGAACGTCGCGTCCTTGCCGTCAGCTATGCCCGCGCTGTTGGAGGCGAGAAGGCGAAAGTGGTAGGTCGTGCTGGCCGCGAGGCCGGTCAGGCTGGCTTTGACCGCCTTGGCGACATTGCCATTGGCGTTGGCCACCGGTGTCGTGAGTCCGTAAGCCGTGGTCGTTCCGTACTGGAAGTAGTAGGTCGTCGGCGTCTTATGGGCGTTGACGATGCCGTTCAGAGTGGCCCCGCTGGCCGTGATGCTGCTCGCCGGCGCGGTGGTGGCCGCAGGCGCCGTGGCGGCCGACGCCACCGCCGTGCTCGCCAGGCTGACGGCGGCCGTTACCAGAGCGAAAATGAGCCATCGGGCTTGGTTGGAAGACATGGGTTCCTTTCGTAGTGCGCCGTGCGGGCTACCGACCACCGCGGCGGCCTACGGTCCCCCGAAGCGACTGCGCAACGCCATCACGTCGTTGACGTAGCGCCGAGTGTCGGCATACATCCCGTGTCTGCGCACGGAATCCAGGCCCTGGTAGTAGCCCGCCGCCGCCAGGGCCGGGTCTCCCCCGGTCTGGTCGAGCAGCGAGTGCAGGAGCAGGACTCCGCCGCGGATGTTGTCCTGGGCGGAGTACGGCGAGAGCGGTGGGGGCGTGGCCAGGTTCTGCCCGATGTACTTCCAGGTGCCTGGTTCGATCTGCATGACGCCGGTGGCGCCGGTCCGCGAGACGAGCCCGTTGTTGAACCCGCTCTCCTGGTAGCCGATTGCCTCGGCCAGGGAGGGTGAGACACCTTGCGCGGCGGCGATGAGACCGACGTCGCCGGGGCTCACCATGTGTGCGGTGGGCTGGGCGCCGCCGGTCGCTGGGGCGCTGGCGCCCACCGGACTCGTGGTGGCCACCGGCGTGGCCGTGGCGGTGGCGGCACCCAAGGAGAGCGTCGTACCGGACAACAGGACACTCGTAGGGCGCAGACCGTTCTGCGCGGCCAGCTGATCGACGCTGAGTCCGTTCGCAGCCGCGATTCCCGAGAGGGTGTCACCGGGCCGCACGAGGTAACCGCCGGACGTGCTGGTCAAAACCGCGGAAGTCGCTGTCCCGGCGGCGGTGCTCTCATCGCCGTCCGGCGCCTCTCCTATTTCTTCATCACCGGTGCCTGGGGTGGCGACCGGGCCGGCGGTCACTGAGCTGGGGCCGCCCTGCGGAGGGATCTGCAGGGTCGCGCCGGTGATCAGCTGGCTGGTGGTCGCGAGGCCGTTGGCCGCGGCCAGTTGGCTGACCGACAAACCGTCGGCGGCCGCTACCGAGGCGAGCGATTCGCCTCGGGTGACGACGTGGGCATAGTTGGCGGCGGCGGCTGCGGGAACAAGGAGGGCGGCAACGAGGCAGGCCGGTAGAGACAGAAATCTGGATCGCATGGCGGGACAGTCTCCAAGGTCCAGGCGCCGGCGGAAACGCCTGCAAAGGACCGCCCAGGGTGCAAGATCACGTTCAGGCGGTGGCGACCGCGACCAGCGAGCTGCCGGGCAGCGTGACGCTTCCGTCGTCAGCCGTGAAGGGCTGCACGGCGGCGATCACCTCGGCGGTGATGGCCTCGCGCTCCTCGGCGGGCTGGTCGGCCAAGGCACCGCTGAAGATCGGCGAGACGTCGGCCGTCTCGGCTACGTAGTCGGCGGCATGTTCGTAGTGACGGGCCAGCTCGACGGGCTGGATGATCACGTCGGTGAAGCCAGCCGCCCCGAGCAGCTCCTCGAGCTTTCCCGACCCGGCCAAGGCAAACATGCCCGGCGCCCGGGGATCGGGAGCCTCGGCGTGACCCCGGGTGACCATCACCCGGTTGGGGATAGTGGCCCACAGGTTCTGCTCGGGACCATCCCACACGGCGAAGACCGCCCGGCCGCCGGGCTTGAGCACGCGCCGGATCTCCTGCGCGGCGGCTTCGGGATCGACGATGAGCATGATCGCCCACCGGCAGAGCACACCGTCCACGGTGGCCGTCTCCATGTCGATCCATTCGAGCTCGAGCTGCTTGAACTCCACGTTGGTCAGGCCGCGCTCAGCGGCCCGCTCGCGGGCCACCTCCACCATCGCCTCCGCGCCGTCGCTCGAGATGAGCGTGCCGCCGGGCTGGATGAGCTCGGCGGCCAAGAAGCCCGTGTCCCCCGGTCCCGCGGCCAACTCAAGGACCTTCTGCCCAGGCTGCAGCGCCAGAGCATCCACCATCGCCATCGATACCGGCATTCCCCAGTCCCGGATCCGATCGGCCCGCTTGCCCCAGCCGGTCGAAGCCCGCTCCCACATATCCCGGGCATTCGCGCGCTGCTCGTCGGGCTCGATGACGTTCATGTGGCCACCCTAGTGCCGCGAGTCGGAAATTCGCCACCGAATTTGCGAATCGGGGCATTAGCCAGGCGAGCGCTGGCCGAGTTGGCCAAACGCGGAATCGATCTGTGCGGCCATGCGCTGCCCGAAGATGGCCACCAGTGCCTCGGTGGCCAGCGGGCGCAGTTGCTCGATCGACTCCTCAATCTCCGCCCAGCTCTCCTCCGGCATCCCGGCGGCCTGGAACGGGTTCCACACCTCGTCCAGGAACACGCGCAGGAAGGCGCCGGAGACGGCGTCGCAGTGCTGCTCGATGGCCTCGAAAACGGCCAGCGCCCCGTCCAGCGAGATGCCTCGCGCCACCACCCGTTCGGCCACAGCCAGCAGCGTGGGGCTCGGCGCCTCGAACGTATCGCTGCCGGTCCTGATCAGGACGCCGAGCCGCTGCGCGCGCTCCATGACCCAGGACGCCTCGTCCGCGCTCAGTCGAAAACGGTCGGCCAGTTCGCTGACGGTGAGCATCTGCGGCCGCTCGGCGTGCGGCGGCTCGATGAGCACGCGCCGGAACCGGTTCAAGCGTTCGGCCGGCCCCTGATCTTCGTCGAGCAGCCGCTGGATCCCGGCCAGGTTGAAGCCCTGATCCTGGAGCTCCCGGATCAGCCGCAGGCGCTCCACGTGCTCGGGCGTGTAGTAGCCGACCCGGAGTCGTACCTCGGGCGGCGTGAGAAGCCCGCGGGCCTGATGGGCACGGATGTTGCGCACCGTCATCCCCGATTCGGCGGCCAACTGCTCGATGGTCAGCGCGGCGGGCACCCGGCGATCATACGCACGGACGATGTGACGTCAACTGATGTCACACCGGGGCCGAAGTCAGCATCTATGCCTTGCGGTAGACGAACACGTCTTGGTGACCGTCCAGCTGCATCGGGTGATAGGCCACCAATTCGAGGTCGGGAGCAGTGGCGTCGACGAGCGCTTTCACGGCCGCTTCGGTGAACCATGTCAGTCCGTACTCGTCGTAGTAGTAGGGGTAGCGCTCGTAGTAGAAGCCGTCCCGGGCCAGGCCGTCCAGGACCTTGTCCTTGTCCAGCCAGTACTGCTCGTACCGTTCGGCAGTCGCGGCCGAGCCCGGTCCGTGAATCGTGAACACGGCGACGCCGCCGCGCTTGAGTGAGTCCGACACAGCGCGCAGGTTCGTTTCCACCATGTCCCGACGTAGGTGTGTGTACACCGACAGGAGGTAGACGAGATCGAATCGTTCGTGCCAGGCGGGGCCAGCCACCTCGAGCGGGGGAATCTTCGTCGCGTCAAATTCTGTCGCGACAAAATCTGCACCCTCATCGATCACGTCCGTGACGTAGATGCGCGACGCTGGTAGGTGATCACCCAGCTCCCGCACGATGCGTCCATACCCGCAGCCAACCTCCAGGCAGGCGTCGATCGACGCGAAGGAGCGGCCGGCCTCTTGCAGTGACGTGGCGAGAATGTCGACGAATCGCTGCGCTCCGCTGCGGTAACTCTCGACGTGGGAGGGCTCGGTCGAGCGGAGCATGAAATCGTTGTGGTGAACGCGGCCCCGCAGGCCAGGCACGGCGCGGGCGCCGAGGCGTGAGCCAAGCGCGAAGCGGGCGCGACGTCCGGCCGCGTAGGCGGGCCGGACCCGCTTGACACCATCGAGCAGCGTCCGCGGCAAGATCTTGGTGGAAAGCTTCAAGGTGAGGCGACCCTATCGGTCCGTCTCACCTCAACTCTCGGCGGAGGAGCTTCCCGGTGCGGCCGCGCGGCAGGCTGGCCACGAAGTCGATCTCCTTGGGCACCTTGAAGGACGCCAGCCGCTCAGCGCAGTGGCGCCGCAGCGCCTCGACGGTGGGGATGGGGCTCCTCACCACCACGTGGGCCACGACCCGCTCGCCCCACTCGGGATCGGACCGCCCGAACACCGCGGCGTCGACGATGGCCGGGTGCTCCAGCAGGACGGCCTCCACCTCATCGGGAGCCACGTTCTCTCCACCGCTGATGATCGTGTCCGCCTTGCGCCCGCAGATGACCAGACGGCCCGCGTCATCGAACTCACCCAGATCCCCGCTGTGGAGCCAGCCGTCGTCGGCCAGGGACCCTGCCGCCACTGTTCGCCCGCGGACGAGAACCTCCCCGGCGTCACTCAGGGCAACCTCGGTGCCCAGCAGGGGCCAGCCGTTGGTGGCGATCTGCGAGCAGGCTTCGGTCATCCCGTAGGAGTAGGCGACGGGAATGCCCGCGGCGCGGGCGCGTTCCAACAGGGCAGGGGCGATCGGTCCACCCCCGAGAAGCGCGGAGCGCAGCGTCGGCGGGTTCTGGAGCCCGGCGTCAAGGAGCCGAGCCAGCATCGTCGGGACGAGGGAGACGAGGGTCACTCGTTGTCCCGGATCGCTCAGTGCCGCCATCGCGGCATCGGTGTCGAAGCGCTCGTGCAGGAGAACGGTCGTCCCGTAAATGACGCTGCGGATCTGGATCGAGAGACCGCCGACGTGGGCCAGCGGCATCGGGCAGAGCCACCGCTCGTTCCGATCAAGGCCCAGAGCCAGCGCAGAGCCGATCGCGTTCCAGAGCCAGTTCTCGTAGCTCAGGGCCACCTCTTTCGGGGCGGCGCTCGTGCCGGAGGTGAACATGACCGTCGCGGTCTGCGCCGGATCACGGGCGGCCGGGCTGACCTCCTCTCCGGCCGGGAGCTTCTCGAGCACGAACCGGGTGGCGCGCGTGCGCGGCTCGCGCTCGGCGGCCGGGAGCCGGAGATCGATCGGGACCGACACCGCTCCGATCAGGGTGCAGGCGTGCAATCCCACGATCAACTCGCGGCTCGGCATGGCCAGGGCGATCCGGTCACCCGGCTGCGCCCCCAGGTCTCGAAGGCCACCGGCGGCGGTTCGGGCCCGAGCCAGCAGAGACTCGTAGGTCTCGGTTTCACCCCCGGGCGTGACCAGCGCGTCGCGCTGGCCGTGCGCGCGAGCTGTGCGGACCAACCATGGCTCCATGCGACTCAGTGTGTCGTTGTGGGCAGAGCCGTCGCCCCCCGCACGGATTCCCGACGCTGGCGACGGCGCGGGCGGCGGATCTTCAGTTCCTCGGCCAGGAAGTAGGAACCGATCACGATCGCGGCAGCGGCGGCCTGTGCGACGACCGTCTCGACGTTGGGGAAGATCGAGAACCACAGGCCCATCCAACCGGGGACGGCCACCGGGATCGTGGTCGTGCTGATCCAGCCCGCTTGCTGAAGCTCCTGGACGCTCTCGCCGACCATGACCAGCAGGACAACGCCGAGCATGACGCCGGTGGCCACCAGCATCCGCTTGTAGGGAAGGCGGCGCTGCAGACCGAAGGCCAGGTAGCCGACGATGGCCACGAACACGAGCCCCAGGGCCACGCCCTCGAGGACCACGCCGGAGCCATAGCGCAGGCGCAGGTTCTGCAGGAACAGGACCACCTCGAAACCCTCGCGGTAGACCGAGGTGAAGCCGAGCAGCCCCAGGCCGAGCAAGGTCTTCTGCTTTGAGGTCGCTGCGTCGGAGAGCAGCGCCTGGCGCCGCTTGTTGTGATGCGAGATCCAGCCCGTCCAGTAGATGCGATGGAAGAACCAGTTCATGACCACCAGCAGCACGACGATGGCCAGCAGGCCGGTCGCGGCTTGGAGGTCAAGGCTTCCCGGCCCAACCGCGTCAGTCACGGCGACGGCGATGAACCAGGTCACCACGGCGGTGCCGAACCCGACCGCCGCGCCGAGCGACAGCGGACGTCGGTAGCCCCTGTTGGTCCCGCGCATGCTGGCCGTGAGAACGACCAGGACGAGGATCGTTTCCAGGCCTTCGCGGAGGACAAGGATGGCGCTGTCCAGGACCACCGCGAGGCGGCCGAGGTGGGCAGTCGGGCTGGCCGGATTGGGAGTGCCGCCCGCCGAACCGGCCAGTTGCCACACGAGGAGTCCGATCAGGAGAGCCGCCAGGGCACCCCATCCGATTCGCTTGCGGGTCACAATCGCCATTAGGGCACCCTAACAGAGTCGCCTGAGCCGTCTTAGGGCACCCTAATCTGCCCGCGCGGCGGCCATCAGGCGAGCTCCTACCGCGCTTGCGTAGAGTCCGCGCTGCCCACCAAAGCTAGGAGCAGACCCTTGAGCATCAGCTGGCAGGCCGCCGGCGGGTACGTCGACATCCGTTACGAGCTCGGCACGGGCCCGGACGCCGGAATCGCCAAGATCACCATCGACCGACCGGAGGTCCGAAACGCCTTCCGCCCCGAGACCATCGTGGAGATCTCACAGGCCCTCGAACAGGCCCGCGAGGACCCCGACGTAGGTGTGATCATCCTCACCGGCGAGGGGCCTGACGCCTTCTGTGCCGGCGGAGACCAGCGCGTCCGCGGCGCCCGGGGCTACGTGACCGGAGCCGATCCGGCGCAGGCTGGCACCCAGTCCGGCGTGGGTCGCTTCCACGTCACCGATCTTCACGTCCAGATGCGGCGACTGCCCAAGCCGATCGTGGCCATGGTGGCGGGCTACGCCATCGGCGGTGGCCACGTCCTGCACGTGGTCTGCGATCTGACCATCGCCGCCGACAACGCCCGCTTCGGTCAGGTCGGACCCCGGGTCGGCTCCTTCGACGGCGGATTCGGGGCCAGCGTCCTGTCGCGTCTCGTCGGCCCCAAGAAGGCCAAGGAGATCTGGTTCCTGTGTCGGCAGTACGACGCGGAGCAGGCGCTCGAGATGGGCCTGGTGAATACGGTCGTGCCCCTGGACCGCCTCGAGGAGGAGACGGTGGCCTGGTGCCGAGAGATGCTGGCCCTCTCTCCCTTTGCCCTACGCCTGCTCAAGGCGAGCTTCAACGCCGACGAGGACGGGCTGGCCGGCATCCAGCAGCTCGCCCATGACGCGAATCTCCTCTTCTACATGAGCGAGGAGGCGGCCGAGGGCCGCGACGCGTTCCTCGAGCACCGCCCCGTCGACTTCTCCAAGTTCCCCCGCCGCCCGTAGCGCGCCCATGCCCGGCGAGGTGAGGATCTGGCTCATGGCCGCCCGACCGCGGACGCTACCGGCCGCGGTGGCTCCGGTCCTGGTCGGGACAGCACTGGCGGGGTACCTGCAGGTCTTTCACCCCCTGCGCTTCGTGGCTGCCCTGCTCGGAGCGGTGTTCATCCAGGTCGGCACCAACCTGAGTAACGACTACTCCGACGCACGCCGGGGCGCCGACGCCGAGGATCGTCTGGGACCGGTCCGGGTCACGGCCGGCGGCCTGGTCCCGCCCCGCCAGGTGCTGGTCGCCACCTACGTGACCTTCGGGCTGGCCGTGCTGGCCGGCGTGTATCTGATCGTGGTTGCCGGCTGGCAGCTCCTCCTCGTCGGCGCCGCCTCGATCCTGGCCGGCGTCGCCTACACCGGTGGCCCCAAGCCCTACGGCTACGAGGGCCTCGGTGAGGTGTTCGTATTCCTGTTCTTCGGCGTGGTCGCCGTGGCGGGCTCGTTCTTCGTCCAGACCAAACATCTCGATTGGGAGGCCTTCGCGCTCTCGGTCCCGGTGGGGCTGCTCGCGGCGGCGATCCTGGTCGTCAACAACATCCGCGATATCGATTCAGACCGGCGGGCGCGCAAGCGCACGCTCGCGGTCCGGATCGGCCGCGAGCGAACCCGGAACCTCTTCGCGGTCATCGTCTACCTCGCCTATCTGCTCGTACCGATCACCTGGCTGTTCGGGCCCGTCAAGGCGTGGGTGATGCTCTCCTGGCTGTCGGCCCTCCTCGCCACCCGCGTGGTCCGCGTGGTCCGCAACCGCACGGATGGCCCTTCGCTCAACGGCGCGCTGGCCCAGACGGGGATGCTCCAGCTGGTGTTCTGCACGCTCCTCTCTGCGGGACTGCTGCTCAGCGGGTGAAGCTCCGGGTCGATCCCATCGATGCCCCACTGCGCTCCGAATTCCTCGCCGCGCATGGATCGGTCGGCACTCGGGAGCTCTTGCTGGTCACGCTGGAAACCGCGGCTGGGGAACTGGGCCACGGAGAGGCCGCTCCGTTGCCCTCCTACGACGGGGTGACGATCGCCGAGGTGGGCCAGGCTCTGGAGGCGTGCCGCCCGGCCTTGGCCGACGCCGACGCCAAAGCCCACGGTGACGTTCTGGCCCACTGCGCTGAGGTGACCCTGCTCCCCCAGGCCCTGGCGGCGATCGATGCGGCCCTGTGGGACCTCGCGGGCCGGCGCGCCGGGGTTCCGGTCTGGCAGCTGCTCGGGGCAAACCCCCCTGGTCCCGTGCCGGTCAACTGGACGATTGCCTCAGCCGACCGGTCCGGCGCTGCCCACGAGGCAGCCCAGGCCCGCGCGGCGGGGTTCCAGACCATCAAGGCCAAGGTGGCGATCGGCGATGATCACGGCCGGATGGCCGCGGTTCGTGCCGTGGCCGGTCCCCAGATAGCGATCCGCATCGATGCCAACGGGGCGTGGTCGCCGCCCGAGGCCGAGGCCGCGCTGCGGGTTCTCGCCCCCGTCGGGATCGAGTTGTGTGAAGAACCGGTCAGGGGCGTCACGGCGATCCGCGACCTGGCCAGTCGCACCAGCATCCCGCTGGCCCTCGACGAGTCGGCCAACGACCCCGACGCCCTCAGGGACCAGGCCTGTGCGCTCATCTGCCTCAAGGTTTCGGCCTGCGGCGGCATCAGCGGCTTGCTCGATACCGCCCACCGGGCCCGGATGGCGGGCTATGAGGTCTTTCTCGCCTCGACGCTGGACGGTCCGCTGGGCATCGCCGCCGCCCTGCACGCCGCGGCGGTACTGGCCCCGGAACGGGCCTGCGGATTGGCCACTCTGGCCATCTTCGCCGGGCGCCGTGATCCCCTGGGGCCCACGCGCGGCACCATCCCGGTCCCGACTGGGCCCGGGCTTGGCGACGGGTTGCTCGACTGGTACTGGGAGGGCTGACTCAGGGGATGGTTCCGGAGCCACCGGAGCCAAGGATCGGCCCCATCCGCACCGGCGCCTCGAGATGAACGGCATGTCCGGTCTCGTGCACGACCACCAGATCCCCAGCAGCCAGTCGTTCGCTCATTCGCTCGGCGGTGGCCCGGAACTTCTCGTCCCGCTCCCCCGCGACCAGCGTCACCGGCATCCGCAGCTCGCCCAACCGATCCCACAGGGCCGGGAGCGCTCCCGTGCCCAGCCCCCGCAGGGCACGGGCCAGCCCTGAGACGGAGTTGCGCAGCCGGTCGGCGTGCACCTCGGCCAGGACATCCGCGGGTAAGCCGGCCAGGACCGGGGTACGGGCCCACTCGAGGGCGAACTCCTCAATCGACATCGTCTCGACCCGCCCGGCCAACGCCTCGTCGGCCCGCCGGCGCTGCTCGCGTTCGGCCGCTGAGGCGATGCCCGGGCTCGCCCCGATCAGGACGAGACGCTCGACGCGATCGGGCATGGCCAGCGCCACGTGCAGGGCGAGGCGACCGCCCATGGAGTAACCCACCAACCCGAACCGGTCCGCCTTGACCCCGGCGATGTCGGCCAGCACGCCGTCCAAATCAACCGGCTCCACCCGCGTCGCCGAACCATGACCGCGGATGTCGGGAACCACCGCTGGGTAGCGTTCGCCGAGTTCCGCCACGACTCGGTTCCAGCTTGCGCCGGTGTGGGTGAAGCCGTGGAGGAGGACCAGCGGCGCGGCGCTCCCATCCAGCTCCGGTGTCAGCTGCTGCTCCCCTGGTGTGCGGCCGGCCTCCAGGCTGTGACGGTGTGAAGCTCCCAGCCTGAGAACGAGTGCCACTCGGCTGTGGTGTGGGCTGGATCCCAGAAGACGAAGCCCTGGATATCGATCGCCGTGCCCTTTGGCGGTTGAATCGGGGGCGCAACGTGGTGCCCTATGAGCAGGTTGTCGATCTCCGTATGGATCGTCTTCATATAGACGTCCTTGATGTCAGGGCGATTCGGGTCTGTCACGTTGACCGTCTCATCGCCGTCAGTGCTGCGGTTCGGGGGCTCCGCGACGACGACATCATGGATCTCGACCAGGGTTCCTCTCCCGGCAATTGAGCACGGGGGGTTGAGTAGATGTTGCTGGAAGCCCCCGCGGAGGTGGGGCTGGAAGCCGCCGCCCTGCTCGGTCGCGCCCTGCAGTGCACTCCGGCGAGACCCGAGGATGAACGGAATGGTCGTCAGGATCGGCTTGCACGTGTAGAAGTGATTCCAGGAAGCAAGCACCGTAAGCGGCGCGAACCGAGCGCTCACCA
>JBDTEE010000059.1:0-9797 GCA_039922645.1 Solirubrobacteraceae bacterium | reverse complement strand
ATCAACAACGGAACGTCCCCTGGCACTGCCATTACAGCCGCGATCCCTCCGGTCTTCGCCTCCTACTGCACCTTGGGACTGCCGAGAGCGAACGAGGGAGCTGAGCTCGCCCGGCACGAACAGGCTGTGATCGAGCTGCTCACCGAGCAGACGAAGGAGCAGCCGTGGTGGCTTGGCTATCTCGACACGGGAGCCAGCGACGTCGTCTTTCCGTACGCGCCGAGAGCGACGGTGTATTACGGGTATGGCTACGTGCTGGTCGAGGCCGGATCTCAGCAGGCCGCCAGATGGCGCAATCAGGGCTTCAACCGGGCGCCGCCGGACCTGATGTTCCCGGCGGACCGCTCATGGCTGGTCTCAACCATGTGGGACGATGACTGGACTTCCATCGGCGGGTCCAAGCAGCTCGTGAGCAGCTTCCTGAGTCGTCGCGCCACACTCGGACCGAGAGCCAAACGCGTGGGCCTCAGACGGGACTCCGCGAACGGATAAGGGCTTTCTCGGGTGTTCACTCCGTCGGCCACGCGCAGATGATCGCCGGTCCTGCCGGGATCGCGCCGGCGAGATACTGAGGGGGTGCTGCGGGCATCCCTCGCGCAGCATGCTCGGCCCGATCCCGCAATTCGAGCGGATCCGCGTTGCGGGACGCGCGACCAACGTCTGCCCGCGCTGCCAGCCGATCGACACCCGGCGGGTAGCCAGGCCGCCCGTAGCACGGATCAGCCCAGACCAGCGCCCGGGCGGCGCGGTTCCTGATCGAGCACGGCCACAGCGCAGTGGCCCTCAAGGGCCGCTACGACGCGCGGATGGCCGAGGACCTGCCAGCCGAGGCCAAGGACAGCTGAGCCGGTGCCTGCGCGAACGATCGCTGAGGACGGTCGTCGGCCGACGCCGACCGCTGAACGCCGCCGCTCCCGAACCTAGGCGGCGGCGCCGGCGCGCTCCCTGAACGGCGAGACGTAGTCGCCGACAGGGGTACGCAGCCCGACCGCCAGCCGGTTCCAGCCATTGATCGCCACGATCTGGAAGCTGAGCGCGGCGATCTCCTCGTCTGAGAACTGCTGCTCGACCTCGGCGAACACGTCGTCCGGCGCAGCGGACTGCGGCAGCAGCGTCAGCGACTCGCACCAGGCGAGCGCCGCGCGTTCGCGGGCGCTGTAGAACGGCGCCTCACGCCACGCGGCCAGCACGTGAAGGCGCTGCTCGTCCTCGCCGCGGGCGCGGGCGTCCTTGCTGTGCATGTCCAGGCAGTACGCGCACCCGTTGATCTGCGAGGCCCGGAGCTTGACCAGCTCGAGCAGCAGCGGCTCGAGCCCGCTGCCCCTGACCGCGCCCTCGAGCGCCAGCATCGCCTCAAAGCCCTTCGGGAACGCCTTGGTGTAGTCGACTCGCATCTGGGTCCTCCAATCGCGCATGTGGCACCGGCCCACCTACCACGCTACCCCGAAGCCGGAGTGCGTCAAGGCTCGGCGTCCGCTGGAGACGGCGGACACGGCGCCTGGCCGGATGGAGGACGTCGGCAACGGCTTCGGCTACTGCATCCCCGCCTGCCCGTTCGGGGTCATCATCCGGCGCGAGCGCGACCAGCTTCCCGCCGCCGGCGACGGCGACATCGCCGGGCTGGGCGCCACGCACAAGTGCACACTGTGCTACGACCGGCTCAAGGACGGGATGGAGCCGGCGTGCGCCAAGGCGTGCCCCACCGACTGGATCCAGTTCGGCGAGCTCGACGAGCTGCGCCAGCGGGCAGGCCAGCGCGTGGAGCAGCTGCACCATGAGGACGTCCGCGAGGCGCGCCTGTACGGGCACGCTCCGCACGACAGGGTCGGCGGGTCCGGAGCGTTCTTCCTGCTGCTTGACGACCCCGAGGTCTACGGCGCCAGCGGACTCGCGAGCGGCGCGGCCACGACCCTCGAGATACTCGACCGGCTGCCCCGCACCAAGCTCGCCGGCGAGGGCGCCGCCGCCGTGCTCGGGCCGTCGGATTTCGAACACCAGCTCCTGACGAACCACCAGCTGCACCAGCTCGAGCCGACCGCGGGTGCCTCTAAATCCTAAAGCCCGCTCACCGTTCCAGCCGAGCGAGCGCGATGATCGGCGCGGTCGCCTGCGCAGGCGAGCGGGTTACCTCAATCCGATCGACGGACTTAACGCTCTGAAAGCAGTCCCACTCAGACGGACCGACCAGCCGCGGGAATCCTGACGGTCGCGAGCTCGCGGCTCCCTCGTGCTCGAGCGCGAGCAACACCCGCTCGTCCTCGGCTTGCTCGCGGGTGATCACCACGGTGTACTCGCCGGCACCCACGGTGATGTAGAGGGCACGCGCGCGTGCGCCAACGAGGGCGAGGAGGGTACAAAGCCGTACTCCACGCCAGCGCTCGCCGAGCCGGCTCCAGCCTTCGCGGCAGTGAAAGTCGGCTACCAGCTCGGCATCGACGAGCGACTGAAGCTCCTCAGCTGTCAGAGACGCGGGATGCTCCACCTCACCTGAGATCGACACGAGTGGGCAATTGTCGAGCATCGACGTCGATTCTACGCTCGACGCGAGCCAGCACGGCCTCGACGAGCTAAGCATCGGCGGAGCGTCGCTCATCGGGCTGGGCGAACGTCCAGAGGAGATCTGGTGCCCAGGCCAGTCTCACCCGACCACGGTGGCGCGACCGTCAGAGGGGCTGCACCTGCTTCAGCACGCGCGCGACGAGGCGCGCCGATATGCGCGGCGCTCGCGTGCGAACGGTCGTCGTCGGCACTGATCCGAACGCCACCGGAGGCGTAAGAACGCGTCTGGACCCGGCGCTAAAGAGGTACGAGGGCTATCCGATTTCACGATTGGAGGACACCGATGCGAGTCGACTATCCAAAGACGTTTCCGAAGGGGTTGGAAGCGATGCTGTCGCTGGAGACGGCGATCCACCACAGCACGCTCGAGCCGCTGCTGCTCGAACTGGTCAAGCTGCGGGCCTCGCAAATCAACGGGTGCGCGTACTGCATGGATATGCACAGCAAGGACGCCCGCGCGCGCGGCGAGGACGAGCAGCGGCTGCACGTGCTGGCGGGCTGGCGCGAGGCGCCGTTCTACACCCCCCAGGAGCGCGCGGCGCTGGCCTGGTGCGAGTCGCTGACGCTGCTGCCTCAGACCGCCGCACCCGACGAGGTGTTCGCCGAGGTCAAGGAGCAGTTCTCAGACGAGGAGATCGCCGCCCTGACCTTCCAGATCGTCGCGATCAACGGCTGGAACCGCCTGGCGGTTGGCCTGCGCACCCCGGTTGGCGACTACGTCTCCCCGTTCCGCGAGCGGGCGGGCACGGCCGCGTGACGCTCTGGCCGAACGCAACCCTCGAATACCGGTCGGCGAGAGCGGCGCGCTGCAAGCGAGCTCCGCCATCCCTGGTGACGACGACGGCCCCGGCGAAGCTCTTCCCGCTGCAGGTCAGCGGCCGAAGGGGTGGTCCGGTCGACCAGGTTCGTCACCTCCAGGCCATACGCCAGCAGGCCACAGTCCTTTTCGGGGACGAGCAGCTCGGGGGTGAAGCCCGAGAGGTGCAGCGCCTTCCAAAAGCGGTTGCTCGGGTGGGCGAAGTGGTGGCCGGCGCGGGCGGACGCCAGCCCGGGGTTGATGGCGCAGAAGAGGACCTCGAGGCCGGGCGCGACCACGTCCTTGACGGCCCATCGCTCAGCCCCTCTCACGTCACGGTCGCCTCAGGGAGCCTGGCCCAGGGCCGCATCCACGAAGCCGGTGAGTGAGGCCAGGCCCGCGAGCGCCTCGGGGCCGTGGGTCGCCAAAAACGAGCACCACGGTCGGCGGCATGTCGAGTTAGCGTCGTTCATGGGCTCTCAGCGCAGAAGGCGCTCGACTGACTCCACATCCCGGGCGAGACGCCCAGCCGCCGCTTGTGGCCGGTAGTCGAGCTTTATGAACACGCTCACGCGCGGCGCGGCTTCGCCGACCTTCTCGATGGAAGCCCGAATCAGGCCCATGACCTCGTCGCACTCCCCTTCCACGTTGGTGAAGATTGCATTGGTCTCATTGGGCAGGCCGCTTTGGCGCACCACGCGAACGGCTTCGGCGACGAGGCCGCCGACAGACTCACCCGCGCCGAGCGGGGTGACGGAAAACGCTGCAAGCATGGACTGTCCTTTCTCAAGTTACATCCCCAGCGACCTCGAACCTCAGTCCTCTTACCTTTTCGCCGCCGGCGCCGGTGGGGCGATGGAGCGACTTGCTACGTTGACCGTACGCAGGTCGTCGTTGACAACCGCAAGGGCGCCGAGCCCGAGTTCGCCTCGAATCTCCGAACGGCTTTGAGCACGGCAGGCTTCGAGGTCGAGCTACGCGAGCCGCCGCCGCAGGCCCGCTACGACACGTCCGTCCATTTTGTCGTCGACGGTGTGTCGATCCGGGTCCCCGACGACGCGGGACGCCACGAGCTTCGGACGATCACGGTCGCGGTTCGCCACGTGGAGGCGCACCGGCGCAACGAGCGCGGGCGGTACCGAGCGGTTCCAATCTACGAAGGCGAGACCAGCCGGGTAGTCGCGTGGGTAGATCCGTTCGACTGAAGCGTCCTTCCCCCGATCTGTCCTGCCACCCTCGCGTTGGCCACCGGCCAAATCGACACGTCGGGCACTACGTTGCCGACCTCACGCGCCAGCTTGCGCGCACACCCAGCCTTTGGGGATATGACCGGCCGCTAGGAACGCTCTGAGGCTGGCGCCGGCGACGGCTGTCAGGACCGAGTCAGCTCGCGGGTAGAGGATCGGCTCCTCTTTGGAGTTGTGTCGCTCGAGTTGGGCAAGCAGCTGCTCGCAGTTCTCGGAGATCGCGGCGTTGGCGGCGTCAGCTCCGAGCTGGGTATCAAGCGCGTCCATGGTGTCCCAGATCTCGCCGTGCTCGCGCAGCATCACGAAAACCGGAGCCACCAACCCGGCCTCGCGCAGCGGTGGGAACAGGAATTCCTCCTCGAGGAAGATGTGGCGGCGCAACGCCGTGATCGCCCGGATCAACGGCTCAGTGTGGCCTTCGTCCGCGGCCCGCCCGGCGAGGTACGCCTCGATCTCCTGGTCGATTTCGCGGTGCTCGCGTTGCAGCGCGGCGGCCAGCGTGTCAGTCGTCATTCGACCTCCACGACCACGGTGCCGTCGTCGACCACGACGTCGAACACCTCGATCGGCTGGTGGGCAGGCAGGCTCAGCGGCCGCCCGGTGCGCAGATCGAAGCGCGAGCCGTGCCGGCAGCACTCGATCGAGCAAGCCAGCTCGTCCAGCTCGCCCTCGTCCAGTGGCGCGTCCTCGTGCGAGCAGCAGTTCTCGATCGCAAACAGTTCGCCGGCGCAGTTGAGCACCAGCACCTGGAGCCCGGCAGTCTCGAGCACCTTGCGTGCGCCTGGCGGCAGCTCAGACGCGGGGCAGACGGGCCGTGCGGTCTTAGCGGCCATCGCCCCGGTCAATCCGTGCGAGAGGCCGCGTGGGCGGGTGGCGGAATCTCATTGTTCTTGCTTTTTACCATAGCAAGTGTAAAAATCATGGAGTTCACCAACGCAAGGAGCCTGATCAGATGTGGGCGCGCAGATTCGACGACTCAACGGCGAAGCGCCTTGCCTTCGGCGAGGGTGCGACCATTGAGGTGCCCATCGACGAGGCATCGGCTCAGCTGGCCGCGATCCGCGTGACCATTGCGGCGGGCGCGCGGCTCGGCGAGCACGACCACGGCAGCTCCGACGCGCTGCTGCTCCCGCTCGCCGGCGGGCTCACGCTCTGCGGCCGTCAAGGCGAGTTGCGGCTCGAGCCCGGGATGTGGGCGTTCATCGCCGCGGGCGAGCGGGTGTCGGTCGAGAATGCCGGCGAGGCACCGGCGTCGATCGTGGTCTGTTTCGCGCCTCCGACATTCGTCACGGCGCTGTTGGCAGCGTCGGCCGGCGATGCCACCATCGAGTCGCTCGAAGCAGCGAAGGCGGCGCGCGCATGATCGATCCCGGCGCCAGCCTTGGCCTGCTGGTCGCCCAGCAGCCCGCGCGCGCGGAGCTGTTCGAACGGCTGCGGCTTGACTACTGCTGCGGTGGGAGCCAGACGCTCGCCCAGGCCTGCGCGCGCCGCGGGCTGGATGCCGAGACCGTGGGCCGGATGCTCGAAGCACTGGAGGATTCGTCGCTCGACCGGCAACACGTTGAGCGAAACGACTGGCGCCGCGTGTCGATCGACGAGCTGTGCACGCACATCGTCGCGGCCCATCACGACAAGCTGCGGGCGGAGCTGCCGCGGATCGAGGGGCTGCTGGCCACCGTCGTGCGCGTGCACGGGGTGGGCCATCCCGAGCTGCACGACCTGCAGCGGCTGTTTGGGACGATGCGCCACGAGCTGGAGCCGCACCTCGAGACCGAGGAGCGGGTGCTGTTCCCTGCCTGCCGCGCGGCCGAGGCGGATGGCGCGCCCGTCGATGAGCGCCTGCTGGCCTCGCACGAGCACGAGCACGCAGGCACCGGTGATGCGCTCGCCGCGTTGCGCGAGCTGGCGAACGATTACGACACCAGCGGCGCGCTGTGCCGCACGCACAGGACGCTGCTCGAGGCGCTTGCCCGGCTCGAGCTCGACCTGCACCAGCACGTCCACGAGGAGAACAACGTCCTGTTCGGGCGGGTGCGGGACCTGCGATGAAGCGCTCGGGCGCGCTGGCGCCGCTCTCGCGCGATCACCACCACGCGCTGGTCGTGGCCGCGCAGCTGCGCCGCGCGAGCCCGCTCACCGCGGAGCCGGCACGCGAAGCCTTTCTGGCCTACTGGAACCAAGAGGGCGCTGAGCGCTTCCGCGAGGAGGAGGAGATCCTGCTTCCCGCCTAGGGCAGCCACGCCGACCCCACCATCCGCTGATCGCCCGGGTGCTGTGCGACCACGTCCTGATCCGCGCGCTCGCCGCCGCCGCGAGCGAGCCGTCACCGCCGATCACAACGCTTCAAGAGCTGGGCGTGGCGCTCGCAGACCACGTGCGCCTCGAGGAACGCTCGCTGTTCCCGCTGATCGAGGAGACGGTGGCGCCGACGGCGCTCGAGGGCCTCGCGGCACGGCTCTCGCACACGCACGCGTGAGCGACCTTCGGCCCGCGATCCGTTTCTTTTCATAGTCTGAGTGTGCAAAAATATGGGGGTGATCGATCTGCCCGTGATGGCCGATCCTGATGACGCGCTCTCCCAGCCGACGCGGGCGCGGCTGTTCGCGCTGCTGTCGGAGCTCAAGCGGCCCGCCGGGACGGTGGAGCTCGCCGAGCGCCTGGAGCTTCATCCAAACGGCGTGCGGCTGCATCTGGAGCGGATGGCGCAGCAGGGCCTGGTCGAGCGGGCTCGTGTGCGCCAGCGGCGCGGGCGGCCGCCGGACGCGTGGACGATCGCACCCGACGCGCAGCCGGGCGGGAAGGCACCGCATGCCTACCAGGATCTTGGGCGCTGGCTGGCCCGCGCGCTGCGAAATCGCCGCGGCGGGCTGCGCGGGATGGAGGAGACCGGCCGGGAGATCGGGCGCGAGCTCGCGCCCAAGGGCCCGCACCGCGACCCGGGCGCGCTCGAGACTACCCTGACGTCGCTGGGGTTCCAGCCGACGATCGAGGGGCGTGGCGGCGACCGGGTCACAATCTGCCTTGGTAACTGCCCCTACCGCGACGCGGTGCGCGAGAACCAGCCGGCGATCTGCGCGCTGCACCGGGGGATCACCCGCGGGCTGCTGGACGTGCTCGAGCCGCAGGCCAAGCTCACCGCGTTCGTGCCCCACGACCCCGAGCATGCCGGCTGCCAGATCGAGCTGCGCGGCCTGGACGCGCCGGGCGCCGCCCGGGAGCCGGGGGGCGAGGCCGCCTGACCAGTCTCGGCGCACCGATCCCATAGTCGTGTGAGCTAGGGCCATCGGCGCCGTCCCCCGATCGTGGGATGGCGGTCGCCGGCCGGCTGGAGAACGCTGTGGCGCGTGAGCAGGAGCGCCGATCGAACCGTCGCTGTCGCCCTGGACGTTGAGTCCTGTGGCCGCTGGGCGTGATGCCCTCCTACGACGTGCCGCTCGCCGCCAAGGCCGTCGGGCGCCGCCTCGGCCTGCCCGTGCTCCACCTCCCCCAGCTCGTCGGGCTCGCGCTCGGTTTGAGCCCCACGGAGCTGGGCATGTCCCACCACATCGTAAAGCCGACCACGGTGATCGACTGGTCTGAGGCAGTCGTCGCCGCGGCCCGGGTGCGCCAAGCCTGACCCAAGGAGGACTCACATGCCGATCACGTTCGCCGGCCGGTTCGCGCTCTCTCAGCGGTGGGCCGGACCGCTCGCCAAACGCCTTCAGCCGCTGATCAAGCGCGCCGTCGGCCCTCCCCAGGTGCGCAACGCGCTCGACGGCGTCTGGTTGGGGGCGCCGCTGCACCCGGCGATGACCGACATTCCCATCGGATCATGGACGGCCGCGCTTGCGCTGGACGCCGCCTCGGTGTTGACCGGCGATGAGGCGCTGGCGGGCGCCGCCGACCGCGTGCTGGTCGTCGGCACGATCGCCGCGCTGCCGGCCGCCGCCACTGGGCTCAACGACCTGCGTGACCTGATCGGGCAGAGCCGGCAGATCGCGATGGTGCACGCGCTGCTCAACGTGCTCGGGCTGTCGTTCACGTCCGCCTCGCTGGCGTACCGGCGCTCCGGACGGCGGGGGCTCGCGCGCGGTCTGAGCGCGACCGGCTATCTGATCAGCTCGAGCGCCGCGCACCTGGGCGGCAAGCTCGGCTACGGCCTCGGGATCCGGGTTAACCGGACCGTCGGCCAGGTCGTCGCGCAGGAGTTCGTGCCGGTCCTGGATGCGGCGGAGCTTGACGACGAGCAGCTGCGCGAGGTCACAGTCGGCGGTGTGCCGGTGCTCGTGGCGCGCAGCCGCACGGGCGAGGTCTGCGCGCTCGCCAACACCTGCACGCATTTGGGCGGGCCGCTCGCCGAGGGCTCCCGCGATGGCGACACGGTCACCTGTCCCTGGCACGGCTCGCGCTTCGACCTGCGCACCGGTGCGGTCGTGGAGGGACCGGCGGTGTTCGCCCAACCACGCATCGAGGCACGCGTGCGCGAGGGAAAGATCGAGCTCGGGCTCCCGGACGGCGACGGCGGGGAGCTGCCCGAGCTCAACACCTTCCGCGGCCCGCCCGGCTCTGGCTGAGGAAGCGAGGAGGGCGAGCTGGGGGTGGCGATGCGCGAGTCGGCGCCGATCAACGTCGTCGTGTGGGGCCGCGGTGATCCGGCGATCTGCGTGCACGGAAGCCTGTCGTGGGGGACGTTCGCCTTTCGCGAGCAGCGCCCGCTGGCGCGGATGCGGGCGCTGCTGCTGCCCGACCGCCGCGGCTACGGGGCAAGCCCGCCGACTCCCCGCGCGGATTTCGACGTCGACGCCGCCGACGTCGCTGCACTGCTCGACGGACCGACCGACCTGGCGCTCACGGCCCGGTCGGTTCGCGCCGCCCGCGCGACGATGACCGAGCGGCCCCCGTGGGAGGCCGAGCTCGACCTCGGCGCGCTGGTTCAGGCGCGCCGGCCGACGCTGGTCGTCTCCGGCCGATGGGACAACCTCGCGGCAGGCGAGGACGCCCTCGGCCACAGGGCGTTCACCGCCGTCTGTGAGGCCCTCACCCGTGCCCTCGGTGCCGAGCACGCGGTAATCGACCGCTGGGCCCACGGCTGCCAGTGCTCCGGAAAGCCATTCAACGACGCGCTACGGACCTTCTGGGACAGCGCGCGGCCACCACGCCCCCCGCCCCGCCGTGGGGCTCTACTGTCCTCGATGCCCCGGTTGCTGCCGCGACCT
>JBDTEE010000058.1:0-4306 GCA_039922645.1 Solirubrobacteraceae bacterium | reverse complement strand
GTTCGCGCCCGCGAGGTAGTCACCGGGCGTCCCGTACTCCTCGGCCGCGGCGCGGCAGGCGTCGTGGATGTCGCGCATGATCTGCCGCAGGCGCTGCTCGGTCTGCTCGAACGTCCATTGGTCGCGGGATGCGTTCTGCTGCATCTCCAGGGCGCTGGTCGCGACGCCGCCGGCGTTGGCGGCCTTGGCCGGCGCGAACGCCACTCCGGCCTTCGCGAAGACCTGTACCGCCTCGGCGGTGCAGGGCATGTTGGCGCCCTCGCCGACCGCCGCGAGGCCGCCTTCGCTCAGGCGTGCAGCGTCACGGCCGGTGAGCTCGTTCTGGGTCGCGCACGGCAGCGCCACACGGCAGGGCACCTCCCACACCGTCCGGCCCGGCACGAACCGAGCTTGCCGGCCGCGACGCCGGGGGTACTCGGAGAGCGATCGCCGCTCGGTCAGCTTTACGCGCTTGAGGATCGCCAGGTCGATGCCGCCCGGGTCGTGGACGTAGCCAGAAGTGTCAGAGCAGGCGATGACGTGGCCGCCGAGCTGCTGCAGCTTCTCGATCGCATGGATTGCCACGTTGCCCGCGCCCGAGACGACGATCGGTCCGCGATCCAGGGCATCGGCGCGCGCGCTAAGCATTTCCTGTACGAAATAAGCACACCCGTAGCCGGTGGCCTCGGTACGGACCTGGGCGCCGCCCCAGCCCAATCCCTTGCCGGTGAGCACACCTGACTCGTAGCGGTTGGTGATCCGCTTGTATTGCCCGAACAGGTAGCCAATCTCGCGCTGGCCGACTCCGATGTCACCCGCGGGCACGTCGGTCTGCTCGCCGAGGTGGCGGTGCAGCTCGGTCATGAAGACCTGGCAGAAGCGCATCACCTCGGCATCGGAGCGACCCTTGGGATCGAAGTCAGAGCCGCCCTTGGCGCCGCCGATCGGCATCCCGGTCAGCGCGTTCTTGAACACCTGCTCGAAGCCCAGGAACTTCACGATTCCCAGGTTCACCGAGGGGTGGAAGCGCAGGCCCCCCTTGTAGGGCCCCAGCGCACTGTTGAACTGGACGCGAAAGCCACGGTTGACCTGGACCTCGCCGCGGTCATCGGTCCACACCACGCGGAAGATGATCGCCCGCTCGGGCTCGTAGATGCGCTCAAGCAGCTTCGCCGCTGCATAGCTCGGATGCTTGGCGACGACGGAGCCAACGCTTTCAAGGACGCTCAGCACCGCCTGGTGGAACTCGGTCTCGCCGGCGTTGCGCCGCACCACCGAGGCGTACAGGGGCTGAAGCTTCTCGTCCAGGAGCGATGATGGCTTGGGGCGAGCCACGCGAGCCCGGCCAGCGTCGGTTCGGTCTAGGTCGTTGAGCATCGGCGGTTGGGACAAGGTGGGCATGGGCAGCTCCGGATTCAGATCGAGTTCGTCAGGGCGTGCCGCCAGTGGCGGGTGCCCTCGCGTGCTAGCGGCAATCGGCGGCCGTCGATGAGCTTCTCTTCGTTGCCGGCGGATGGGAATGGTGATTTGTGCCCATCAACGGCGTGGCTGTCTGGAAGACCGTCAGGCGTCCACGAGGCCGAGCAGGTAAAGCACCTCGACCGTCAGGATCGCGCGGATCAACCGCCAGCGTTTGGGTGTGCTCGCCTCGCGCTCTTGACTTTGCGTCCGAGCTGCGTCATCGCGACGGCCTCGCCTGTTCGTTAGCTCCGAGGTCCGGTAGCCACAGGTCGCGCGGCGCCGAATCGGTGTTGATCTTCATTTTGCGCGCCGCGCGCGCTTGGTGGGGACGATCGCGCTGGTGCTGATCCTGTTCGAGGGTGGCCTCGCGGTGGGCGCGGCCGGTGCCCTGCTCGTCGCGCGACCGATCGCGTCCACGCTGGCGACCGTCCGGCATCCATCGGTCCCGGCGCCAGGCGTTGACGCGCCGAGCGCTCGTCCGGACGCCCAGAGGGCAGAATGGGAGCTGAGGTGACCACTCCCGGCAAGGACTTCACGATCGTCGTCGGCTATGACGGCTCCGATGCCGCCCGGCGCGGGCTTGCGCGAGCGCGTCACCTGGGCGTCGAGGCCTCCACGATCCTCGTGGTAGCGGTCGCGGCCGATGTGCGCTCGGGCGGTCTGGGGCTCGAGTTGTCGGCTCAGCCCTTCGACGCAGAGCGGATCTTGGACGACGCCCGCGAGTGGCTCGGCGAGCGTCAGGGAGTGACCGTCGAAACGCGAGCGGAAGCGGGCGACCCGGCGGTTGTGTTGGTCGACATCGCCCGACACGTGGGGGCCGGGCTGATCATCCTCGGCCGGCGAGGCGGCGACTTCGTCGCCCGCACACTGCTCGGCTCCGTGGCCCAGCGGGTCGTTCAGCACGCGCCCTGCGACGTACTGGTCGTCGCATGATAGGGGCCGAATCCCGCTGTTCGCTGGTCGTCTTCGCTCCGTCGCCGGTCTTGACGATAACCGTCGAGGCGGGGCGGATGGCGAATCGGATATCCACCTGCACGCCGGAGGGCAGGGGTTCTGGGTTTGCGAGGATGGCCGTCTCGCTCGGCGCCTACATTCACGACCGCCGCAGCGACGAGCGCGTCGAGGTCGCGTTGACCTCGGCAGGCCACCTGGGCCGTCACGACCGTCGATGAGCTGTACGGCATCACATTGGCCAGCGGCCTCGACGCGGATCCCACGGGCGCGCCCCTGGCGGCGGCGCTCGCCGGCGGGCTCGCCGTGCTCAAGCTCAGCCATGAGGAGCTGCTCGCCGAAGGACGGACCGCGAGCGAGGAGGTGAGTGACCTACTCGAGGGGATGCGAGCACTGAGGCGAGCGGGCGTCGCGGGCGCACTCAACGCGACCCGACGAGGCCTGGGGACGGGGACACGTGGCGAGATTCAGCGGCTGAGCCGGCAAGTCGACGCGCACCCGCTGGCTAAGTCAGGCCCAGGCGAACAAGGGGATTGGTCATGTTTGAGAAGATGATCGTGGGATTCGACGGCACCGACACAGGTCATGACGGGCTCGCCCTCGCGATGGGGCTGGCGAAGGCATTCGGCAGTCAGGTGGCCGTCGTGTACGTCTATGACGAGGAACTGAGCGCCGTGTCGAGTGAAGCGGCCCGTGAGCTCGCCGAGCATGCTGACGCGGTGCTCGCCGGCGCCCGGGAGCTGGTGAGCCAGGTGCTGACGGTCAGGTTCTGCGCGTTGCCGGCGAGCTCGCCCGCGCGTGGCCTGCACGACCTGGCCCGCAACGAGCGGGCCGATCTGATCGTGCTCGGGTCCAGACGGCTGGGGCCGTGGACGAAGGCCGCGCTCGGTGGCGTCAGCGAGAACGTGATGCGCGCGGCTCCCTGCGCGGTCGCGGTAGCACCACGCGGCTATCGCAACGACGGCGGCTTCGTGCCGCAGACGATCGGAGTCGGCTGGATCACGACCGATGAGGGCAACCACGCCTTGGAGGTCGCGTGCCGGATCGCGCTTGCCACCGGCGGAGGCGTCGAACTGGTCACGACCACGTCGGCTGTCCAGACCGTGGATGACCTCGCGAGCCGCGCGCGCGCTGCGGCCGGCGCCGCGGTGGCGGAGCTCGAGGCCGAGGTAGCCGTTGCGGTGCACGCTCGCGTGGGACGGGCGGCTGAGGAGCTGGTCGAGCGCTCGGGCGCCATGGACCTGATCGTGCTGGGGTCACGTGGCTACGGGCCGGCGCGAACCATGCTGCTCGAGAGCATCTCGTCGATCATGGTCCCCGAGGCGCGTGGTCCCACGATGATCCTGGCGACGCGTTCGGGCAGCGAAACACGCCACGGAACTGAGCCTTCGAGCAGGAGGGCCGAGCACATGCCACCCACTGCCGACTCTCGCCCCACGCCTCGCACATCCGCCGAGGCCTCCGCCAAGCAAACCGCCGAGGCCCGCGACTCTCCGGCTGACCGTGAGTGTCAGCATCGACCATCACGAAGGGGAATCGTCAGGCGGGCTCTGACTCTGCTGGTTGCCGCCCTCGTCCTGTATGGCGTAGCGCCGGGAATCCTTGAAGTGCTCGGTGCGTATCGCCGCCTGCGGGACGTGGACCCGGGGTGGTGGATCGTCGCGGTGGCGATGGCGGCGGCGGGCAGCTGGTGTATGTGCGCGCTACAGCGGCTGGCGCTACAGGGTGCGGCGTGGTTTCCGGTCGCGACCTCGCAGCTGGCCGGTGCCGCGTTCAGCAAGGTGGTGCCCGGCGGGTCCGCGGCAGCCGCCGCGCTGCAGGCGCGGATGCTCTCGCGGGCCGGCCTCTCCCCAGCGGCAATCGGCACGGGGCTCACCGCCGGCGCGCTGCTGCTGCTGGCGGCGCTGGCCGGCCT
>JBDTEE010000057.1:0-10353 GCA_039922645.1 Solirubrobacteraceae bacterium | reverse complement strand
CCCACCGTCATCTTCGTCACGTTCGTGCTGGCCCTGACCACGCACACCGACCTTCCGTACACGTTCGGCGCGACGTTGCGCTCGTCGGTGGTGCAGGTCGTACGTCCGAGCCACCTGTTGATGGTCGCGGCGTTCTTCATGCTGGTGCTGACCGAGACCGGCCGGATCCCGGTGCAGAACCACGGTTCGACGCTCGAGTTCGGGCAGATCGAGGAGGGTCGGGTCACCGAGCACTCCGGGCCCGGGCTGGCGTTCCTGCGCTGGGGGTCGGCGGTAAAGCAGCTGGCGCTGTTCACGATCTTCGCCAACGTGCTCGTCGTGCCCTGGGGATTGGCGAGCAGCGGCCGCCTGGACGTTGTGCTGCTGGCGATCGGATTGCTGTTCGTCAAGGCTCTGGGGGTCGGGGCGGCGGTGGTGGTGATCGAGTCGAGCTTTGCGAAGTTGCGGCTGTACAAGATCCCCGAGTTCACGGCGGCGAGCTTCATGCTCGCCGTGCTCGCGGTGGTGATCTTCCTGTTCCAGCCTGGCTTCGGGAACGTGCACCTGAGCGTGTTCGGCGCCGCGGCGACGATCAGCGCGGTACTGGTGTTGCTGTTGGAGTTGGGGATGCTGCGCTCCCAGGATGTGTGGGAGCAGCTGCGGTTGTATGCGCTGGGGTCGGTGGTGGTCGCCGCGCTTGCGTTCGTGACCGCCGCCGACGGGCATGGCTCAAGCTCGCTGTACGTGCTGGCAGCGGTGACGATCGGCCTGAAGGCGCTGGTGTTCCCGCTCGGGATCCGGTACGTGTTGCGCAACCTCGAAGTGGACGCCCGCGTGCCTTCGAGCTTGGGGGTGTCGAGCTCGATCCTGATCGCAGTGGCCTTGACCGCGTTTGCGTTCGTGGCGTTGCGCCCGATTCACATCGGCGCGGTGGCGGCGCTGCCGCTGTCGGCGCTGCCGGTCGCGATCGGTGGGGTGCTGGTGGCGTTGCTGTTGATGGTCCTGCGCCCCTACGCCCCCTCGCAGCTGCTGGGGTTTCTGCTGCTCGAGAACGCCGCCTCGGTTGCCAGCCTGGTGATCGCTCCGGGGCTGCCGATCATCCTGGCGCTGCTGTTGCTGTTCGACGTGCTGGTCGGGGTACTGGTGTTCGTGGTCCTAGTCCAGTATCTGGCGATCGCCCGCACGGCGGTACGTACCGACGTGCTTGACCGGCTCACGGGATGAACTGGGCGCTGATCGTCCTCGCGTTGGTTCCGCTGGCAGCGGTGCTCGGCACGCTCGTCGACGTGCGCGTCGCCCGCGTGGTCACCCTGGCCGCGGGGGCCGTGTCATTCGCACTGGCGATCTGGGTCGCGATCACGGTCGAGCATGGCCGGGTCCTGCACGCGGCCGGCGACTGGCTGCGGCTCGATTCGCTGGGCGCCGTTTTCCTGTTGGCGACAGGGCTGCTGTATGCGATGGCGGCGATCTTCTCGATCGGCTACCTGGAGAGCGATGGACCCGTCGCGGAGGCTCGGCGTTTCGCGCGGCGCTATTACGCGTTGCTGAACCTGTTCGGTTGGACCATGCTGGTCGTCCCGCTGGCCGCCGACTTCGGCACGCTCTGGGTCGCGGTCGAGCTGACCACGATCGTCTCGGCGCTGCTGGTGGCGATCGACCGCACCGACGCGGCGCTCGAGGCGTCCTGGAAGTACGTGTTGATCGCCTCCACCGGGCTGGGGATCGCGCTCTTGGCGATCATCGTGCTCTACGCCGGCGGCACGCACGTCCTGGGAAGCGCGTACGTGCCGCGGTTCACACGTCTGCTTGCTCACGCCCACGGTCTCTCCTCGGATGCGGTGCGGCTCTCGTTCGTGCTGGCCGTGGTGGGTTTCGGGACGAAGGTCGGCTTCGTGCCGATGCACTCCTGGCTGCCCGACGCCCACAGCGAGGCGCCTGCGCCGGTGTCGGCGCTGTTGTCGGGGTCGCTGCTGGCCGCCGCGTTCTACGCGATCCTGCGCTTCTTTCAGGTGACCGTGGCGTCCGGAGATCGTTCGTTCGCGCAGCACGTGCTGATCGTGTTTGGCGTGATCTCGCTCGTGGCGGCCAGCTTCTTCGTGCTGCGACAGGGCAACTACAAGCGGCTCTTGGCCTACTCCTCGATCGAGCACATGGGCGTGATCGCGCTCGGCGTCGGGTTCGGCGCCCCCCTGGCGGTCGCCGGGGCGCTGCTGCACGTGATCACCCACGCGTCGGCCAAGGGGCTGGCGTTCTTTGGCACCGGCTCGCTGCTGCGCCGCTATGACACCAAGGACGTGCAGGGCGTCACCGGCGCCGGGCGGGTGATGCCGTGGAGCGGGCCAATGTTCCTCGCTGCCGCTCTGGCGCTTTCGGGGCTACCGCTCTCGGGTGTGTTTCGCAGCGAGTTTCAGATCGTCGCCGGTGGCTTTGCCCAGCCGCAGTACGTGGGGGTCACGCTGCTGATCGTGTTCGTCAACCTGGCGTTCTTCGGAGTGCTGTGGCATGCGGGCCGGATGGTGCTGACCCCGGCTGGGGAAGGCACGATCCGGGGCGAGCGCAGCGCCTGGATGGTTGCCGGGATGCTCGGCTGTCTGTTCGTAGTCGTCGCGCTCGGCGTCCACGTGCCGGGCGATCTCTCCACCCTGCTGGGCAGCGCCGGACGGCGCCTGTCCTCCCCTACACCATGAGCCTCACCGAACCTCAACGTCCCCTGCCGGACTACCTGCCCGAGCACATGGGCGCCGTGGCCGAGCGTGGTCCTGCGGGCGAGGTTCGCCTGCGCGTGCCCCCGCTGGCCTTTGCGCGGGCCACCGGCATGATGCGCTCAATCGGGGCTCGTTTCATCACGATCTTCCTGGCCGACACGCCCGAGCCGGCGCTGGTGGGCGTGTTCGCGCTGCGCGGCGACCTGATCGTGCTGCGCACCCCGACCGGGGGTGCTGACCCTGTCGTTTACGGGTCGATCGGCTCGGAATGGCCGGCGGCTCGCTGGGCCGAGCAGGAGCTCGCGGAGCGCCACGGCGTGAGACCGATTGGCTGCAGCGCCCCGCGGGGCCTGACCGAGCCTGACGCCGATCGCCTGGACGGGAAGCTGGGTGGCCTCGATGTGTTCTCGCTGCCTTACGGGCCGGTGCGCTCGGGGGTCTTCGAGGCGATCCAGTTCTTGATCGAGACCGGTGGCGAGGACGTACCGCGGCTGCAGACCCGGCCATTCTTCAAGCACCGAGGCCTGGAAGCGCGCTTCGCCGGCCTGGAGCCCGACCGGGCGGTGCACGTCGCTGAGCGGGTCGCCGGGATCGCCTCGGTCGCGTACGCCACCGCGTTCTCACAGGCCGTCGAGCGCGCGCTCGGGATCCAGGCGTCACCGACCGGTGAGCGTTGGCGCGCGGTGCACGCCGAGCTCGAGCGGATGGCATGCCATCTCGACATCATCGCCAAGGAGGCCGAGACCACGGCGCTGTACGTCGGCCAGGCGCGGTTTCAGATCCTCAAGGAGCAGGTCATGCGCCTGCGAATGGCGCTGACCGGAAGCCGGTTTGGACGCGGGGTGATCGTGCCGGGCGGCGTGCGGTTCGCTGGACGCATGAAGCCGGGCGAGTTGCTCGAGGCGCTCGACGGGCTCGAGCGTGAGCTGACGCGCGACCGGCGACTGTTTCTCGGTACGGCGTCGATGACCGACCGGCTGATCGGCGCCGGGCGCCTGGACCGGGCGCTGATCGACGACTACTGCGCGGTCGGGCCGCTGGCCCGCGGTTCGGGTGTGTCGATCGACGCTCGTCACGAGCGCCCCTACGGCGACTACCGGCGTCTCGGCCTCCGGGTTGTCACCCACCGCGAGGGTGACTGCATGGCCCGAGTACTGGTTCGTTTCGACGAGCTGTCTGAGTCGTTGCGGATCCTGCGCCAAGTCATCGACCAGCTGCGCCGGCGCGACGGCGAGCTGCGCGCCGAACTTCCCATCCGCGCCAGCGGCGCCGCCTTCGGGTGGTCAGAGGCGCCCCAAGGCGAGCTGGTCGTATGGGTCGAGCTTCGCGACGGACTGGTTCACCGCGTCCGCATCGCCTCGCCTTCGCTGCGTAACTGGGCACTGTTTGATCACGCGTTCCCCCAGGACGTCCTGACCGATTTCGCGTTCATCGAGCACAGCTTCGGCCTGACCCCCGCGGGAGCTGACCGCTGATGCTCGAATGGATCGCCCACCGACTGCGCGCCCGACGGGTCACCACCCACTACCCCCGGCGCCCCGAGCATCCACCCGAGGGCTACCAAGGACCAATCGAGCTGCTCGACGCCGCCGACGCCCCGTCTGACCTGAGCCAGATCTGTCCCACCGGCGCGATCGCCGTCGACTCCCACAGCCAGCTCTCGCTCGACCGTGGCCGCTGCATTCTGTGCGGCGCGTGCGTGCGCGCGGCTCCCGACCGGTTCGCCTTCGCGCGACGCTACGAGACCGCCGCGCACGCCCGGGGTGCCCTGATCCTCGACGGTACGCGCGACGAGCAGCGCATCGAGCCGGCCTGGGCGCTCGCTGACCGGGCGCGGGCGCTACGCCGCTCGATCCACGTCCGCCACATCGACACCGGCTCAGACGGCGCCGAGGAGTGGGAGATCCAGGCGCTGTGGAACCCGTACTACGACATCCAGCGCCTCGGGTTCTTCCTCACCGCCTCGCCCCGCCACGCCGACATCCTGCTCGTCACCGGCGCGGTCACCACCGCGCTGCGCGAGCCGCTACAGCGCACCTGGGAGGTGATGCCCGAACCCAAGGCGCTGATCGCGGCCGGCACCGACGCCTGCTCAGGCGGTCTCTGCAGTGCTACCGGCACGACCGCGGGAGGAGTCGATGCGGTGCTCGGAGTCGACGTGTACGTCCCCGGGTCCCCGCCGTCGCCGATCGCGCTGCTCGACGGGCTGCTGCTGGCGGTCGGGCTGCTGCGCGCGCAGGCGTCGACATGACGCTGGTGTTCGCCGTCGCGATGGGCGCCCTCGCGCTGGCGCCTTTGGTGAGCGTTCTAGCTGGGCGCGCTGCGGCGCTCGCCAGCGCCCTGGGCTGCATGTTGCTGGCCATCGTGGGCATCAGCGCCGCGCTGGGCTCTAACCAGCCGGCGCTTGACCTGGGCGGCTGGCTGGGCTTCGGCCACAGCTCGCTGCTGGCTGACCCGGTCAGCGGCATCTTCTTGGCGTTGACTGGGCTGGCCGGCGCCGCCACGTCGCTGGCCTATGCCGAGCTGCCACCCGGCCGCTGGCTCACCGCGCTGGGCAGCCTGGTGATCCTGCTCGTGGCCGTCGCGGTCGGCTCTGATAACGCGTTCTTGTTCTTCCTGGCCTGGGAAGGACTGACGGTCTGCATCTACCTGCTCGCCAGCGCCGACCACGAGCGGCCCGGGGAGCTGATCAACGGCTACCTCACCGCTGGTCTGACCAAGCTCGGGGGCGCCGCGCTGCTGGCCGCCTTCGGGCTGCTCTACGCCCACACCCACAGCTTCTCGCTCGAGGTCTGGTCACACGCGACGCTCGGTGCCGGCACCCGCGGGGTGCTGTTCTCGCTGTTCCTGGCCGCCTTCGGAAGCAAGATCGGGGTGCTTCCGATCCAGGGGGCGCTGCCGGCCGGTTACGGCGCCGCACCCCGCGTGGGCGCCGCGTCGCTGTCGGTCGCCTTGAGCGCCGGCTTCTACGGCCTGTGGCGCTTTGTGTTCGCGATCCTGGGGCCGCTGCCGACTTGGTGTGGCGACGCGCTGCTGATCCTCGGCGCGCTCACCGCGCTGACCGGCATCGTCTACGCGCTCACACAGGACAACCTGCGCCGCTTCTTGGGCTATTCGACCGTCGAGCACGCCGGGATCGTGCTGCTCGGCCTCGGCGTCGCGCTGCTCGGGGGATCTGCCCACAACCGGACGCTTCAGGCCGCCGGACTGCTCGCCGCGACGCTGCACGTATGCGCGCACAACCTCGCCAAGACCCTCGCGTTGATCGCCGTCGACCGCGTCGAGACCTCCACCGGCGAGCGCACGATCGATGCTCTCGGCGGCCTCGGACGCCGAACCCCGGCCGCGGCCGTCGGCCTCGGTCTGGCGTCGCTCACGCTGGCCGCAGTCCCTCCGCTTGGAGGGTTCGTCAGCGAATGGTTCACCTTCGAAGCGCTCTTGCAGGCGTTCCGGATGCCGACGCTGCTCTCTCAGCTGCTCTGCGCCCTGGCCGGCGCCGCTCTGGCCCTGACCGCCGGGATCGGACTGCTGGCCTTCGCCAAGTACTTCGGCTTCACCGTCCTCGGACCGCCCCGCCGCGTCTTTCCGGCCGTCCCCAAGCCCCGAATGCCTGCCACGAGCGTCGGTCTGCTCGCAGTCGTGATCCTGTTTTTGGGCACGGTCGCGCCGTGGGAGATCCACGCGCTCGGCTCGGGACTGCAACCGCTGCTCGGCTTTGACTCCTCCAGAACGGTCCTCTCGCACCCCCTCGTCCTCGGCCCCGTATTTCAGAACTTCTCGGTGCTCGCCCCCACCTGGCTGTCGATCGTCCTGCCGGCCTACGCGCTGATCGCCCTCCTGATCGTCCGCGGCACCGGCCGGCGCGGCACACGCCGCGCCCCCGTATGGGTGACCGGCAGCGCTGCCGAGCTGGCCGCCGTCCAGTACCGCCCATCGTCGTACTCAAACCCGATGCGAGTCGTGCTTCGCGGGCCGCTGCGCTACCGCACGCGCGTCGTCGAGATCATCGACGGCGACTCACGCGACGCGATCCTCGAAACTAGCGTCGTGCTCGCGATCGACCGTCTCCTGTACCGACCCCTCACCGCACTGGCGCTGGGCATCGCCGCTCGCGTCCGGCGCTTTCAGTCGGGACGGCTCTCGGTCTACTTGCTCTACGTGCTCGTCGCGCTCATCTCGGCCCTCGCTCTGATCCCGATCCTGCGCTGATGTTCCAACGAATCATGCTCGCCTGGGACGGCTCCGAAGTCGCGCTCCGGGCATTCGATGTCGCCATCGACCTTGCCCGCCGCTACCAAGGCGAGCTCGTCGCGGTCTCGGTCGCCTACTCCCCCAGCCACGCGGAGACCTACGCCGACCGCGAGGAATCAGCCGACGCCGCCCGGCGACATTTGCGCCAGACGTTTCTCGACGTGAAGGACCGCGCGCAACGCGCCGGGGTCGACGTTGAGCACGAGATCGTGGACGGCGCCCACCCCGCCCAGGCTCTGCTCGAACACGCGCACGAGCACGGGTACGACCTGATCGTCTGCGGACACCACAACAGCCGGCGGGCGGGACGCCTGCTGCTACACGACGTCGCCGAGGAGCTGTTCCGCAACGCCCGCATGCCCGTCCTGGTCGTCGGTGAGAACTCGCACTAGAGCCCAGGCGGATGACCAATCTCGACCCACGCGAGCTGATGGCAATCTTCGCGGGCGGAGCCACAGGCGCCGTCCTGCGCGTCTGGCTGAGCCAAACGTATCCGGCCGCTGCGGGAGGCTGGCCATGGGTTACCTTCGCGATCAATGTCAGCGGAGCGTTTCTGCTCGGCTACCTCGTCACGCGACTGCAGGATCGCCTACCGCTCTCCACCTACCGGCGCCCGCTGATCGGCACCGGCTTCTGCGGCGCCTTCACCACCTTCTCGACGATGCAGCTGGAGCTTTTGCGAATGATCGACCAGCACCGCTACGGCCTGGCCGTCGGCTACGCCGCCGCGAGCGTGACCGCCGGCTACCTGGCCATCTACACGGCGACGGCGATCGTCCGCCGCGTCCGGGTGATCGCATGAGCCCGATCACATGGATCGGCGTGGCCGGCGTGGGGGGCCTCGGCGCGCTCGCACGCTTCCTGGTCGATGGCCTGATCGGCGCCGGAATAGAGCACGACTTCCCGATCGGCAGCCTCGCGATCAATCTCAGCGGGGCGTTCCTCCTCGGCCTCGTGACCGGCTTGGCGTTTCACGGCGATGCGCTGGTGCTCGCGGGCACCGCCACGCTCGGCTCCTACACCACATTCTCGACCTGGATGCTCGAAACCCATCGCCTGCGCGAAGAGGGCGAGTTCTCACAAGCGTTGGCCAACACACTGGTCAGCCTCATCCTCGGCCTGGGAGCCGTCGCGATCGGCCGGTCTCTGGGAGCGCACGGATGAACGAAGACTGCCTGAAGTTGACAACCTACTTCGGGGAGCGCGACCGCACCGAGCACCATCTGCTCGCCGACGAGCTGCTCGACCTCTATGGACGCCACCAGGTTCAGACCAGCATCCTGCTGCGCGGGATCGAAGGCTTCGGACGCAAGCACCAGGTGCACACCGACCGAACCCTGACCCTGTCAGAGGACCTGCCCGTGGTCTCGGTCGCGGTCGACACCCGGCAGCGGATCGAGGTGTTGCTCGCAGACGTCCTGCAGATCAAGCGCCGCGGGCTGCTGACCCTCGAACGCGCCCGGCTGCTGACCGGCCAGATCGACCCGCCCGAGGCCGCCGAGGAGCCGGACGAGGCCACCAAGCTGACCGTCTACGTCGGCCGCCAGGAGCGGGTCGACGGAAAGCCCGCGTTTGCCGCCGTGTGCGACCTGCTGCACCAACGCGGAATCGCCGGCGCCACCGCCCTGCTCGGAGTCGACGGCACCAGTCACGGCCAGCGCGCCCGCGCTCGCTTCTTCGCGCGCAACGCCGAGGTCCCGATGATGATCATCGCCGTCGGCTCCGGCGAACAGATCGCACGCGTCCTGCCAGAGCTCGGCGACCTGCTTGAGGCGCCAATCTTGACGCTCGAACGAGCGCGTGTCTGCAAACGCGACGGCCAACGTCTGGCCGTCCCCCACCCACTCCCCGGCATCGATGAGCACGGTCTCCCCTTGTGGCAAAAGCTGATGATCTACACCTCCGAGCGCGACCAACACCAAGGCCGGCCAGTGCACCGCACCCTCGTCCGACGGCTGCGCGAATCCGATGCCGCCGGCGCCACCAGCGTCCGCGGCATCTGGGGATTTCACGGCGACCACGCTCCACACGGGGACAAGCTCCTACAGCTACGACGCCACGTCCCCGTCCTCACGATCATCGTCGACACGCCCGACCGAATCGCCGACGCCTTCGAGATCGTCGACGAGCTCACCGCTCAAGGCGGACTGGTGACCAGCGAAATGGTGCCCGCCGCGACCGCCCCGGCAGCCCAACAGCACAAAGGCGGCCTGTGGTTGGCGCGACACTCGTTCTGAGGACGTTAAGCCGGACATAGCCCCAGCCGCGACACTTCGAACCCCGTGCATGAGCCCGAGTCAAGCACGCTGGCGCTGTCCTGGAGTGGCGGCAAGGACTCAGCGCTCGCCCTTTGGACACTGCGGCAATGCCACCTGCGCCCGCGCGTGCTGATCACCACGATCACCGGCGCGTATGCGCGTGTGTCCATGCACGGCGTCCGACGTGACCTGCTCACCCAACAGGCATACGCGGCCGGGATTGGGCTCGTGGAGGTCTCGATCCCCGTCGGCTGCACCGACGAACTCTACGAGCACCGCATGGCCAAGGCGTGGGCGTCAGAGAAGCTCCGCAATATCCAGACGGTCGCGTTCGGCGACCTATTCCTGCAAGACGTCCGCGCCTACCGCGAAGAGCGCCTGGCCGCCGCCGGCAAGCAAGGACTCTTTCCGCTCTGGCATCGCGACACCACCGTCCTGGCGCGCGAATTCATCGCGGCTGGCTTTGAAGCGATTCTCGTGTGCGTCGACCCGTCCACGCTCGACCCCTCATTCGCCGGGCGCCCGTTTGACGCGGAGCTGCTCGCCGACCTACCGCCCGGCGTCGATCCCTGCGGCGAAAACGGCGAATTTCACACCTTCGTGCACGCCGGCCCCATCCTCTCGAATCCGATCGCGATCCAGGCGGGCGAAACCGTGGAGCGCGATGGCTTCGTCTTCTGTGATCTCATCGCCCGAGATCGCGGCGACTGACACACGCCGGCCGATCGACCCTCGATCGAAGCCCTCCGGCGCGCTCAAACTGAGGGCACGACCCGGCATCTCGTGCGCTCAGCCCCCGGACGGCCCAGAGACGCCCGGATCCGCGGCAATCCGGACGCCTGGCCGCTTCCTCAACACTGGGCCATTTCCCCCGACAAAACGGCACTACAACCATGCGATTGTGCTCTTGAGCAGATGCGAGCGCGTGGCCGTCGCGATGCCCCGGGACTGCCGCTCTGCCCGCCGAGCGTAACGAGGATGTACCGGATTACTGCTCCCTTGGAACGAAACGGAGAGAGTTGTAGCCGCCCGGGCTGAGTACCGCGTTCATATCAGAGCAGGCGTCTCGCCGATGGCGGGCCGGACCCTCGTATTCGCCAAACCCGCGCCTCGGTGCTTGCACGATCGCGGCTAACAGTCGGTCGATCCAGAAGCCTCCC
>JBDTEE010000056.1:0-10866 GCA_039922645.1 Solirubrobacteraceae bacterium | reverse complement strand
CGAGGCCGCCCGGCGCGCCGGCGTCAAGCGGATCGTCTACGCCTCGACCATCTGGGTCTACTCCGACTGTGAGCCCGAGGAGGTCGACGAGGAAACCCTGCTGCCTCCGCCCAGCCATCTTTACACGAGCACCAAGCTGGCCGGCGAGTTGTATTGCAAGGCCTACCAGGAGCTCTACGGGATCGACTACACGATCCTCCGCTTCGGCATCCCCTATGGGCCGCGGGCTCGCGAAGCGGCCGTCATCCCGGCCTTCGTCAACAAAGCGTTGGCCGGAGATCCTCTGACTCTGGCCGGGGACGGGAGCCAGTCGCGCAAGTTCGTCTACGTGGAGGATCTCGCCGACGGCGTCGCGCGGGGGCTTGACGACGTGGCCGTGAACCGTGTCTACAACCTGGCCAGCGACGAGACGGTGACCATCAAGCAGATCGCCGAGACGATCAAGGAGCTGATGGGTGACGTCGAGATCGTCCACACCCCGGCTCGCCCGGGCGACTTCGGCGGCAAGATCGTCTCCAGCGACCGGGCCGAGCGCGAGCTGGGCTGGACGGCGGCCACGCCGTTCGCCGAGGGCGTCCGCCGCTACATCGATTGGCGCCACGAACAGGCCGCGACGAAGGCCAACGAGAACGATGCCGCCGTGATCCCGGCCGGCGAGCCCGACCAGGAAGCCAAGCCGCGCAAGGTGCTGATCATCTCGGCCGACATCGGCGAGGGACATGACCTGCCCGCGCGCGCCGTGGCCCGCGAGTTCCGCGACGAGGACCCCGACGCCAACGTCTCGATCGTCAACGGGCTGCCCGCCATGGGACCGATCCTGACCAAGGTCCTGCGCGAGAACTCGGCCTTCATGTTCGAGTACCTGCCGTGGCTGTTCGACTTCCAGTACTGGCTATTCATGTACTTCGCCCCCACGCGCTGGCTGTCACGAAAGCTGCTGACCTTCTTCGGTCGCCGGGGCCTGATGCGGATGATCCGTGCTCACGATCCCGATCAGATCGTCTCAACCTATCCGGGCGTGACGGCGATTCTCGGCGAGCTGCGTCGCACCGGCAAGCTCAAGGTGCCGTGCTACTCGTCGATCACGGATCTAGCCGGGCTTCAGTTCTGGGCCCACCCGGGGATCGACCAGCACTTCATCACCCACCCGGAATCGGCCGACGAGGTCGAGAAGATCGCCGGTCCGGGCAGCGTCCGGTGGGCCAAGCCGCCCACCTCGGCCGCCTTCCTGGCCACCCGCTCGCGCGACGAAGCCCGGCGGGCGCTCGCGCTTCCTGCCAGCGGTCGCGTGATCGCCGTCTCCGGCGGCGGTTGGGGGGTCGGAGACCTGGCCGGGGCCACCCGCGCCGCGCTCGAGTTTGAGGACGCGACGGTCCTGTGCTTGTGCGGGCGCAACGACAAGCTGCGGGCCAAGGTGGCCCGGCGCTTCGCCGGCGAGCCCCGCCTGCGCATCATGGGCTTCACCGATCGCATGGGCGATGTGCTCGCCGCCGCCGACGTGCTCGTCCATTCCAGTGCCGGCCTGACCGTGCTCGAGGCGATCATCCGCGGCTGCCCGGTCGTCTCCTATGGCTTCGGTGTCGGTCACGTGCGAGCCTCGAATACCGCTCTGGAGCGTTTTGAGCTGGCCCAGGTGGCGCGCAACCAACGGGAGCTGGGCCCGAAGATCCAGCGGGCGCTCGACCTGCGCACCGAGCCCGATCCTCGCTTTGCCCGCCGCCCCCCGACGGCTTCGCTGATCCTGGCCGACGAGCGTCGAGCCCGGTCGCTGCCGGCCTGGCGCGTGCGTACTGCCCGGGCGGCGATTGCCACCGGCGTCGCCGTGGTGGTGGCGGCTTGGACCCTCACCACCGGGGCCAGCTACTCCCTTGTCGCGCACTTCGCCCACATCCGCCCGGTGACCACGGTGGAGACTGATCACCGTGAGATCGGTGTCCTCATCGACGCGCCCGGCGGCCAGGTGCCCGCCCTGGCCGGGCTGCTCTCGAGCTACGGGATTCACGCCTCCTTCGCCGTGCGTCATCCCTCCCACCCGCTCGAGGCAACGGTCATCATCAACGGCGATCAAGCGCTTCCGCAGCTGCCCAACGGTGGACTGGTCCGCTGGCTGGGCACCCGCGGGCAGTTGCACAAGCTGGTCGGGCCGATGGGTCACGGCCACACGTTCCTCTACGCCTCCAGCGGTCCCAGCCTCGGTCAGTGGTTGTTCGCCCACGGGGCCGGCGGGCGCCTCGTGGCCGGCGCGGTCCGCATTCAGGACCGCGATGACCCGCTGGGCCGGCTGCATCCGGGTGAGGTTGTGCAGGTATCGATCGAGAGCGCGGCCCAGCTGCAATCGCTGCTGGGCAAGCTTCTCCTCGGGTTGCGCTCGGATCACCTCTCCGCGGTGTCCGTGGGTCGGCTGATGTACGACGCCCGGACTAACGCCTGAGCTGGTCGACATCCGTCGCGCGGCGGCCCGGCTTCGCGGTGTCGCGCATCGCACCCCGGTCGTCCGCTCACGTGCTCTGGATGCGCTGAGCGACACCGCGCTCAGCCTCAAGGTCGAGGCCTTTCAGCGTGGGGGCGCGTTCAAGTTCCGGGGCGCCTATAACGCGATCTCGGGTCTTGGTGAAGCGGCCCGGGAGCGGGGGGTGTGCGCGGTTTCCTCGGGCAACCACGCGCAGGCCGTCGCCCTGGCCTGCGGTCTGTGCGCGACCCGCGCGGTGATCCTGATGCCATCCGACGCGCCGGAGCTCAAGCGGACTGCCACCGAGGGCTACGGGGCCGAGGTCATCGAGTTCGACCGCTACCGCGATGACCGCGAGCAGCTGGTGCGCACACTGGCCGCCGATCGCGGACTCGAGCTGATCCACCCCTTCGACGATGAGCGCGTTATCACCGGGCAGGGCACGGTGGCACTGGAGTTCCTCGAACAGGTTCCGGATGGCCTCGACGCCGTGGTGGTGCCCGTCGGCGGCGGGGGCCTCATCGCCGGAACGGCCACTGCCGTCAAGGCGCTCGCACCGCGGACTCGCGTGATCGGCGTTGAGCCGGAGGCCAGCGACGATGTCGCGCGCTCACTGCTCAGCGGCCGGCGCGAGCGAGTCACCGTGGGTCCGACGATCGCCGACGGCCAACAGACGGACTCTCCGGGAGAGCTGACCTGGCCGGTCATCCAGCGTCTCGTAGATGACGTGGTGACGGTCTCCGACGCGCAGATCGTGACGGCGATGCGGCTGCTCTTCGAGCGGACAAAGCTGGTTGTCGAGCCCAGCGGGGCCTGTGCGCTGGCCGCCGTGCTGGCCGGCGGCCTTGATCTCCGTGGTCAGCGTGTCGGAGTGATCGTCTCCGGGGGCAACATCGGAGCGGCGGCGTTTGCCGCGCTGATGGCCTGAGCTACCAGTGCACGCCGCGCGTGGCCTGGGCGAAGGCCCGCTGCTCGGCGTGAGCACGGCGGTCCGGGCGGTCCCCGCGGTTCTCGCTCTCGCCGCCCTCGGGAACAGCTTGTAGGCCCGATGATGAAGCGCCGGTGATCATCACGGTTCGGCCCTCGACGGGACTTGACAGGGAGCCGGCCAGGAGTCCGCCCGCCTGGGGGATACGTTGGCCGAAGGTCCGCAGCGAGCGCAGCGAGCCGACGGCGAGTTCAGTCAAGTCCGGGGGCATCACTCAGTAATCCGACAGTACCTGGTTGGCCATGTTCTGCTCCCCGGTCTGATTGGGGTGCAGCGGGAAACCCGGCGAGGTCGGAATGATGCTGTTCACCCAGGCCGTACCCGGCGGCTTGCAGGCGTCGTGACCGATGCTCGACGTGTACGTATCCACGTAGGTGACGCGGTTGTTCCTGGCCATCCGCTTCAGGACCGAGTTCAGTCGTTGCTCCAGCCCGTTGACGTAGGCGACATCGCGGTTGGAGAAGGGCACCACCGGCCAGCAACCCCGTCCGGTGACCGGCAGGCCGTCCGGGTAACCAACGACCTCGATCTTGGCCAACGGAGCCCGCGAGCGAATGCCGTGTATGGCCGTGGCCACCTTCGGTCCGGTGGCCTTGATGGCGGCGACGACGCTGTCGGTCCCCCCCGATTCGTAATGCTGCTTGCAGCGGTCTCCGAATGGCCAGGCGAAGTCAAGTCTCGCGCATTCCTCGGCCACAGAGATGAGCCCGGCGTCATTGCCGCCGATGCCCAGGGTGACGAGCGCGTCATCGGCGGCCAGGGCGTTGAACTGCGGCGGAGCGTTCTGCCGGCCGCCCCCCACGCTCTGCGCATGGGTCATGTCCACTGTCGTGGCGCCGCTGCAGCTCGCATCGGTGAACCGCGAGGGCGCGAGGACGCGGCTCACGTCGGAGGGGTAATTGTGGGTTGAGCGCCCGCAGAGGATCGGCCTGCCGGTCGGCGTCGGCACGAGCGGGGCGGCCGTGTAGGAGTCGCCCAGAGACACGTAGGGGCCGATGGCCGCGGCGGCTCCCGGCGCGAAGACAAGCAGGGACAGCGCTGCTAGCAGGCCACCGATGCGGATGGCCACTGAACCGGACACTTCGCTTCTCCTCTCGTCGCTCCGCCGCTCGTGAGTCGGCGCCGAGCATATAAGTCCGGCCGCCCTCTGCGCTCCGGACTACGGAAGAGGTCCGTTGCTCAGCGCCGGGCTGACAACTTGCCCACCAGCAGCTCGACCGAGCGCTCGAGCTCGGCCAGGGTGGCCTGCTCAACGCTGACGATGCCCAGCTTGCGGTTCAGCCACGAGTTGATCTCGCGATGGCTGCTTCCGTCTCGGCGGCGTAGCTCCGAGACCAGCCGGTGGCGTTCGTCGCGCAGCATCGCCCGGCGCTCGAAAGCTGGCATCACTCGCTTCGGCGCCTCCGCGCCTTCCCCGCTTCCCGCCCCTTCCGCGCCTTCCGCGCCGCTGCGGCTCGGCGCGGCCGTAGGCGTAGGCGGCGGGGCCATACGAGCCCACTGCGCCGCGGCCGCCGGTAGGGAACGCGCAGAGGGGGCACCGAAGAGCGACAGTTGGGGAGCCACGTCGGCGCTCAGGGGAACGAACTCAGGCGCCGGGCCGCGTTCGCTTTCCCGCCGTGCGGCCCGTTCGAACTCCTGCTCCTCGTTCGGGTCACTCGGGGCACGCAGAGCGCGCCGGACCTCCTGTTCGATGGTGCTGGCGTGGTCTCGCAGCACCGGGTCGGCGGGAACATAGAGCCAGCTTGGCTCAACCGCCGCGCCGGGCAGCGTACGCACGAAGCGGCCAACAATCTGGCGGAAGATGAGCGGCGTCTTGGCTGCGGTGGCGTAGACGCCGACCCGCAATCGGGGAATGTCGACTCCCTCGGAGACCATGTTCACGGCCACGATCCAGGGATCGGTGGAGTGTGTGAACGCCGCCAGCTTGGCCGCCGCCCGCGGCTCGGCGTGAAGAACGACCAGCGGTACCCGGCCGGTCACTTCGCGCAGCAGCTTGGCGACCCGCCGCGCATGTTCTGAGTCAGCCGCAATGACCAGGCCGCCAGCGTCCCGGTGGCCCTGCTGGCGGATCGCCCGCAGCTTGTTGTCGGCCTCGCGCAGGATGCGGGGCAGGCCATCGGGCAACTCGGTGGAGATGGCCGTGCGGTAGCGGCGGCTGGCCTCGCGGGTACTCAGCACCGTTTCGAAGCTCGACTCGATCACGTCATCGCCGCTGCGCCAGGACAGGGTCCCGTCGTAGGCCACGAAGCACACCGGGCGGCAGATCCGGTCGGCCACCGCTTCGGCGTAGTTGTAGGTCACGTCGGGCTCGGCCAGCCCCTCGCTGTCATAGCTGACGCCCGGAATGGGAGTTGCGTCGGAGCGGAACGGGGTTCCGGATAGCAGTAGCCAGCGCGCCTCAGAACCGAAGGCCGTGGTGAAGCCCACCCCCCAGCTGAGATCCTCGCCCAGGTGGTGTGCCTCGTCGGCGATGATGAGGCTGCGTCGCGGCAGCGCCCTGGCCCAGCGCTGGGGCGCCTTGGCGATACGGGCGTAGGTGACCGAGACCCCGTGGAAGCCGCTGGGCGGGCGCGGAGTGCCGGTGTCGGGAGCCAGGTCGAGTCCGATCCCATCGGCGGCCCGGGCCCACTGGCGGGTCAGCGGCGCCGTCGGGCAGGCTACGACCACAGCGCTCACCGCGCCGCTGGCCAACTGCTCCCGGGCGAACTCCAGTGCGGGGCGTGTCTTGCCTGCTCCCGGCGCGGCTGAGAGCAGGAACGGACCTTCACGCCAGGCGGCCATCGCCGCCATCGCGCGGTGCTGCCACTCACGGAGGCCGTAGCGGTTGGTGTGGGTACGAAGAGGCGGCACAGGGCGAGCCATCGTGCCCGACGCACCGGACGAAACGACCCAACCCGAATTGGCGTGGGCCGTCCGCCCCGCGTGCGAACATATGTTCGTTCATGATCGCCTGCGTCCTGCTCCCCCGCTTTGCTCTCGCCACCGCCGTCGGCGACCGTAGCGAGCTGATCCAGTCGCCGTCGGCACTCGCCCCCGAGCCGGGTGGAGCCCAGAAGGTGGGGGATGTCTCCCCAGCTGCCGAGGCGTTCGGTGTCCACCCCGGACTCCGGCTCGGGGAGTCCCTGGCGCGCTGCCCCACGCTGACCCTCGTGCCCCCCGATCCGGCGGGGGTGGCGGATCGCTGGGAGCGGCTGCTGGTCAGGCTGGAGTCGATAGGTGCAGCAGTGGAACCCGAGCGCCCGGGCCTGGCCTGCTTTGACGCCCAGGGCCTGCTGCGCCTGCACGGCGGGATCGAGGGTGTGCTGGCGGCGGCTCGACGCGCTCTGCGCGTTCCCGCCCGCTTCGGAGTGGCTCCGTCGCGCTTCGCCGCCGTGGCCGCTGCCACCCGAGCGCGAACCCGTCGACCGGAGATCATCTTGGGGCGTGGGGGACTGGGGGGCGGGGGGCGGGGGAGGGCAGGAGACGACGCCGCGCAGGACGGCCGGACTCTGGCCCGGGCCTATCTCGCCCCGTTGCCGGTGGCTCTCCTGCGCGCCCGCCCCGCCCTGGCCGAGCTGCCCGAGGCGCTCGAGCGTCTGGGGGTGGGGACGCTCGGTGAGCTGGCCGCCCTGCCCGCCGCGGCGCTGGCCGATCGCTTTGGCCGGTCTGGGCTGCTCGCCCATGAGCTGGCCAGCGGAGGGGACAGCGTCCTCACACCTCGACCGCCCGGGGAATTCCTGCGTGAGGCCCTCGAGCTTCCCGAAGCCGGATCGGGAGTGCAGCTGGAGCGCGGTCTCGGTCTGCTCATCGATCGTCTGTTGGCCCGGCGCGAGCGGCGCGGGCGCACGCTGCGGGCGGTGGTCATCTCCGCTGCCTTGGTTGAGCAAGGGGGAACCTGGCGTGAGCAGGTCGTGTTCCGCGAGGCCCTGTCGGATCCGGTCCGCATGCGCCTGGCCCTGATCCCCCGGCTCGCTCTGCTGCCCGCCCCGGCGGAGACGCTGAGGCTGGCGGTCGAGCGCTTCGGGCCCCCGGCCAGCGACCAGCGAGGGCTGCTCGAGGCGCCCGCCGCGGCGCGTGCCGCTCGGCTGCGCGAGGCGATCCGCCAGGCCCGGGTGGCTGCCGGACCCGACGCAGCCCTGCGTGTGCTCACAATCGACCCCGACTCCCGCGTCCCCGAGCGGCGGGCCGTGCTGGCGCCCTACGAAGGATGAGCGGCCCCCGGCGACTGGCCGTCCCGCGCCGTGTGGCCGTCGAGGCCGATGAGAACGGGCGCCCGCAAGTCGTCGACGGGCGAGCTGTCGACGCCGTGCGCGAGTCGTGGCTGATCGAGGATCGCTGGTGGACGGAGCGGCCGCTGCGCCGGCACTACTGGGAGATCGTCACCACCTGCGGGCGCAACGAGGTGGTCTTTGCGGACCTGTTCAGCGGCCGATGGTGGCGGCAGCGGTGACAGTAAACTCGGTTCCCGTGCCCACCCCTCTCGATCCCGGTCCTGCCGCTGTTGGAACCTGGAGCGGCGGGCGCTTCATGCACTTCGGCGCCCCGCTGGACGACGGGCGCTTCCTGGCTCTGATCCGGCCCGACGATGCCATCCGCACGGTCATCACCGCCGACGTCTACGGAGCCGGCGAGGCCGACACGATGCTCGGTCGGGCGATTTCCGGGCTGGACCGCGAGCGGATGTGCCTGGTCGGAGCCGTAGGCCACGACTTCTACTCCGGCGAGCGCAACGGGGCCAAGGGCTTCCCCCGCTTCACCGACGCCGCTCTCCGCGGGCCCGATGGGTATGCCAGCTATCTGCGGATGGCTACCGAGCGCAGTTTGGAGCGCTGCGGTGTGGACCAGTTCGACCTGCTCCTGCTGCACAACCCCGACCGGGTCGGCTACACGAGCGAGGCGGTTTGGCAGGGGATGGCGGCCCTGCGCGAGGCCGGGCTGACCCGCATGATCGGCGTCGCCCCCGGGCCTGCCAATGGCTTCACGCTCGACGTGATCGACTGCCTGGAGCGCTTCGGCGCCGAGATCGATTGGGCGATGATCATCCTCAACCCGCTGGAGCCGTGGCCCGGGGAGCTGGTCCTGAGCGCCGCCGCCCGACACGACGTCCGGCTGATCACCCGTGTGGTTGATTACGGCGGCCTCTTCTTCGACGATCTCCACCCCGGGCAAGAGCTCGCCCCCCGCGACCATCGCGGCTTCCGCCCTGCGGGCTGGATCGAGGCCGGACGTGAGCGTCTCGAGCCGATGCGGCCGATTGCCGCCCGGGCTGACCTGACCATGATCCAGCTGGCCTGCCAGTGGAACCTGGCCCAGGCTGCGGTGTCCTGTGTGGCTCCGACCCTCATCCAGGAGGTGGGCCCAGAGGCCCGCTCGGTCGAGGCCAAGCGGGCAGAGGTGGCAGCTCTGCCGGCTGAGATGAGGCTCTCCCCTGACGATGTGGCCGAGCTCCGGGCCATCGGCGACAACACGGGCTCCATGGCCCTCAAGGGCGCCAGTCCGGCCCATAGCGGCGCCGAGCAGCCCGATCGCTGGGGTCTCGATGCCCGCCTCGAGGAGGTCGCTCGGCGCTGGGAGATCGAGCCCGACCGCGACCTCGCTCAGCGGGTGGTGGCATGAGCTTTCCGATCACCGGTGGATGCAACTGCGGTGCAGTCCGCTTCGAGGTCAGCGCCCCGTTCGAGTCCGCCAGCTACTGCCACTGCACCCGCTGCCAGCGGCGCACAGGCACGGCGGCAGCCCCCAATGCACGTACCGCGCCAGGGACATTCCGGATCCTCGAGGGGGAAGACCGGCTGCGGGCCTGGCACCCCGAGAGCGGCATGGACAAGTACTTCTGCGGCGACTGCGGCTCGGCCCTGTTCAGCGCTCCGGGCAACGACTTCGAGCAGGTCGGCGTCCGGTTCGGCGCGCTCGACTCTGATCCGGGTCTGCGGGCCACCTACCGTCAGTACGTCAACTACGCCGCCGCCTGGGAGCCGATTCCCGACGACGGCCTGACGCGCTACCCCGAGCGCCGCCCGACCAACGCCTGACCGGCCAACGGTTCGCTGCTCAGGCCGTGCTGGCCAGCTCAGCCTGAACCCACTCGCAGCCGACCGACAGGTCCTCGACGCCCATGGCCGCGGCCACGTTCAGCCACATTCCGTAGCGGAAGAAGTTGTCGATCCGCTCTTGGTCGGCGCCCGAGATCGCTTGGACGTGAGCGATGAGCTGGGCGTGTAGGCGTTGACGGTCCATTCGAGCGCCTGGATCGAGGCGCCGAGGTCACGGTGGAAGGTGGGCGTCTTCCGCAGATGCGAACATATGTTCGTTATGTACACCGAGCTCCACTGCCATTCGGCCTTCTCGTTCCTGGATGGGGTCTCCCTGCCCGACGAGCTGGTTGCGACCGCGTTGGCGCTCGGTCATCGGACCATGGCCCTGACCGACCACAACACGGTCTCGGGGTCGATGGAGTTCGCCGTCTCGGCTCGGGCGTTGGGCCTGCGACCCATTCACGGCGCCGAACTGGACCTGGACGACGGCCGTCACATCGTTCTGCTCGTGGCCGATGCCCGCGGGTGGTCGAATCTGTGCCGCATCTTGACCCACGCGCACGCACATACGCGGGACGGACGGCCGGGCGCGCCGCCCACAGCTCCCCAGACGCCGCTCGAGACCGTGCTCGAGCACGCCGAGGGCCTGGTTTGCCTGAGTGGCTGCGCACTGCGCGGGGTTCATGACGAGCCCACGTTGCGCCGGCTCCTGGAGGCCTTCGGTGTCGAGCGGCTGCGGGTTGAGCTCCAGCGCCCGCTGCTGCGTGATGACCGGGCGCGCAACCGGCGCCTGGAGGCCCTGGCCCGGCGCCTGGGGGTGGCCTGCGTGGCCACCGGAGACGTGCATGCCCATGCCCGCACCAGGGCTCCGCTCCAGGATGCGTTCGTGGCTGTGCGTCTGCATTCCACGCTGGACGGCTCAGAGCCGGAGCGGCGTGGGAACTTCAGTCACGTGCTGGCCTCGCCACAGGCCATGCAGGCCCGCTTCGCCGAGTATCCCGAGGCCGTGGCGGAGACCGCTCGGCTGGCTGACGGCCTGCGCTTCGATCTGCGCAGCGATCTCGGCTACCGCTATCCGGGGGCTGAGGACGAGGCGGCCATGCGCAAACTGACCGAGCTCTGCGCTATCCGGCTCAAGGATCGCTACGGGGCAGGCGGGAAGACCGCGCTGTCCGGCGCGCAGGCGCGCCTGGAGGAGGAGATGCGGCTCATCGACACGCTCGGTCTGGCCGGCTTCTTCCTCCTTCACCACGACATGCTCGAGCTCGCGCGCGAGGTGGCCGTCGAGGTGCGGGGACCCGATAGTGCCCGGGCGCTGCTCCCTCCCGGACGAGGGCGGGGTTCCAGCGTCTCCTCGATCGTCTGTTACCTGACCGGGCTCTCGCATGTCGATCCGATTGCCAATGAGCTGCTGA
>JBDTEE010000055.1:0-7200 GCA_039922645.1 Solirubrobacteraceae bacterium | reverse complement strand
CGCTCCTGCTTCGCCATGACCGAGCCGGCCGTGGCCAGCTCGGACGCCACCAACGTGGAATGCCGCATCGACACCGACGGCGATGACTACGTGATCAATGGGCGCAAGTGGTGGATCTCGGCCGCCGGCAGCCGGCGCTGCCGGGTCTCGATCGTGATGGGCAAGACCGACACGGGTGCGCCACCCCACCGCCAGCAGAGCATGGTCCTGGTTCCCATGGACACCCCGGGAGTCGAGGTGGTCCGCGACCTGCTCGTGTTCGGCTACAACGATCCTGAGGGGCACTGCGAGGTTCACTTCAACGACGTACGGGTGCCGCGCGCGAATGTGCTCGGCGAGGAGGGGGGCGGCTTCCGAATCGCCCAGGCTCGACTCGGCCCCGGGCGCATGCATCACTGCATGCGCTCGATCGGTGCCGCCGAGCGCGCGCTGGAGATGATGTGCCGTCGCGCCCACGCCCGCACCGCCTTTGGCCGCACTCTGGCCGAGCAGGGGGTAGTCCGCGAGTGGGTGGCCGACTCCCGGATCGAGATCGATCAGGCCCGGCTGCTCACCCTCCACGCGGCCTGGCTCCTGGACCGCTTTGACAACAAGGTGGCCCGCGGCGCGATCGCCGCCATCAAGATCGCGGTCCCGAACATGGCGACGCGAGTGATCGACCGCGCCATCCAGGTCCACGGGGGCGGTGGGGTGGGCCAGGACTTCCCCCTGGCCCGGATGTACGCCTGGCAGCGCACGCTGCGGCTCGCCGACGGGCCGGATGAGGTCCACCGCCGAACGCTGGGACGCCTCGAGCTGGCCAAATTCAACGCCGCTTGAGGCTGGCTAAGCGCTCGCGCAGGCCGTCAAGGTCGAAGGTCAACTCGCCGGCCTCGAGCCCTGGCCGCTTGGCGGCCTCCGCCTGCTCACGCCGAAGCGACGCCGCCAGCACCTCGTCGAGACGCTCGGACTCGACCACGGCCGCGCCGTCGGCGTCGAGTACCAGCGCGTCGCCCTGGCGGATCGTGGCTCCGCCGAGGACCACCGGCTCACCAATCGTTCCCGCCCGGTCCTTGTCGGCTCCCCGCACCCGCAGCCAACGCGCCCAGATCGGCAACCCGAGCTCCCGGAGCTCCTCAACGTCGCGCACCGACGCGTCGATCAGTAGCCCCGCCGCGCCGTGAGCCTGGGCCTGGGTCGCCAGTAGATCTCCCACCAGCGCCACTGGCCGTGGCTCGGGCATCGTCAGCACGATCACCTCACCGGGCTGGACCTGCGCCATAACGGCATGGACCATCAGGTTGTCATCCTGGCCGCAGAGCACAGTTCGCGCGGGCCCGGCCACCCGGGACCCGGGCACCACCTGGATCAGATGGAGGTCGACATAGCCCCGGCGCCCACCGGCCTCGTAGACCGTCGCCGAGCCCAGCCGGGCGAGTTCGGCGTAAACCGAGCTCAAGCCGCGCGGGTGCCGCCGCCGAGAAACGACTCGACGAATTCTGAGCTCGCTCCCAGCTCGGCCGGGGTGCCGTGCATGCGCAACCGTCCGCCACCGAGAACGTAGGTCCGGTCAGAGATCTCCAGCACGGCCCGAGCTCGTTGTTCCACCACCAGCACCGAGGCGCCGGTGGCGGCGAGCTGGCGCACGTGCTCCTTGAGCACGGTGGCGGCGATGATCGGGGCCAGGTTGGCGGTCGGTTCGTCGAGCACTACCAGGGCCGGTTGGAGCATCAGGGCCCGGCCCATGGCCAGCATCTTGCGCTCGCCGCCACTCAGTTTGCCGGCCCGGCGGCCGGCCATCCGACTCAGCTGCGGGAATACGGACATCACGTGCTCAACCCGCGCCGGAACCTCCCTCACCTTGAGGAGATAACCGCCCATCTCGAGGTTCTCACGCACGGTCAGCGGCGCGAACACGTCGTCGATCTGGGGCACATATCCCACCCCGATTCGGGCCACGTTCTCAGAACGCCACCCCGTCACGTCGCGGCCGCCGATCAGGATCTGCCCCGAGAGAACCTCGACCACTCCGACGAGGCTCTTCAGCAGGGTGCTCTTGCCCGAGCCGTTGGGCCCGACGATGGACACCACCTCGCCCGGCTCCACAGTGATACCTACCCCGTGAATCACCGGACTGCCGCCGTAGCCGGCGGTCAGGTCAACCGTCTCGAGACGGATGCCCTCGACCGAGTCGGCCCGCAGGGCGTCAGCGCGAGTCGGTTCGACGTGGGCAGGCTCAGCCGACAAGGTAGGCCTCCACGACCTCTTCCTTGGCCCGCAGGGCGGCCATGGTTCCCTGGGCGAGCAACTGACCCTCGGCCAGGACGAACACCGGGTCACAGAACTCGTCCATGATCGAGAGCTCATGCTCGACCATGACCACGGTGGTTCCCTCCTCGCAGAGCCTGACGAGCTGCATGCCCAGATCATGGGCCAGGCGTGGGTGCACCCCCGCCATCGGCTCGTCGAGCAGGAGAACATCGGGAGCGGCCATCAGCGCGCGCATGATCTCCACCAACCGCCGCTGGCCACCACTGAGATCGCCGGCATAACGATCGGCCAGCCCGAGCAGGCCGAAGCGCTCGAGCATCGCCTGAGCCTGCTCAATCGCCTCGCGCTCCTGGGCACCCCAGTAGCGGCGGCCACGCATGGCACCCACGAATGACTCGCCGCGCTGTTCGGGGATCGCCGCCAGGAGGTTTTCCAGGACGGTCAGCCGCTTGAATTCGCTGGCCAGCTGGAAGGTCCTGACCAACCCCCGACGGGCTCGACGGTAGGCGGGGAGCGCGGTCACGTCCTCGCCCTTGAAGAAGATCTGGCCGCTGGTCGCCTCCAGCGTACCGGCCAGCATGGCCAGGGCGGTCGACTTGCCGGCTCCGTTGGGACCGATAATGCCGGTCAGACGCCCGCGCTCGAAGGCCATCGACACGCCGTCGACGGCCCGGACGCCCTCAAAGCTCCGGGTCAGATCACGACACTCCAGGATCACCTCAGAGCGGTCTGAGTCACCCTCGGAGGGTGGCCGGGAGCTGCGCGTTCCGGAGAGCGCTGGCGGGGCGGCAGGCTGGCCGTTCTGAGGCTCGGCCTGGGAGGCGGGCGGAGCGCCAGCGTCATCGGGCTGGCGCGTGGCCAGGCGTCGCCGGCGCTCAGGAAAGATGCCCTGGGGACGGAACCATAGGAACAGCAGGATGAGGCTCCCGATCACCACCCACTGGAGGGCGGGAATTAGGTTTGGTTGACCCTGGATCGGCGGGATGTAGCGGGTCGCCTCCTCGAAAGCCAGCGGGACGATGATCGCGCCGAGGATGGCCCCGCGATGATTGCCCAGGCCGCCGATGATCACCGCCGCGAACAGCACGACACTCTCGGCGTATCCCCAGGCCTGAGGGTCCCAGAGGTTGATGAAGCCCACCAGCACCCCCCCGGACAGGCCGGCGATCGCGCCGCCTATGACCAGCGAGGACAGCCTCAATGACCGCAGGTTCTTGCCCAGCGAGTCGGCGACCACATCGTTGTCGCGCATCGCCCGCAGCGTGCGGCCGTAGGGAGAATTGGTGATCCGGCTGACGAACCAGTAGGTGCCAAGAGTAAGCGCGATCGCGCCGAAACCGTAGACCCACTGGTAGCCGGCTGATTGCGGGTTGAACGAGTTCTGAAGCGGAGCCGGCACCAGGGACAGGCCGGCCGCCCCGTTGAACAGCGGGGTGTAGTTCGTGACCAGGAGATTGAACATGACCGCGGTGACCAGCAGGCCCACAGCGGCGAAGTCACCGCGCAAACGGCGGCCCACGATCAGGACGAACGGGACGGCCAGCAATCCGCCCACCACCGCCGCCCCGATCAGCGGCAATGGGAACGGGAGGTTGAGGCCGCCCACGTAGGTCTGAAAGCCACCGTTGGCGCTCTGGGGGGGCAGTGAGAGCACTCCGGCCGTGTAGGCGCCGGCGGCTTGGAAGATGATGAAGCCGAAGTTCGTGACGCCGCCGACGCCGAACTGCTGGCTCAGGCCGAGGCAGGCAATCGCATCGACGCCGGCGTAGACCAGAAGCGTGGTGATGTAGTAGACCACGGCTTCGCCCCTCTTAGGCGCGAGCTCCGAGCAGGCCGGATGGCTTTACCGAGAGCATGGCCAGGAGGATCACGAAGGCGATCACGTCCTTGTAGCTGGACACGATCACCGAAGCGCTGACCTCGGTGGTGACGCCGATCACTAGGGCGCCCAGCATCGCCCCATAGGGCTCGCCCGGGCCGCCCAAGAACACCGCCGCCAGGATCAGGACCAGGAACACGTCGGTGCTGGTCGCGCCGAAGGTGCCCGAGTTGATTGCGAACGTCACCCCAGCCAGCCCGCACAGGGCGCCGGTGATCAGCCACGTGAGCATGACCACGCGATCGGTCCTGATCCCGCAGTTGCGGGCCAGGTCACGGTTGGCCGCGGTGGCCCGCATCGCCTTACCCAGCCTCGTGTAGCGAATCAGGGCGTGGACGAGCAGCATCACGACCACGCTCAGCCCGATGATCACCAGCTGCACGACGGTGAGCTCGATCGAGGCAAACTTGACCAGCTTCCCCTGGTTCATCACGTAGGACACGTTGGTCGGGCCGGCCAGGGCCTGGGTGCCGAAGACCAGGATCAGGGTCATCCCCAGCGCCACGATCACCATCGCGATCGGCGAGGCTCCGCGGCGCTGGAACGGCGTGTAGACGACGTTGTTGAGAAACACCGACAGCGCCGCCCCGGCGGCGATCGAGGCCAGGACGGCGATCCAGATGTTGACCCCGTTGTTGTTGAGCGCGTAGGCCGCGTACGCGGCCACGATCATGACTCCACCGTAAGCGAGGTTGAGCACGTTCGTGACCGCGAACTGCAGCGTGAATCCCACCGCGGCCAGGGACAACACCGCGGCCGTTACTAGACCGAATCCGATCGAGGCGACGAATACGCTCACGAGGCTTGGCTCAGAGCCCGAGCGCCCGCAACTCAGTGGTTGACAGGTTCCCGGCGACCGTCACCGTGCCGTTCGACGTGTACTTGTCGACCTGGAACAGGCCGGCCGAGTCGTGGTAGGCATCGAAGCTGGTGGGACCTCCCGGGCCCACGTAGCGGATCTGCTTGCCCTGCTTGAGCGCGGCTGCCCCGGCGGCGAACGAGTTCACGACCGTGGCACCGGGAACCCCGTTACCGATCTTCTCGATGTAGGGCTTGAACACCGACGGCGAGGTGCTCTTGGCGGCGAGCATGGCCAGTGCTGCCAGGTTGATCCCGTCGTAGAGGTGTACGGCCCCCGGGGCGGTCAGGTAGGTCGAGAAGTCACCGGTACTCCCCACCTTCCCCTTCTCGGCGAAGATCGCCTTGGAGAAGGCGTTGAAGGCCGGCCCCGAGGTCTCGGTGACGAGGTTGTCGGCCGAGAAGTCGGACGCCAGTGTCTTGCCGCCGATCGCCGCTGAAACCGACTTGAACCAATCCGGCGAGATCGTCGCGGACGTCCCGATGACCGGAATCACCTTGCCGCCGTCGAGCTGCTTGAGCTCAGTCAGGAAGGAGGCTTCGGTCGGCCCGAGAGCCTCGGTCAAGACCACGTCGGGCTTGGCGTTGGCGATGCTGGCCGCCTCGGTCCGGAACGTGTTGGCGCTCAGGTCGAGGGTCTGGTTGGAGACCAGGGTCATGCCGGCCCGCTTGATGGCGGCAATGGCCGGGGCAACGAACGTCTGCGAGCCGATGTCGTTTCCGAACGCCATCGCGATTCGCTTGTAGCCCTGGTGCTTGGCGATATCGACCATCGCGTAGGACTCCGACAGGTCGGGCGGAACCAGGCGATAGAAGTACGGAAATTTGACGTGGTCGAACTCCGACTGACCCGTCATGCAGAACGACACCGTCTTGTTCGCGGCGAACACGGGGACGACAGAAGCCGCCTCATCGGACGTGCACCCGATGATCAGACCGACGTTCGACGTCGACGCGTACATCTGGCGTACCGCCGGCACGGCGTCAGCCGGGTCTCCGCGCGTATCCACCGCCTTGCAGTCCAGCTTGTGCCCAAGGACACCGCCGGCTGCGTTGATGGCGTTGGTGGAGGCGTCGCAGGAAACGAGGTATGTCGGCCCGAGGGCGGCATCGGTTCCGGTGAACGGCGCCACGTCGGCGATCGTCAGCGCCGAGCCCTTGGAGGCGCCCCCGCCCGACCCGCCAGAGCTATTCGAACTCCCACACCCCGCGAGGAGCAGGGCGCCCAGGGACAGGATCCCCGCCACCAGCCTCGCTCTGCGCGTCACCCTCAATGATCTGCGTCCCAACATGGCTCTCTCCTCTTCCGGACCTCTGGTCCGCTACAGCGTCGCTTGATTTGACACGGGTGGAACCCATGGCCAGCCGTCCACGTCACCGTCCTCGGCGACCACGCGGTTGGCAATCCGGCCCAGCCGCTCGATCTCCACTTCGATGAGGTCACCCGGTTGCAGCCACACCGGCGGCGTGCGGGCGAAGCCGACCCCGCCGGGTGTGCCCGTGGCGATGACGTCCCCGAGCCGCAGGGTCGTGAACGAGGACATGTATTCGACCGTGCGGGGAATGTCGAAGATCATCTGTGCGGTGCTGGCCGACTGCATGACTTCGTCATTCAGCCTCGTGGTCAGCTGCAGGTCGGAGGCGTCGAGCTCGTCGGCGGTGACCACCTCCGGACCGATCGGCATGGTCGCGTCGAAGTTCTTGCCCGGGGTCCACTGCGTGGACGCGCGCTGCCACTCTCTCGCGGTTCCATCCATGACGATCACGTAGCCGGCGATGGCAGAGAGCGCATCCTCGGCACGGATGTAGCGCCCGCCCTTGCCAATGACGATGCCCAACTCGCCCTCGTAGTCAAAGCGAGAGCTGAGGTCCGGCTTGATCAGGTCCCCGTAGGGGGCGGCCACGGAATCACTCCCGCGTACGAACACCTCGGGCCACTTCGTGGGGGGTCGGCCCCCCTCGAGGGCATGCTCGAGGTAATTGACGCCGAAGCACAGGATCCGCCGCGGCGAGGGCACAGCCGGGCCGTACTCGGCCTCGGCCAGCTCTCGGCCGCCGTGCTCGGAGGCTCGCCGCACCAGCTCCAGCACCTCCGGGCCGCCGGCCAGAACCGCGGTCAGATCGGACAGGCGTTCGTCGCCGGTCGCGCTTGCTACGTCGACGTAACCGCTGCGTCCTAGTACATGCAGACGCAGTCCCTCGTCCGTGATGAC
>JBDTEE010000054.1:0-7944 GCA_039922645.1 Solirubrobacteraceae bacterium | reverse complement strand
GAAGGTTGAGTGTCCACTGTCCGGTCCCGTCCGCAGTGGTCGAGCTGATGGCGGCCGTGCCGCCGGCCGCCCCCACCGCTTCAGCGACGACGTGTGCGTTCGCCGCCGTGGTCCCCTTCACGGTCACCCTCACCGGCCAGGATGGCTTCAGCCCCGACCAGGCTCGTGCCTTCACCGCGACACCCAGCCCGTACACATTCGGGGTCTGCGCGAACGGTGGGACCAGTCCGATCTGCAGTGTGCCCCCCGGCAACGTGCCCAAGGTGATGGACACCATCCCGCCGCTCGGAGTCGATCAGGGGACTGAGCTGGATCCGACGAGGGGGCCTGTTGTACTGCAAGGACTGACCGTGCCCTAGTAACGCCGATCTGCGTTACGCGGACAGGCGTAAGAAGCGGTGCCCCCTTGACGGCTTCGTCATGCTGCGAGAGACAGCCTGTCGAACCCGGCAAAGGAGACCCAGCCATGGCGGAGTGCACGCATCTTGATCAGATCCTCGCCACACGTCCGGAGCTGGTCGCGGGCTGTCAGGACTGCCTGGCCATCGGGGGCCGCTGGGTGCACCTGCGTGTGTGCCGGTCCTGCGGCCGGGTCGGCTGTTGCGATTCCTCACCCAACCGGCACGCCACCAAGCACGCCCGGGCGAGTGGCCATCCAATCGTCAGCTCGCTGGAGCCGGGAGAAACGTGGTCCTACTGCTACCTGGACGACGTGGCCTTCGTGCTCGAGGAGGGCTGATGGCCGAGCCACTGGGGGTCGGGATGGAGGAGCCGCCTGACCGCGGGGGCGCCTTCCCGCGCCTCGATGACGAGCAGCGCGCCCAGCTGCGGGCCATCGGGGAGGTGCTCCCCATCAGCCCGGGCGACATCCTCTTTCGCGAAGGCGACACCACGTATGACTTCTACGTGCTCGAGTCCGGCTCGGTGGCCATTGTGCGGGGCTACGGACAAGAGAACCGGGTCATCGCCGTTCACGGCCCCCACCGGTTCCTGGGCGAGCTCAATCTGCTCACCGGCGCGAGCGTCTACCTGACCGCGGTGGCCCGGGACGCCGGCGAGGTCATCCGGGTTCCCCTCAAGGCACTGCGCCGGCTCGTCTCCGAGGATGAGCAGATGTCCAACCTGATCCTGCGCGCGATGCTCGCCCGGCGTTCGATCCTCATCGAGGTCGGTGGGGGCGTTCGCGTGGTGGGCTCGCGCTACTCCCAGGACTCGCGCCGCCTCCGGGAGTTCCTGGCCCGCAACCGCGTCCCGCACCAGTGGATTGACCTCGAGGACGACGCCGAGGCCGATGCCCTGCTGGACGTGGTCGGAGTGGCTCCGAGCGAGACACCTGTGCTCATCGGTGGCGAGGATGTCCTGCGCAACCCCTCGAACACCGAGCTGGCCCGCGCCCTCGGCCTGGGTGCGCGCGGCGCACCACCACCCCTGTGCGATCTGGTCATCATCGGGGGTGGCCCGGCCGGGTTGGCCGCCGCCGTATATGGCGCCTCCGAGGGGCTTGACACGCAGGCCATCGATGCCGTGGCGTTTGGCGGTCAGGCCAACACCTCGTCGCGAATCGAAAACTATCTGGGCTTCCCGTCGGGCATCTCGGGCAGCGAGCTGGCCGAACGGGCCATCCTTCAGGCGCGCAAGTTCGGCGCCCGGCTGATGGTCCCGGCCGCCGCGGTGGCACTGCATCGGGACAACGGGCACTTCACGATCGAGCTCGATGGCGGCGAAGCGGTCCATGGCCGCACGGTGATCACCGCGACCGGGGCCCAGTACCGCAAGCTGGACATCCCCGATCTGGAGCGTTGGGAAGGCGTCGGCCTCTACTATGCCGCCACCGCGTTGGAGGCCCAGGTGTGCTTCGGCGATCCGGTGCTGATCGTCGGCGGCGGCAACTCGGCCGGCCAGGCGGCGATGTTCCTCTCCCAGCATGCGGCCAGCTGTCGGCTGATGATCAGGGGTGACGATCTGGCCAAGTCCATGTCGCGCTACCTGATCGATGAGATCGAGCGTCGTCCGCAGATCGAGGTGATCACCCGCAGCGAGGTGGTGGAACTGCACGGCGAGCACGGCCTTGAGAGCGTCACGGTTGCCGACACCAGAACCGGCGAGCGCCGCTCGATGGAGGCCAAGGCGCTGTTCGTGTTCATCGGCGCCTCGCCCCACACGGATTGGCTGCGCGGCTCGGTGGCCATGGACGAGCACGGATTCCTGCTCACCGGGCGCGACGTCGAGGGGGAGGACCTGAGAGAGTACGGAGACGACGCGCCGTTCTTCCTCGAGACCAGCCTGTGCGGATTCTTCGCCGTCGGAGATGTTCACTCCGGTTCGATCAAGCGCGTGGCCTCGGCCGTCGGCGAGGGATCGATGGCCGTCCGGCTGGTCTACCAGCGCCTGGCTGAGCGCCTCTGATGCTGATGCTGATGCTGACTGGCCACCGGAGGGCCACGCCCCCGTTGCGTCCGGCAGCCACGAGTGAGATAGTCGGCCAGCTAGGCCCGGCCTAGGGACCGGGCCGCAACAGGAAGGAGTCGGCCATGGCCGACCGCGTGCTGTTCATCGGTTGGGATTCACCGGTGCCGGGGCGGGAGGAGAGGGGGCTTGAGGTCTTCAACGAGGCCCTCGGCCTCTACGGACGTATGCAGCAGGACGGGAGGATCGAGTCCTTCGACGTGGTGCTGCTTGATCCGAACGGTGCCCTGAATGGGTACATGGAGCTCCAGGGCTCCTCAGCGCAGCTCGCCGCGGTGCGGGATGACGAGGAGTTTCGCCGGGTCATCATCGATGCCGCGCTCATCGTTGAAAACCTGCGCATGATCGAGGGCTTCTGTAACGAGGGGATTGCCCGCGAGATGGCCCTCTACCAGGAAGCCATCGGCCGGGTTCCGCAGCAGGCCTGATCGACGCTCGACACGATTGGCGCTCCGCGGCCAGGCGTGGGGCGCCCTTCGGCCGCAACCAGCCGCAAAACGACGCGCCAACGGCGACGAGTTGACCCGTCCGGCAGATCGGGTAGAGATGGGTTGCGCGTGCACCGACCCCGGCCCGCGCGCACGTCCCCATGGATCCCGAAGAACTCCGCGAGCACCTCAGGGTGCTGTCTGATGCCGATCCCGGCCAGCGGCATGGTTTGGTTGCCTCGATCAATGCCGCTTGCTGGCCTGGCGGTGCCGATGACCACGTGGAGCCGGCCGCGCTCCACTGGGTACGGCTATGGCGACCGCAGCGGGGCGCGCCGATCCTTCGCGCCTGCTCCTGCAGCATCGGGCGCTGCGCGCTCTGTAACTGAGCACGTTCGCCACCGGGCTCCCCGCGGACACGGTTGCGCGGCCGGGAAGGATTTGGGGTGCGCCGGGGTCTTGGCTCGTGATCAGGCAAATTACGAGTTGGGAGCAGTGATGATGGCCACTTCAATGAGCAGCAGGGCCCGTTTGGGCAGTCTGGCCGCGCTGCTGGCGGTGACGGCAATCGTGATCGCCGGGTGCGGCAGCAGCAGCACATCGAGCTCGGCGGCCGCCGCGGCGCCCTCCTCGACCCCCGCGTCCGCATCGGGCGGGCCGGTGGCCATCAGCACCGCAAAGGGATCGGCGGGGACGTATCTGACCGGTGCCTCGGGACGGGCACTCTATCTCTGGGTGGCTGACACCGGGGGTAGGTCCAACTGCTCCGGTCAGTGCGCCAAGTTCTGGCCGCCGCTGCTCACGACGGGCACCCCAACGGTCTCGGGTGGCGCGAGCGCCACGGACCTGGGCACGATCACGCGCTCGGACGGAGGCAAGCAGGTCACCTACAAGGGGCATCCGCTCTACTACTTCCTCGAGGACAAGGGGCCGGGTGCTGACCACGGTGAGGGCAACAACGGCTTTGGCGCCAAGTGGTGGCTGGTCGCTCCCTCGGGCACGGCCATCACCGCCAAGAGCTCGTCCGGCTCCGGCAGCTCTGCGAGCAAGAGCAGCTCCGGCGGCGGGGGATACGGCAGCGGCTACTAGTCCCGCCCCGGCATCCTCACCGGAGGTGGGTCGACTCGCGCCGACTTTCCGCGACGCCACGAGACGTGCTGGATCTAACGATCGATTTTCGACGCTTTCTTCCATCACCCCAAGGATGTCGAAGAAAACGTGACCCAGTGGGCCTAACGGCAAACGTTCGTGCCCGAGCTCCAGGCGCTGGGACGGCCCAGGTTCGGGAGCTCCCGGCAGTGTCTGGCCTAGCGGCCCTTCGCCCGGGTCTTGGCGGCACGCTTGGCCGCTTCGCTGCGGTTGGTCGCATTGCGTTTGCGGGTACGGGCGGCCTTCTTGCTGGGCTCGCTCCGTCGCGCATCCTCGGCTCGGCGCTCGAGAATCGAGCTCACCCCGCGCAACCTCTTCAGTGATTCATCGACGGCCTTGGTCGCCTTCCCCGTGGGCTTGGACTTGGATGCACCGGCCAGGGTCTCCGCCACCTTCTTGCGGAGTCCGCTCGCTCTGAGGGTGTCGATGAGATCCCGTTCCTTTTTCTTGGCCATGGTCTGGTTCGCTTTCCGCCGCCCCGCCGGGGACGGCAACTGGTTGACGCGGTGCGGTGGCGATAGTGACTAGGCCACTTGGAGCTCAGCCCAAACCCGATAGCCCCCATTGCGCTGGGAACCCCACCGGGCGGCGAGCCTCGCCACCACCACGGAGAGACCCCATCCACCGCGCTCGCCGGCCGCACGCGGCACAGCATACTGGCCCGACAGACCCGGGTCATGGACGGAGATGGTCATGCGATCTTCAGTTCGTGTGGCTCGGACAGCCAGTGTGTGGTTCCCCAGGCAGCCTGAATGCAGGACCGCATTGGTCACCAGCTCACTGCTGAGGAGTTTGACGTCGCCGATCGCGGTTCCGAGCGAATCCAGGCGCCCGAAGGCGGCGCGCACGACCCCGGGCGCGTCGCTGTCACAGGGGACATCGAGGGCGAGGATCTCAGTGGTTGTGGTGCTCATCCTTAGAACGGCTACCCGGATCGGCGCCCGTCCACGCCCCCGGTCGCAGGGGTGGCCCGCCGCTCAGCTCAGAGGAGCGGGGCGACCAAGGTGATAGCCCTGCACGATGCGCAAGCCCACGGGCAGATCCGGATCGGTGGCGGCAAAACCGACCGACATGCGCTCCAAGACGGTGTCGAGCTGACCAGTGCCCGCGGGGATCGTCAAGAGCTCATCGCGCACTCTCATAGCTTCGACAAACCCTCCCGATTCCTTTAGAAATCAGGAGATTGGGGAGCTAGCGCGGATCGCGCTTGGCGTTGCCGGAGATGTGGGGTTCGATCCGGCGTCCCTGGCGGGTCAGGAGCACCGCGGCGAGGAGCAGGGCGGCGACGACCGGGCCACTCAGCTCGGCGGCGACGGTGAGCCCCACGATGAGACTGTGGGCAATGAGCGCGAGCAGGACGACGGCCAGGACCCACGTGATCAGACGCAGACGCCGCATCTCCCGTTCCCACAGCGCTCGCCTGACCTCAGCCTTCCTTCGGTCGCGAGCCGTCCGCCTGTGACTGCCTGGCGCATTGAGGCTCGAGCCAGAGTGCGGGCCGTTCGTGTACCCCATCTCATCGCCTTTGTAGGCGTTGTGTGGAAGGCTCTGGCTCGAGCGGCGACCGTTCTGACCACGTCGCTCCAGGCTCGTGAAACGCTCTTGCCAGGACCGATTTTGCGGAAGGGCAATCGCCGCTCCCAACGGTAGCAACGCCGCCCTGCCGGCCCGCCCACCCGCGGATCTTCGCCGCGGGGGTGAGCAAGGTCGCGCGCTGGCTTAGCTGGTCGGCGGCGAGCCGAGGGCGTTTGAGATGTCGTCCAGTGCGTGATCCTCAGCCTCACTGATCTGCTTGCCGCCGAGGCCGAGGAAACCGCCCTCCTTATGCGCGCTGGCCACCGTCTGGGCGACGGTCATGACAAAGCGTTTGTAGGCGTCGATCTCTTGAGATGTCGCGTTTGCCTCGAGGATGGCGATTGCCTCGCGCAGCCGCTCGGGGGCGACTGCGGCGATGTTGCCGCCCGCCTCCCGGACCCGGTCAGGGTCGATCGCCGGCGGTGACTTGATCAGCTCGTCGAGGAGCTCGCTCTGGCCGTGGCGCTGACGGGCCTCCTGATAGGCCCGACCCAGGGCCAGGCTCTCACGCAGCGTTCCGCCACGGTCGGCGCTGATCACGCGCATGGCGGCGTAGAGGGGCGCGTCAACGATGGTGGCCCACTCCTCGGCGTTGAAATCGGCCTTCCGGGTCATGTCTGTCCTCCGCGGTCGGGGGCTGAGGGACTCGTCAATCTGATTGTCCGCCATTCGCCCTCAACGGTCCCCGGAGGGCCCAGCAGCGCTACGCGTCGTTTATGACCAGCAGACGGGGATAGTCGGTCAACGGAACCTGAAGCTGCGCGGTCGTGGGTGACGTCACCGTAACCGAGACGGGGACCGAGCTTCCGGTGAGGGGATCGGTCGCCGTGACGCTCAGATACGCCGTGTTCAGGCCGCCGACCGTGAGGCGGTAATTCTCCGGCGACAGGTCGTAGCGGGTGACGTCGGTGCTCGGCGCGGACGGGTTGTAGAGCTGGTCCAGGTTGCGCGTCATCACGTAGGTGGGGACCACGAACTTGGTGTTGTTGACCTGGAAGGGGAAGAACGCGACAACGTCGCGGTTGTAGAGCGGCGGATGAGCCGCAGTGCCGTCGCCGGGGAACTGGACCCAGTTACCTTGGTCGGCGATCTGCGTGAGGGAGAGCGAGCGCGGAGTTGAGAACGTGGCCGGTCCGGCGAAGGGCGCCATGAAGCTCTTGACGGCCTGCATCGTCGCTCCGCCACCTGGCACCGTGGGATCGACCATCGACCAGCTGTTATCGCCGACGGCATAGAAGTAGAGCGCCGACACGCCCTTGTTGACGAATGCCGCCAGCGAACGGAGCGTAGCCTTGGCCTGCATATGCCACTTGTCGGCCGTGGTCATCCCAGTCGCGTCGGTGGTATCGATGTTCGTCTCGGTGATCCACGTGTGCGGCGGCGTGGTCGTACCGGCCGGCTTTTGGTATCGCCCGTGGGTCGCGCCGTTGAAGGTGGACGGGATCGGGGACAGATCACGCTCCATGAACTCCGTCTGGATCCCACTGAGCGTGTATTCGGGGAAGTAGGACATGTAAGAGGGAATATCACTGTCGTGCCAGCTTCCCGACACATCGTTCCCTTCGGGAACGCCCTCGGCGTTGACTGGGCGGACGCCGTTGAACGTCTGGGCCTGGGGGAACTGGTAGGGCTGCTCGTGATAGGGGTGCTTGTCGATGGCGGTTACTCCGGCCGGGACCGTCGAACTGGAGACGAACGGGGTCTGGTTGGCGAATCCGTCCCCGATGCCCACGTCGGGAAGCTGGTTGGCCGGGTTGCGGATCCATTGGACCGTGCTGGCCAGCAGTTGATTGGTGACGCTGCCCGCTCCTTGGAGTGACGCCGGGACGGGGTTGTAGTAGTTGGCCGCGGAGAGGAAATTTGAGCCGAAGTTGAGCTCGTTCCAGACCTCAACATCGAAGTTGTCGTTACCGAGCACCTTCGTCGCTTCGGCCGTCACAGCTTTGACGTAGAGAAGCCAGCCACTCAGCGTCTGCTGAAAGGCCGGGTTGGCGGCGCCGGTCATGGTGAACGGAGGCGCAAAGGGCTGGTAGCGAAGGGTCATTCCGGGATAGGTGCCCGCCGAGATCGCGGCCGGCAGCGGCTGGGAGAGCTGAACCAGCCCGGACGACGACACAGAGGTGGCGATGAACGACGCCCCCGCGGAGGGTCCGCTGGGGAAATTGAAGCCCGACAGCCCGGGCACAAGTTGCGTCGCCGTGGTCGGATCGACTTGGATCGATGTGGCCCCGGCCACCGCGGGTTGGGTGACGGTGGCGGTGAAGGTCGTCGAGGGGCCGGGGATGGTGTCATTGACGTTGAGAAGGATCAGCGGGCGAATTCCGGC
>JBDTEE010000053.1:0-16365 GCA_039922645.1 Solirubrobacteraceae bacterium | reverse complement strand
CGACGGTGGCCGCGCGCGGCAACACGGTGCCTTACCTGGACACCCGCCTTCTCCTGCGGCCCGAGCCGGGCCGTACCCGCGTGCACCGCCGCGGGGAGGTGCTGCTGACCCCCAGCGGCCCCGAGCGCGGACCGGCGCTCGAGCGCTGGTACCGCCGCGCCGCCCAAAATGAGATAGCCCCCCGCCTGGACGAGGCCTGCGCGCAAGCCGGGTCCTCGTATGAGCGCCTGAGCATTCGTGGCCAGCGCACCCGCTGGGCCAGCTGCTCGAAGACCGGCACGATGAGCTTCAACTGGCGTCTGCTCCTGGGCCCCGAGCCGGTGCTCGACTACGTGATCTGGCACGAGGTGTGCCACCTGGAGATTATGGATCACTCCCCGCGCTTCTGGTCGCTGCTGGCCAGCCACTGCCCGGACTACCGCGCCCAGAGTGGCTGGCTGCGTCGCCACGGGGCCACGCTCGTCCTCTAGTCGCCGCGCCCGTCGGCGATCAGGTGAGCTCGCGGGCTAGAGCCGCGTACGGCGTCTCGTCCCGCTCGGGCGTGATCGGCCGACGGCGAACCCGTCCGCGATAGGCCTCGACCGAGCCGTCTCCGCGCACGTCGACGCCGGCCCGCACCGAGGCCACCAGCCGTTGCGGGCCGGAGAGCTCGAGCCGGGCCACGACCTGCTGCTCCGGCTCGAAGCGCTTGACCTTGGTATCCAGCGCCCGGCGCGGGGCTGTCTCGGCCAGCTCGCGGGCTCGCTCCTCCAGGCTGGCCAGCGCGTCGGGCAACTGGGGGAAGGCGGCGCGCTCCACCCGGGGGCCAGAGCGGACGGTCAGCTTCCAGCGCGCACTCACGCGCGGATCATGCCAGGAGCCCGGGTGGTTGCCCGGGCTCAGGCGGCAAGGGCGCGGATCTCGTCGCCGAGCTCGATCTCGAGCTCGATCACGGCGCCGCGCTCGAGAACGCGCAGTGGCCCGGCGGCCAGGTGCTGCATGATCCGGCGGATGGCCACGTTGTCGGCCAGCATCGCGGCCCGGAAGCGCTGAATGCCCCGCTCACGTGCCGCCACGGCCAGCCGATCCATCAGCTCGCCGGCCAGACCCTGACGGTGGAACTCATCGCCGACGACGATCGCGAACTCGGCCGTGTCGCGGCTCGCGGCGAGACGGATGAAGCGCGCCACGGCGACGATCGACCCCGCCCCCTGGCTCCCCTCCGGGGAAGTGGCAACCAGCGCGAAATGGTCAGAGCCATCGATGTCAACCAGATACTGGGCGTCGGCCGCGCTGAGCCGAGGCTTCATGCTCAGGAAGCGGCGATAGCGCGACTCGTCAGACAGACCCAGGTGATAGGCCTGCAGACGGTGGCTGTCATTCGGGCGTATTGACCGGATGTCGACCACTCGATGATCGTTGAGAACGTAGAGCGACACACGTTCACAGTAAAACCGAACGTAAGTTCGTACTGTGCCTCGCGTCACACCCCCCAAGGCGCAGCCAGGCCCCAGCCGACCGCCGAAGCGGCCGGGCCGAGACCGTGGGGGCGCTAGGAGCGCTCCTCCAAGGCAACGTAATCCCGTCCACGCGCGCCCGTGTAGATCTGCCGCGGGCGGGCGATCTTCTGCTCCGAGTCGTCGATCATCTCCAGCCACTGGGCGATCCAGCCGCTGGTCCGGCCGATGGCGAACAGCACCGGGAACATCTCCACCGGCATACCCAGCGCCTCGTAGATCAGGCCGGAATAGAAGTCGACGTTGGGATAGAGCTTGCGCGAGACGAAGTAATCGTCCTCGAGGGCGATCTTCTCCACCTCGGTGGCGATCTCGAGCAGCGGGTTCTTGCCCGTGACCTCGAAGACGTCCTCGACCGCCTTCTTGATGATCTTGGCCCGCGGGTCGAAGTTCTTGTACACGCGGTGGCCGAAGCCCATGAGCTTCTCATTGCCGTCCTTCACGCCCTGCATGAAGTCGGCGATGTTCTCCTTGCGCTCGATCCGGCGCAGCATGCGCAGCACCGCCTCGTTGGCGCCGCCGTGCAGCGGTCCGTAGAGCGCGGCGACGCCGGCGGCGACGGCCGAGTAGGGGTCGACCTGGGAAGAGCCGACGCCGCGCACGGCACTGGTGGAGCAGTTCTGCTCGTGGTCGGCATGCAGGATGAAGAGCACGTCGAGCGCACGCTCCAGACGGGGGTCGGCCTCGTACTTGAGCTCCGCCACCTTGTAGATCATCGAGAGGAAGTTGCCCGGGTAGCTGAGGTCGTTGTCCGGATAGACGTAGGGCATCCCGCGGTTGTGGCGGTAGGCGAACGCCGCCAGCGTCGGCATCTTGGCCAGCAGGCGGATGATTTGCAGGTAGCGCACCTCCTCGTCCTTGATCGCTACGGCCTCTGGATAGAAGGTCGAAAGCGCCCCGGTCGAGGCCAGGAGCATGCCCATCGGGTGGGCGTCGTAACGGAAGCCCTGCATGAACTCCTTGATGTTCTCGTGCACGAACGTGTGGATCGTGATCTCCTGATCCCAATCCTCGAGCTGCTTCTTGTCGGGCAGCTCACCGTGGATGAGCAGGTAGGCCACCTCGAGGTAGCTGGACTTCTCCGCCAGCTGCTCGATCGGGTAGCCGCGATACTCGAGAACGCCCTTCTCCCCGTCGATGAAGGTGATGGCCGAACGGCAGGACGCCGTGGCCATAAAGGCCGGGTCGTAGGTCATGAGGCCGAAGTCGTCCTCATGGGTCTTGATCTTTCGCAGCTCGGTGGCCCGGATCGTGTTGTCCTCGATCGGGATCTCGTACTGCTTACCGGTCCGGTTATCGGTGACGGTGAGGCTGTCACCCGACGTGGCTACGCCGCCCCCATCCGATGTTTGCTGAGTCTCAGTCGTCAAAGGCACTCCTTCGCAAGCACAGTGGGCGGGCGGGCCGCGGTGCCCCGTCTCAGGCGAGCACGAGACCCACTAAGGACTGTATTACCCGAGGAGTTGGCGGGGTACGCCCGGCCCGGCCCGGACCGCTGCGGCCCGCTGTTACCGGCGCCTCCGGCTCACGCTGCACGGGAAAGCGTCCATATGGTTCGTTTTGCCGTGCAGCGCTCCGCCGGGGTCCCCACCGGCAGCCCAGACGCGAGACCGGACTCGCGGGGCTCGTCTAGGGATCGGTGAAGATGGCGGCCAGGATGGTGATCACGATCAGCACCGCACTGATCGTGATCACTCCCCGCGCGCCGCGCTGCCCGCCCGGGAAGGCCGGATGGGTCAGCCCCAGGCCCGCCAGCGCCACTGCCCAAATGGCGAGGACCGAGCCGGCGATGTAGAAGGGCACCTTCGAGGGCTCAGCGGCAGCGAAGATGAGGCTCAACATGGGCCGCGACCCTACCTGATTTCGGTCGCGTCGGGCACCGTTTGGTCCTCCTGGCGACGGCCCGCTCCGTACCGGCTGGCGGTGGCGGCCCGCTGCCCCTGATAATGACTGCCCAGGTCCGGGCTGCCGTAGGGCCGCAGGGCGGGGCGGTCGAGCATCATGAACGAAAGCTGGGCGATCTCGAGCCCCGGGTAGAGCTTGATCGGGACCCGGGTCAGGTTGTTGAGCTCGAGCGTGAGCGTGCCCTTCCAGCCCGGATCGCAGAAGCCGGCCGTGGCGTGCACGATCAGCCCTAGGCGACCGAGGCTCGACTTGCCCTCGATTCGGGCCACGATGTCATCGCCCAGCTCGACCCATTCGAGGGTGCGCCCCAGGCAGAATTCCCCGGGGTGGATCACGAACGACTCGCCCTCGGGAACCACGACCTCCTCGGTCAGGTTCTCGGGCGGGCAGCGCAGGTCGATGGCCGAGGTGCGGTGGTTGTGAAAGACCCGGAAGGAGTCACCGAGCCGTAGATCGACGCTGGCCGGCTGAACCAGGCCCGGATCCCAAGGATCGATCGAGATCCGACCCTCCTCGACGAACCGCGTGATGGTGCCGTCGGAGAGGACCGCCGAGGCGTTCGAGCCACTCATTGCGACACTAGTCTGCCAGCGAAGGCGGAGGTCAGGCGCCCGGACCGCGCCGACCCCGTGCGCCGACCCCGTGCGCCGAGCCCGTGCGCCGAGGCCAGAACTCAGCCGCCGGCTCAGTGACCGAGGGTGCGGGCGCGGGCGCGGGTGGTGCGCACCCGGGCAGGGGGATGCGGGGCGGGATCGCCATGGGGACCGCGGCGCGGGCGGCGCGGGAACGGCTGCGGCGGATGGGGACGATGGTGGCGCTTGATGCCGCCGTCATCGTCGGTGGGGGTGTCCTCAGGCTCCTGCTTGATCGCCCACCAGACGATGTAGATCAACGCCGCCAAGGGCAACTTCAGGGCGAGCATGAGCCAGATGAATCCCCAAGTCACGAGGTGGGCATCCTACCCCCATCACCGCGACTTGTCACCCGAAATCTGGACCAGGGCGCAGGCCCACCGTGCCTCTCAGGCGGCGGCGCGCAGACGCTCGCCAGCCGGGTCATACAGGGGCTCGGCAGTCACCCGTCCGGGCACCCAGCGGCCGAAGATGTTCACCTCCACCGACTCGTCTTCCGACACCTCGGCGGGTAGGTAGGCGTAGGCGATCGAGCGCTCCACGGCATATCCGTAACCGCCACTGGTGACCCGCCCGCAAATTTCATCAGCCACGCGGACGGGCTCGTTGCCGAGCGCCACCGAGCGGGGATCGTCGAGGACCACGCAGCGCAGCCGGCGCTGGGGCTCGGTCAGAGCATCTGAGCCGATGAAGGATTTGTCGCGGCGCACGCTGAACTCGAGCCCGGCCTCCAGCGGGGAGTCATCGGGAGTGATGTCGGCGGCCCATACCCGGTAGCCCTTCTCCAGCCGCAGCGCGTCGATGGCCCTGTAGCCGCCGGCCATCAGCCCATGAGGTTGGCCGGCCTCCCACAGCGCCGCCCACAGCCCGGCGCCGTATTCAGTCGGGCAGTAGAGCTCCCACCCGCGCTCACCGACGAACGTGACGCGCAGCGCCCGCACCGGCACGTCGCCGACGGCCAGATCGCGCATCGTCATGTAGCCGAAGTCGAGCGGATCGGGGGTCAGCGGAGCCAGGATGTCCCCGGCTCGCGGCCCCCACAGCGCGAAGCAGGCCCACCGCGAGGTGACATCGGTGAGGACGACCGAGCCATCGTCGGGCAGATGACTGCGAATCCAGCCCGCGTCGTGCTGCCCGAAGGCGGTGCCGGTGACGATCGAGAACAGCTCCGGCGCCACCCGCGTCACGGTGAAATCGCACTCGATCCCACCGCGGCGGTTGAGCATCTGGGTGTAGGTGATCCGTCCCACCTCGCGGGTCACCCGGTTGTCGCACAGCCGCTCAAGCAACTCCGCAGCTCCCGGACCGCTCAATTCGAGCTTGGCGAACGAGGACTCATCGAACAGGCCCGCGCGCTCGCGGGTGGCCTTGGCCTCGGCCCCGATGGCCGGCGACCAGTGCATGCCCGCCCAGCCCTGCGGGCGCAGGCTCTCGTCGCCCGCGGCCGCGTTCTCCTCGTACCAGTTGACGCGCTCCCAGCCCGACTTCTCACCGAACGCGGCCCGGTGCTGCCGATGCCAGCCGTAGGCGCTCGAGAGCCGCAGCGGCCGTCCGGCCTGGCGCTCGTGGCCGGGGTACTTGATGTCGTAGTAGGTCTCATAGACCTCGCGAGCCCGGGCCAGCGTGTAATGCGGCGAGACGAAGTGGGACCCCCGCGCGCCGAAGCGCCGGATGTCCATCGCCCACACGTCGAGGCCGGGTTCTCCGGTCAGGATCCAGTCGGCCATCAGCTTGCCCACCCCGCCGGCCCCGGCCAATCCATGAGCACAGAAGCCGGCGACGACGAAGAAGCCACGGACCTCGGTCTCGCCCAGGCAGAACTCGTTGTCGGGCGTGAAGCCCTCCGGCCCGTTGATGAGACGCGTGACCTTGACCTCCTCCATGACCGGAACGCGGCGCGACGAATTGGCGGCGATCTCCTCAAAGCGCGGCCAGTCCTCCTCGAGCAGGCGACCGTTGAAGTCGGCCGGTATGCGGTCGACGAGGTGCTCGTCCAGTGACCACGGCGCGCTCTGGCGCTCGTAGCCACCCATGATGAGGCCGCCCCCCTCCTCGCGGTAGTAGATCAGCAGGTCGGGGTCGCGCAGAGTGGGCAGATGGACCATCTCCCCGCCCACCCCGCGGTCGCGAAATGGCTGGGTGACCAGGTATTCATGGGCGAAGGGAATGACCGGAACGCGTACGCCGGCCAGGCGACCGATCTCCGCGGCGTACATCCCGCCGGCGTTGACCACCACCTCGGCCTCGATCTCGCCCCACTGCGTACGCACACCCCGCACGCGCCCGTCACGCACGAGGATCTCCTCAACGCGAGTGTGGGTGAAAACCTGACAGCCACCCTGGCGAGCACCCTCGACCAGTGCGTAGGTGAGCAGGGAGGGATCCAGATAGCCATCGGTGGGCAGGTAGGAAGCGCACCGCACGCCGTCGGTGACCATCAGCGGGAACAGCTCGCGCGCCTCCTCGGGTCCGATCAACTCCAGCGGCAGCCCGAAGGTCCGCGACCAGGCGACCTGGCGCAGCACCTCCTGTTCTCGCTCCTCGGTACAGGCCAGACGGATCCCGCCGCACTCGACCCAGCCGCAGTCGAGCCGCCGATAGAGCTCCACCGAGTCCATCATCATCCGGGTAAGCGAGACGCTCCCGCGCAGCTGCCCGACCAGCCCCGCGGAGTGAAAGGTGGACCCGCTGGTCAGCTCGTTGCGGTCGAGCAGGACGACGTCGCGCTCACCGCGCTCGGCGAGATGAAAGGCGATCGAGGCGCCCCCGACCCCGCCGCCGATGATCAGCACCCGAGCGCGGGCGGGAAGGTTACGAGCCCGCGGCATCAGCCAGCCAGGTTTCGAACCGTGAGTCCGAGGTGGCCTGCTCCAGCCGGGCAAAGTGACGTCCGCCGTAGCTGGTGAAGTCGAAGCGCAGGTCCGAGATGGTCGACTGGACCACACCCCAGGCCGCCTCCCGAGCGTCGGACATGATCCGCATCAGGGCCAGCGCACTGCGCCGTCCCAGGCCCGACTCGTCACCGTAGTAGGCGCTCAGCAGCCGGTCCTCGTCGGCGGCGTCGAACTCGTTGTTGACGGCCAGGTTGCCGAGATCGAACAGGCGGTGGCCCATGCCGGCGTACTCCCAATCGACCAGCATGACTTGATCCGCCGAGTCGCTCGGCACGAGCACGTTGGCGGCCAGCAGGTCATCGTGGCAGGGCACGGCATCGCGCAGCGGCAGCACCGCGGCAATGCGCTTGGCCAGGGACTGGGCCAGGGCGTACTGGGCGGGCGGGCTCTGACCGCGATCCCGGATGATCCTCGCGTACTTGTCCAGGAGCTCAGGCACCCAGAAGCGGTTGGCCAGCCGCAGGCTCGAATCGTGGAAGGCCCGCAGGGCCTCCGCGACCGCCTCGGGCGCGGCGCGCAGGACGGCCGGGGTGGCCGCTGCGCAATCGACGTACTCGGTGACCAGGTAGCCGGGTCCCGCACCCAGCACGGCCGGACCGATGTTCAGCGCCGCCGCCTGATCGGCGGCCGCCCGCTCAGAGACCCGGTCGATGCCCAGGAGCTCGGTGTCCTTGCCGGTCACGCGCAGCACACAGTCACGGCCCCCGAAGCGAATGCGGAAGTTTCGGTTGGTGATCCCACCGGCCAGGCGAACGGGTTCGCTTTCGGCCGGGCCCAAGGCCCGCTCGACCAGTCCCACGATCTCCCCCAGATCGGCCATCGGAAGCGGACCCTAGCGTTTAAGGCGCGGTTCCTATACCTTCGCCGCGTGCAGTTCGAGTCGAGCCTGGCCCCACCGCGGCGATGAATCTGGAGGACCTGCGCACCCAGGTCCAGGCCGGCGAGGTCGACACCGTCCTGCTCGCCCTCACCGACATGCAGGGGCGCCTGCAGGGTAAGCGCCTGACCGCCCGCCATTTCCTCGAGGAGGCGGCCGAGAACGGGGCCGAGGGGTGTAATTACCTACTGGCGGTTGACGTCGACATGACGCCCGTCGACGGCTACGAGATGGCCTCCTGGGAGCGCGGCTACGGCGATTTCTCCATGCGGCCCGACCTCGCGACTCTGCGCCCCGTCACCTGGCAGGCGGGGACGGCGATGTGCCTGTGTGATCTGGTCTGGGAGGACGGGAGCGAAGTCGCGGCCTCGCCCCGCCAGATTCTGCGTCGCCAGCTCGACCGGCTGGCCGAGCGCGGCTGGAGCGCCAACGCCAGCACCGAGCTCGAGCTGCTGGTCTTCCGCGACACCTACGAGGACGCGTGGCGCAAGGCCTACCGCGATCTTGAGCCGGCCAATCTCTACAACGTCGACTACTCGCTGCTGGGCACGGCCCGGGTGGAGCCACTGATCCGCCGCATCCGCAACTGCATGGAGGCGACCGGTCTTGAGGTCGAGAACTCCAAGGGCGAATGCAACCTTGGCCAGCACGAGATCAACTTCCGGTTCGCCGACGCCCTGCGCACCGCCGACGAGCACTCGATCTACAAGAACGCCGCCAAGGAGATCGCTGCCCAGGAGGGCATGGCGATCAGCTTCATGGCCAAGTTCAACGAGCGCGAGGGCAGCTCGTGCCACATCCACTTCTCGCTGGCGGATGACGAGGGCATGCTGTTCGCCCGCGATGACGGTTTGTTCCGATCGTTTCTGGCCGGCCAGCTGAGTTGTCTGCGCGAGCTGACGCTGCTCCAGGCCCCCAACGTCAACTCCTACAAGCGCTACGTCGAGGGCTCGTTTGCCCCCACCGCGGTGGCCTGGGCCGACGACAACCGGACCTGCGCGCTACGGGTGGTCGGCCACGGGCCGGCCAAGCGGTTCGAGAACCGCGCCGGCGGTTCTGACCTGAACCCGTATCTGGCCCTCAGCGCGCTGATCGCCGCCGGGCTCTACGGGGTGGAGAACGAGCTCGAGCTGGAGCCCCCCTACATCGGCAACGCCTATCTGGCCGCCGACAAACCGCGGTTGCCGACCACGCTGCGCGAGGCTCGCGACCTGTTCGCGGATAGCGCCGTGGCCCGCAGCGCATTTGGCGAGGAGGTGGTCAATCACTACGTCCACGCGGCGGATGTGGAACTGGCCGCCTTCGATTCGGCGGTCACCGACTGGGAGCGCTTCCGGGGGTTTGAGCGGCTGTGAGGGGCCGGGCGTCCGGCTCCCGGTCAGAGCCGGCCAGCTCGTTAGACGCCGTGTTCGCCCCCGTGCGCTCGCAGACCGCCTTCGAGGAGACGGTGGAACGTCTGGGCACAGCGATCAAACTCGGCCTGCTTCCCCCCGGGGCCCGCCTGCCCGCTGAGCGGGAGCTGTGCGCAATGCTCGGCATCGCTCGCTCGACCCTGCGCCAGGCGCTGCTCGCCTTGGGCCAGAGCGGTCACCTGCACGCGCTGCGCGGCCGGGGCGGCGGCACCTTCGTGGCTGATCCACCACCCCCCACCCCGCCTGCGTCCCCCGAAGTGCTGGCTCATTGGCGGGAGGTGTGCGACGAGCGCATGGCCATCGAGGTGGGTGTCGCGGTGCTCGCCGCCGAACGCGCCCAGCCCGAACTGGTCGACGCCCTGGATCGCATCGTGGTGGAGATCGACGATTTGTTGGACGATTTTCCCGCGCAGCGCCAGGCCGACATCCGTCTGCACGTGGGATTGGCCGAGGCCACCGGAAGCGGGCGCCTGGTCACGGCCATGACCGAGACCCAGGGCGTGATCAGCGGGCTCATCGCCTTCATCGCTCACCCCCCGGAGGTGATCGCCTCCTCAAACGCGCAGCACCGCCGGCTGCTCGCGGCGGTCCGGCGCGGTGACGAGGCCGGAGCCGCCCGCGAGATGGCTGAACACCTGCGCGGGACCGAGCACATCCTGGCCGGGCTGCTGCCGCGGGATTGAACGCTGACCACGCGGATAGGGCCAATAGGCCAAGTGGCACTTGACGCCATCCGGCAGCCGAAATATGTTTGCGCGCACTGAAGGCTCGATAGCCAGACCTTTTTCAGGAGGGACCACCGAATGACCACTGAGTCGTTGACCACGGACGAACAACGGCTGGCCGAGCTCGGCTACAAGCAGGAGCTCAAACGAGGCTGGAGCAGCTTCTCCAACTTCGCCATCTCGTTCTCCATCATCTCCGTGCTGGCCGGCTGCTTCACCAGCTATGGCCAAGCGTTCAACAACGGTGGCCCGGTGGCGATCTCGATCGGCTGGCCGGTCATCAGCCTGCTCATCCTGTGCGTGGCGGTGTCGATGTCCGAGCTGGCCTCGGCCTTCCCCACCGCCGGCGGTATCTACTACTGGGCCTCGCGCCTGGGTGGAGCCGGATGGGGCTGGTTCACGGGCTGGTTCAACCTGATCGGCTTGGTCGCGGTGGTGGCCTCAGTCGATTACGCGGCGGCCAGCTTCTTGCAGTACCTGCTTGGTCTCTACAACGTGAACCTCGTCTTCAACTTCGCCTCCGCCAACGTGCACTACGACGCGCACGTGGTGTTCGCGCTGTTCGCACTCATCCTGCTCCTCCACGGGCTGATCAATGTCTTCTCCGGGCACCTGGTCTCGATCTTTAACGGCGTCTCCGTCTGGTGGCACGTGTCCGGTGTGGCGGTGATCGTGATCCTGCTCGTGGCGGTGCCTGCCCACCACGCGAGCATCTCCTACGTGTTCACGCATCGCAGCTTCGGCGGCTTCAGCAGGAATATGTACTGGTTCTACGTGCTGCCGCTCGGGTTCCTACTGACCATGTACACGATCACCGGGTATGACGCCTCAGCCCACGTGTCCGAAGAGACCCACGGGGCCTCGATGGCAGCCGCCCGCGGCGTATGGCGCTCGGTTTTCTACTCGGCGGTGATCGGCTGGATACTGCTCCTGGCCCTGACCTTCGCCGTACAGCAGAAGGACATCAGCAAGATCAGCGTTGCCGGCTTCCCGGCTCTGGCCATCCTCTCCAGCGCGCTGAGCTCGTCGGCGGCCAAGGCGGTAATTCTGATCTCGACCATCGGCCAGCTGTTCTGCGGCATGGCCTGCGTGACCAGCGCCTCGCGCATGACCTTCGCCTTCTCCCGCGACGGGGCCATCCCCGGCCACAGCCTGTGGCGGCGGCTGGGCAGCAACGGCACGCCAACCTTCGCCGTGATGTTCGTTTGCCTGTTCGCCCTCATCGTGACCATTCCGGCCTACTTCCCCAACTCGGTTGGGTATCCAGTGGCCTTCTTCGCCGTGACCTCGATCTCGGTCATCGGCCTCTACATCGCCTACACGATCCCGGTGTTCCTGCGCTGGCGGCTGAAGGAGAAATTTGCGCCCGGTCCGTGGACGCTGGGACGCCACTACCGGTGGATCAACCCGATCGCCTTCATCTGGGTCGCGCTGTGCGTGGTGATCTTCTGCCTGCCCGTCTCGCCGGCCGGGGTGTACTTCAAGTCGGGCTTCAGCTGGAGCTCGGTCAACTACGCCCCGATCGTGACCATCGGGTTAATGCTGATCGTGACCATCTGGTACCTGGTCTCAGCGCGGCGCAGCTTCACGGGACCGGTGCGCACGATCGAGTTCGCCGACGACGGGGTGACGATCAAGAACCTCGAGGCGGAGCCCCGGCTTGCTTGACGCATGTAGGTCCGGGCGGTGAGCGCCGCCACATTGGAGGTCCTCGAGCCCGCTACGGAGGCGGTGCTCAAGGCGGTGCCGCACGCTGATATCGCTGACGTGGACGCAGCCGTGGCCCGGGCCAAGGCGGCGTATCCCGCGTGGCGGGCGCTGGCCCCCGCGGACCGTGCGCGGCTCCTGCGCCGGGTGGCCGACGCCGTGGCCGAGCACCGCGAGGGGCTGGCCGTCATCGAGGCCCGCAATGCCGGTAAGCCAATCGGGGACGCCCGCGGCGAGATGGACATGGTGGCCGAGACGCTCGGCCACTACGCGGGAGCGCCCGAACGGCTGCTGGGCGGTTCAATCCCGGTCAGCGGCGGTCAGGCCTTCACGGTCCGCGAGCCCCTCGGAGTCGTTGGGCTGATCGTGCCCTGGAACTTCCCGCTGGTGATCGCCGGCTGGAAGCTCGGGCCAGCCCTGACGGCGAGGAACACCGTGGTGCTCAAGCTGGATGCCTACACCGAGGTCAAGTCGATCTTCTACGCGACCGCATGAGACTTCAGGGAAAGGTGTGTGTGATCACCGGCGCGGCCGGCGGCATCGGTGGCGCCACGGCCGGCGTCTTCGCTCGCGAGGGCGCGCGCGTCGTGGGCGTGGACGTGCTCGCTCACGATGTCGGCGAGCTCACGCTGGTCGCCGATCTGACCGAGGAGGCGGCTGTCGAGGCGCTCTACACCCGCGTCCGCGGCGAGCTGGGCCGGATCGATGTGCTGTTCAACAACGCCGGGATCTCTCCGCCTGAGGACGCCTCGGTACTCGAGACCGAGCTCGAGGTCTGGGAGCGCGTGCAGGCGACCAATCTGCGCAGCGTCTTCTTCTGCTGCAAGCACGGCATCCCGCACCTGCTCGAGTCCGGCGGTGGCTCGGTCATCAACACGGCCTCGTTTGTCGCCGTGATGGGGTCGGCCACTTCGCAGATTGCCTACACCGCATCCAAGGGCGGCGTGCTCGCCATGTCCCGAGAGTTGGGGGTCGAGTTCGCCAGCCGCGGAGTGAGGGTCAACGCGCTCTGCCCCGGCCCGATCGACACGCCCCTGCTGCGTGAGCTCTACGCGTCGGACCCCGTCCAGGCGGCGCGGCGCATGGTCCATGTGCCCATGGGCCGCTTCGGCCGCGCAGAGGAGATCGCCAACGCGGTGCTCTTTCTGGCCAGCGACGAATCCAGCTACGTCAACGCGACCGAGTTCCTGGTCGACGGCGGAATCAGCGGGGCCTACACCACCCCGGGTTAGGGGGTCCGGGGCTCCACCCTGGCCAGCCCGATCTCGACGTGGAGCGGCATCCGCTCCGGCGTCTGGCCGGACTCGAGCAACTCCCGCGCGCGGCCCAGGCGCTCGGCGCGCTGCTCGTGGGGCATGGCCGCAATCCAGCTCATCGAGGCCATTTGGTCAAGCAGCCGCCCGGTATCGGCGAGCGGGTAGGTGGTCACCCGGATCTCCCACGGCTCACCCCAGCCCGCGGCCTCCCGCACGTATTCGCGCCACGGACGCCCGTCGAAGTTGGGATGCTCGACGCGGTCCTCGACCAGGAGGCGCACGAACTCGTCGCACCAGGTGGCGCTGCGCCAGTCGGGCCGGGTGTTGAGCAGCGCGAGCCCGCCGCCGGGACCCAGCACGCGCCCGATCTCCTGCAGCGCGCGCGGGCGATCGAACCAGTGAAAGCTGTCAGCTACGGTGACCGCCTCGACCGAGTCGTCGGGAAGCGGGATCGCCTCGGCCAGCCCCTCCTGGACGCGTTCGGCCCCGACACGGTCGGCCAGAATCGTCCGCAGCGACGCCTGCGGCTCGACGGCCGTGACGTCAAATCCTCCTCCCACCAGCGCGCGGGTGAGCTTCCCGGTGCCCGCCGCCAGGTCGAGGATCGGGCCGCCGGGGCTGACCCCGAGCTCAGCGGTCAGCGCACCGACGACGGCCGGTTCGTAATCTGGCCGCCCGCGTTCGTATTCCTGCGCGACGGCCGCGAAATGCTCGGCAAGGGGATGCAGCGCCATCGGGTCATGGTTGCGCACCCTCGGCCACTGCGCGTCGCGGCAAGGACGGCTCCACGCGGAGCAGCCGGGCGGGGCGCTCGGGCAACCACCAGTTCCAGTGACCGAACAGCGAGACCACCGCGGGCACGAGCAGGGCCCGGATCACCGTCGCGTCGAGCAGGATGCCCGCGGCCAGGCCGGTGGCGAAGACCTTGATGTCGGTCTCCGGCCCGGAGGCCATCGAGACGAAGGCCAGGAACAGGATCAACGCGGCACTCGTCACCAGCCGTCCGGTGCGGCCAATGCCGAGGATCACGGCGGTGTTGGTCGAGCCGCTGTTGTCGTATTCCTCGCGCATGCGGGAGAGGATGAAGACCTCGTAGTCCATCGAGAGCCCGAACAGGAAGGCGAACACCATCAGCGGGATCCAGGCGCTGACCGAGTGGGTGGCGGCGATCCCGAAGATTGCGTTCGAGCCATGACCCTCCTGCCAGACGAGGGTGATCACCCCCCACGCCGCGGCCACGCTGACAACGTTCAGCAGCACCGCCTTCAGCGGCAGCAGCAACGAGCGGAAGGCTCGGGCCAGGAGCACGAAGGTCAGCACCGCGATCAGCGCGATCATCAGCGGGAAGCTGCCGTAGATGGCGGAGACGAAGTCCTCGTTCTCGGCCCCGATCCCGCCAACGCCGGCACCCACCCCGGCGGCGTGGGCCGCGGTGCGGGCGCGATCGATTGTGTTAAGACCCGCGGTCGTGGAGGCGTCGGGGATCGGGAATGCCTCCACGATGGCCGTGCCGGCACGCCGCCAGGCGGCGCTGGCAGGTGCCACCGCTCCATGCACGCCGGCCACGCCACCCACCGCAGCGGCCACCCGTGAGGCGCCGGCCTGCGGGGTGAGGATCTCGATCGGGCTGAGCGCTCCGGGGCCGATCCCGGAATGCTCGAAGGCGATCAGCCCGGTGCGCGCGTCACCGCCTCGGCTCAAGGTGTTGACGTTGGCCTGCCCGGGCTGAAGCCCGGTGGCGGCGATGAGGAGCGCAAGGAGCACGGCCGCGGCGCCAAGGGCCGCGAACCACCGGCGGTGCACCACGGCCCGCGCCCAGCGCGTCCAGGAACGGCTGGCCTGATCGTCACTGCGCACGTGGGGCCAGTCCAGCCGGCCGCCCGCCTTGACCAGGACGATCGGCAGCAGCGTCGTGGCGACGATGACGCTGACCAGCGGGATGAGCATCCCGGCGTAGCCGATCGAGCGCAGGAAGGGCAGCGGCAGGACGATCATGGCCAGCAGCCCGATGGCCACCGTCGTCCCGCTCAACACCACCGCCCGGCCGGCGGTGGACATGGCCCGGACAACGGCCTCCTCACCCTCATGGCCGTGCGCGCGCTCCTCGCGCCAGCGGACCACGACAAGCAGCGAGTAGTCGATGGCCACGCCGAGCCCGATCAGGCCGACCAGGAATTCGACGATGAAGGACACGCTGGTTACGGAGCTCACGCCCCACAGGACCAGGAAGGTGGTCATGATCGAGACGATGGCCATGAGGAGCGGGATAAAGGCCAGCAGCGAGGCGAACACGAACGCGAGGACGACCAGCGCCCCGAGACCACCGAGGATCGACTCGAGCAGCACGCCCGGACCACCGGTCCCCCCGGTCTGGTTCTGGAGGGCGTCGATGCCGGTCACGTGCACCGGCGCACCGGCCACGGTGGCGCCGACCAGGGCCGCTGCAGCGCGCTTGGCTGCGCGGGTGTTGGCTCCGAAGGGCTCGTTCTTGTCAGGCAGCGGATGGGCAATCAGGAACGTGGTCCTGCCGTCGGCGGACACGAAGGCGCGGCTGCCCGTGCTGGCGTAGGAGGCGATGCGGGCACCGGGGAGGGCGGCCTCGAGGCGCGCGGCCACGTTGGTTAGCCCCGCGCGGACCCCGGGGGAATTGACCGTGGTGCCGGCGGGCAGGGTGACCACGGGCAGGATGGGCGCGTTCCGGCCACCCTGGTGGTAGAGGTGGGCAATGGCCAGGTTGGTCTCGAAACCCTGCCGGCCGGGGACCGTGAACTCCTTGCTGAACGACTTGGTCGCCTGCGAGACGCTGGCGATCCCGACAATGGTCACGAGGATCCAGAACCCGGCGACGATGCGCTTGTGGGCGAGAACCCAGCGAGTGATGGTGGTCATCATGGTCGTCTTGCTCCCGGCTCGTTTATGGGGCGCATCGTGTGTACCACAAACTATTCGTCGTAGCCATTGATTTGGTAAAGTTTTCGTTGTCATGGCCGACCCCCGCGCAGGCACCCCGGGCCTGCACTCAGCGCTCGTGCGCCATACCGGGTACCTGCTGAGCCGGATGGGCTGGTTCGCCTCCCGGCGCTTCAGCGAGCGGCTCCAGAGCCTTGGCCTGACCCCCCGCATGTGGGGGGCGCTGAACGTGATCGATGCCGAGAGCCCGATCAGCCAGCACCAGCTTGGGCTCTCGATCGGAATGGACCCGAGCTCGATGGTGGGGACGATCGACGAGCTGGAGGGCCGCGGACTGGTGGAGCGCCGCGCCAATCCGAGCGATCGCCGGGCCCATGCCTTGTATATGACCGACACCGGGCGCGAGACCCTGCACGCCGGCCGCGGGGTGGCCAAGCTCGCCCAGGAGGAGCTCCTCGCGCCGCTCTCTGGAGCGGAGCGCGATCAGCTTCACGACCTGTTGCTACGGCTGGCCGCGGGCGTTGACGCCGCCGATGCCGACGCGGTCAGGA
>JBDTEE010000052.1:0-10687 GCA_039922645.1 Solirubrobacteraceae bacterium | reverse complement strand
CACCCACCTCAACGGGGAGGCCACGATGCTCGTCGTCGAGTGGTGGACGCCCACGCACGGGCTGCGAAGGATCGAGCGGAAGTGACCCGCCGGGAGGCCGATCCCGTGACCGTCGAGATCCTGTACTTCGACGGCTGCCCGAACCATGAGACGCTCCTGCCGCACCTGCACGACCTTCTGCGTCGCGCCGGCGTGGCTGAAACGATCGAACTGCGTCGTGTCGAAGACGACGACGCAGCACAACGCGAACGGTTCCTCGGCTCACCGACCGTGCGCGTCAACGGTCGCGACATCGAACCGGAAGCCGATGCGCGCAACGACTTCGGGCTCAAATGCCGCCTCTACCAGACGCCCGAGGGCCTGCGCGGTTCACCGCTCGACGAGTGGCTGCTCGACGCACTCACCCAGCGATCCGCATGACCGTCTCCATGATCGACCTCGACGCACTCCGGCGACTACTCGACGATGGCGTGCAGCTGGTCGAGGTTCTCCCGCGCGAGGAATACGACGAGCTGCACCTTCCCGGTGCGACCCACATCGCGCTCAAAGAACTCACCCCCGCTCCGCATCGGTCCGCAGGGTCTTGGCGAACGGCAGCAGTGTGGCGAACTCTGCGTGCAGGTCCGCCTCATCTTGACTTCGGGCGGGTGCCCGAGCCATATGTTCGTGCAGAGCACCGAGTTGCCGGCTCAGCTCTTGGTGCTCGACGCGCCCCCATGGTGGATAGTCATCATCTCGCGCGGACGGGTGATCGTTCAGCGACTTATCAACCGCCGCCGCCTCGGGAACGATCGAGGCCCGCAACCGGGCGATTTCAGAGACAACGTGGGTTTGAGCGTCAATCTGCAAAGCGGAATCGTTTCGCCGCGGCGGGCACCCGTCAAGCCCGGTCGCCGCAGACCGCCGCGAGGACGATGAATACGGCGACCGACGATGGCTGACTCGAGGATCGTGACGCGCCACAACAACTTTGGTACCGGCTCCAAGGGCGTAGCGCCGATCGGATGCCAACATCACACGCCAGTGGGCGCGCCGCTATCCGGCGCCCCTCGGTCCCGACGCGCCGTCCGGCGACGTTCGACGTCCCAGCTTGGAGGAACCTCCCCATTCTCATGGTCGGAATGACACTTAAATCTGGCCTTGCCGCCGCGGCGATGCTGTTTACACCCGCGGGCGGCTTCCACGGGCACTATCACCATGGCCCCGCGGCACGCTTTCGCGCCGGTGCGGCCGTAGCGAACCTCACGCCGCCGGCCTTCGGTCACCTGCGGAGCCACGATCCCGCCAACTGCCCTCATCCGGCGCAATACAACGGCCCCCGGCAGTTCGCGTTCGAGGAGCCGTACAGCGACGCCCAGCACGATGGTCACTACGACCTGGGCGATCCCTACATCGACTGCAATCACGACGGCCGCTGGGACGGCAATCTGCTCGGTGGTGGTGGGAACAGCCCGCGCTACTTCAATCATGTGGCCGACCCGGTCACCGCACGCGCGACGGTGGTGTCCAATGGTCACCAGACCATGGCCGTCGAGGTGGTCGACCAGGAGGGTCTGTTCAACATCTACCAGCAGCGGATCCGCGCCAAGGTCCGTGCCGATGGCTACCGGCTGAGCAACATCTTCATATCCGCCACGCATGACGAGTCGGCCCCCGACAGCATGGGGCTCGGGGGTGTCTCGCAGACCACCTCCGGGGTCAACAACTATTGGGTCGCCTATCTCGTCGATCAGAGCGCGCGGGCGATCGAACGGGCCTACCGGGCAATGCGCCCGGCGAGGATCCGTTACACGGAGGTCCTTGAGCCGTCGAACGTCCGCCAGTGCTGGTCCTCGTACCCGTTCGTGGACGATCAGCACATCCCCGTCCTGGAGGCAGTCGATGCCCGCGGACGCACCATTGTGACGCTGGCGAGCGTCAGCCAGCATGCCGAAACGCTCGGGTTCAACGGCGGCACGCCAGCCCTCGACGCGCAGAACAACTGGGTCTCCTCGGACTGGATCAACTTCTTCCGCAACACCCTTCAGCGCCAGCTGGGCGGTGTGGCGATCGAGATGGCTGGGGCCGTGGGCTCGGTCGAGAGCCCCGGCGTGTATCGGTCGGCGATTTCGCGCACCCCGCAGCAGTTCATCAATGCCAGCCACCCGGCCGGCTGCCGGACGCTGTTCAACACCCCGGGCGGTACCGACGCGACCGGAACGCTCCACGTCCCGCTCGGCTACACCGGCGAGACCGAGGCCTTTGGCATCGATATGGCCGCGCCGATCGTCCACGCCCTGAAGACCGGCGAGTACCACAACTCACACACCGACACAATCTGGGGGGCACGGGCGAACATCTGCGACAAGCTCCAGAACGCGCTGTTCGCGCTCGGCGCGGGCGTGGGCGTGTTCGCCCAACGACCGGCCTACAACGCGAACTGCACCGTCGCCTCCCCGGTGGCGGCCAACGGCGCCTCGAGCGGCCAGTCGTTGCGCTCGCAGGTGGCGGCATTCCAGATCGGTGACGGCGAGTTCATCTCGATTCCGGGTGAGGTGTTCCCGTTCACATATCTACGGGGCTTCCTGGGCCCGCAGGACATGCCCGACCCGACAGCGGCGCTTCCGCCATGGCTGCTCCCGCACATGCACGCGCCGTTCCGCTTCATCGACGGCCTCGGGGAGGACATGCTCGGCTACATCTTCCCGGCGGGCAACGCCGTGGGGATCCCGACGGCGAGCAACTTCAACCCCTCCTCGAACGACCGTTTCGGCTGCCACCACTCCGACGATTCCGAGTCAACCTCGGCGAACGTGGCAAACATCATCGGCGGGGCGCTCGTGCGGCTGCTCGATCATCGCGGCGGAAGGCCGGAGCGGATCGTGCGCGGTCGCTACATCCTGCCCTCGGGCCGGCGTTCGCGTGACCCGCTAGGCGGCCCCGAGATCAAGTGCACGAGCGATCAGACCTTCCATTACTCAGGTCGGGCGGTCGCGGTGCAGCTGGCCGGTGGACGTGTCGTGCGACCGGCGCTATGGATGTCCCTGAGCGGCCTGCCCCAGCGGGTGCCGGACCGCGACACGCGCGGCTATTTCGACGCGCGTGGGCGCCGCGTCTGGCTTGACGTGTTCCCGCCCCTGAGCTGAGCCCTCAGGTGTGTTGTGAACGCCGTACCGAGCTCGAGACTCCGAGCGGTCAGCGACCCTCGTGCAGCGCGAGGACCATCGTGGCGAGGTCCTCCGGGTCATCGAGGTTCAGCCCGTTTAGCTCTCGCGCCCGGCGCAAGCGGTGGTCGAGCGTGTTTGGGTGGATGTGCAGCCGCGCCGCGGTCTGCCGCCGGTCGCGATGCAGCGCGACGTAGGTCGCGACGGTTCGATGCAGATCGCCACGCGAGCGGCCGTCCCTGGGACCGAGCGGGTCGAGAACGCGGGTTCGCAGGTCGGCGGCCACCCGCGGTGCCCGGGCGAGCAGCAGGTCTAGGGTCAGGTCCTGTAGCGGCACGACGCCCGTTCGACCTTGTTGCAACAGGATGTCCATGGCGAGCCGGACGTCGGCCAGACTCGCCGCGAGTTCTTCGCGCGCGACCTCAGGGTCAAGGACCGCAACCGCGCCAGCCGGAAGCGCGGGGGGCGCCAGGGCGCGGCCCGGGAGCCAGAGCCCGACGACCCGGTCGCCCTCTGTCAGCGCGAGCGCAGCGACTGCTCGCAGCCCCGCGGCAGCGCGCGCGTGAGCACGGGCGCCGCCGCTCGGGATCGCCAGTGCGAAGGTCGCGAACCGGCCGCGTAGCCGCAGGCCGAGCCGAGCGGCGGTCTCATGGTGACCCGGGGCCAGAGCATCGCCCCCAAGCAGCGCATTGAGCAGGCCGCGCAACCCGCGCTCCTGCTCTGAGACAAGGTGCTGACGCTCCTCCAGGTACGCGGCCGCGACGGTGCCCGAGACCTGATCGATGTAGACCATCACCAGCTCGGCGGCGCCGGTCAGTGCGTCGTGCTCCGCGGGCGTGGCTACCGCAATAAGCACACGCCACGCTGTGGTGGCGCCGATCCGGTAGGCGCGCAGCAGGTCTTCGAGCGGCATTCCCTCGGTCGCGCGGTTCTTCGCAGAGGTCTTGAAGTCATCAAAGCGCGCGGCCTCGGGCGCCCCTGCACCGGCAACCCAGTCCAGGCACAGATCGGTGTTCTGGCGGGCGACCTCGCGGACCTGGCCGCGGATGACGGCGTCGGGCAGGCGCGCATACCCAGGGATCTCCGTGCGGAACGTGCCGAGCATGGTCTCGACCAGCTGTTCGCGATCGATTCGCCCAACCAGCGCCGCCAGCGGTGGGACCGTCTCGCCCATCCGCCAATTGTGACGCGTTACAAGAAGATTGGAATCCGCTCTCGGGCATCGGGCCGTTCCGGTGCCACGATGGAACCGCCCCGAGCCGTGTTGTCACCTAAGCTAAGACCAAAATTGCCGCGCTCGCCGACCGATCCCGCGCTGTTCAGGGTCGCGCACCCAGGCCTCGGCCAGGCGCTTGGTGTAGTAGCCGGGCGGCCGTACTGATCCTGACCCCCTTCGGCGAAGACGACGACGCGCTCGAGGCGCTCCGCGTCGGAACTCGGGGCGTCCTGACCAAGGACGCCGGGCGCGAAGAGATCGCTCGCACGCGCTTCACCAAGCAGCCGCCGGCCACATGACACTCGCTCCACCGCTTCAGGCCCGACTTCTCGCTGCCGCCGCGACGCCAAAACGCCACTCCACGCGCAGTTGCCAGACGGGCTCACCGCCCGTGAGGCCGAGGTGCTCGGCCAGTGTGGGAAAACGCGTGCCGGGCTGGACTTAGCGCCTAATAGCTCCCACCATTGAGCGTCTGGCCCAGCCTGCGCCAGACGCCGCGAAGAGACAAGAAGATGCGAGTGGGTTTCGGCGCCATCATCAGCGCCGTGATTGCCGTTGTCGGGGTCGCGATCGCCTACGGGCAGCTTCACCTTGCCGACGCGCAGACCAGCACTGGGTACCGACAGTCGCTCGTGTCGGTGGTGACGGACATCGCACAGCAGACGCGTGCGCTGGCCACTGCCCCTGGAGCCCAGAGGTCAGCCATCGAGCAAGCGCGCTTGGCCGACGCGGCGCAGGGGTTTGCGTTGGTCAATGCGCTCCACGGTCAGGTGCCCGCGATCGACGATTACGAACTGGGGCTGGGCTTCGAAGGCGAAGTCGAAGATCACGATGCGCTCATATCGTTTTACCGCGCGGTGGCCGGGAACGATCCCAAATATCGCGCGAGCTCGCTGCGGGAGGCCGCAGGCATCCTCTACGAGCTTGGTGGCCCGGTCGACGATCGCGAAGCGGAGCGCGATATCCAACGTGCCTACTACACGTACCACGACCAGAAGGACGTCACGCGGGCAGCGCGCGACAGCAACTACGCTATTTCGGATGCCTACGACGCGTGGCGCGGGGGGCTCGTCGACTGCACGCGGGCTCATCGAGAGATTGCCGCGGCCGAGCATCTGATCGCCGTGGATCCGGCAGCTGGGGACTTCGTCATCACCGCTGACATCGCGGATGCCAAGCGCACCGTCAGAGGTTGCCAATGAGCCGTGACCACCGCTTGCTGCCGCCGGGCGTAGTGGCGGACCGTCACATTTCTCGACCGGGTCGTGTCATAGCGGTAGACCCACGAAGCCCCCGGCAATGCGATGGCGTGATCGCAGCACTGGCTGCCGCGGCTCTCCAACGACAACTAGCGACCCTGTTAGAGGACCAACATGCAAGCACGGATCAACAACCCGGCACTGACCGTTCCGGCGCCATAGAGGCGCATCCCGGCTATCCGGGGCTTTCTCAGTGGGCCGTGGAGGAATCGAACCTCCAACCTTGGGATTAAGAGGCGCCCATTCGCAGGGCTTTTGTATTAGATACGGGCTTTTGATTCCAGTTGGCGCGGGTTAGATCAGGTCAGAATTGCTGGGTTCGGGACATGGTTCGGGACACGCTTTCCGCAGCTGGTTGAACGGGGCAGGGTTTCCGGCAATGGAGCAGCTGCCTGGCCCAGCCCCGCTGTCGCGCAAACCGCGCTCGCGACCCGCATCGGGGAGATGCACTTCGGTGACAGAAAGCGGGCTCGCAGCGCGCTGCTGAATCCGGCCAAGAGGAGAAGCCTGCTCCGGACGATTCGGGGCGGGCGAAACGTCTACTTTTTCGTGAAACCAGCACTGATGATCGGACATCGACGCCGGTGCTGGTGCCTGTTGTCGGAGGCACCTCCGGCCGCCGCCGGCGCCACGTCGAGAACCGCGTTGACGAGCCGGCCGCCGAGGCCTAACAGCTGCTAACAGCGCATTGAGTCACGAAAAGCATCCAATTCGTGACTCAATGCGTCGGCTCAGACAGAACTCATTGAGACCAGCAGAGGTGCTGTGCCGCGCAACCTGGGTCTGCGTGTGACTGCCATGAAATAGTGTCGACCCGTGGAGCGGGAAGACAAACCCCCCCAGGGGAGACTCGGACAGGTCAGACCCTCCGGGCGGGCCGGACGACACCGCTCAGAGGCTGATGCCTGACCGGGACCAGTTTCAAGGGAAGGACGATCAGCACACTTTGAGCCGGGACGAAGCTGCCGTCGATCGCGAGCGCGCCGCTGCCGACCGTGACCATGTGGCGTCCGATCACGACCGCTCCCAAGCCGATCGCTCGGATGCGGCTGCCGACCGTGATCATGTGGCGTCCGATCGCGATCAGGCCCCAGCAGACGCCGAGCAGCGGGCTGCGGACCGAGACCAGAACGCGGCCGACCGCGAGCACGCGGCAGACGACCGGGTTCACACGACAGCTGATCGCGGCCATCGTCAAGTGGACCGCGCGCTCGCGGCCGCCGATCGCGTGCACGCGGCGTCTGATCGCGTGCACGCGACGTCTGATCGCGAGCAGGCGAGAGCCGATCTGGGACGCGCGCAGCTCGACCATCTCACCGGCGTCTTCGGTCGCGAGCTTGGAATGATCGAGATTGGGCGCGAGATCAACCGTGCTCGGCACGGAAACGGACGTCTGGTGCTCGCCTACGTCGACGTCGACGGGCTCAAGCAGGTCAATGACCGCCAGGGTCACGCGGCGGGCGACGCGCTGTTGCGAGACGTCGTCGGTGCGATCAAAACACACCTGCGTTCGTATGACCCGATCGTTCGAGTGGGGGTGACGAGTTCATCTGTGCGCTGGCCGACAGCGTGCTCGAGGACGCTCGCGGTCGGTTTCAGGAGATAGCAGCCCCAATTAAGCAGACCCAACCGGCCGCGTCGATCAGCGTGGGCTTCGCGTCCCTCCGCCGGGAGGACACGCTCGAGCAGCTCATGCAGCGCAGTGACACGGCCCTCTATGAGGCAAGGCGCACCAAGCCGCGTCGTGCTTAGAGTGGGGTCTGGGGGCAAGTAGTCGCCGTTCGGGACGCTGGCCCGGGTTCGTTTCGCCGCGAGCGGCTCGATCGTAGCCGCGACACTCCGAGGGGCCTCCGGCTGGTGCGGTCAACACATGAGCGCTCCGTGTCGCGACCCTTACACAGCAGCACTCGTTGCCGTGGACGAGTCAGCAACCCGCCTTTGTGGCTTGAGTCACGTTTTGGCACGTGACGGCATTAGCCAGCCACGGATCGGCTGGGAATAAGCTGGATCGCGTAGTTCGCGCTCGCTCTGACCCTCGGTGGCGTTTCTTTTGGCGGCGCTGTTCCCCGGTCCTGCATCGCCGATGACTGAGCGCCGAGGACCTCGACCCTGCCACAACGCGTCCAGGGTGCTCTCATTTGGCGGATGGGGGTGTCGTCGAACCAGACACCAGTTAGCTCGAGTAGATCCTGGTAGCGCCCGCCACGGCGAGCAGACGCTCGTCTCGGGGACTCAGACAGCGCCGTTAGGGCTTGGGCACGGCCTGGGGCTGCTTGGGGAGCAGGCGGTGGCCGTCGACGACGGCGGCGGCGAGGTCGATGAGCTTGCGGTTGTCCACGCGTGAGCGATCGCGCAGCATCTCAAACGCGTCGTTCGCGCCGATGTCGTGGCGTTCCATCAGGATGCCCTTGGCTCGCTCGGTCAGCGCCCGGCGCCCGAACGCGCCCTCGAGCTCGTGATATTCAGCGAACCGGCGCAGCACGATGTCGATCGCGCTCTGCCAGTCCTCGACATCGTCGTCTGAGATGTGAGCGAACACTCCGCGCTTGGATGCCTCCCTGACAAACGCGGGATCAGGCGCATGAAGCAGAGCGATCACCGGACAGGCGGCCTCGCGGACGATCTTGTCGATCAGCTCAAGCGCGCGCTCAGAGCTTGCTCCGAGTCCTACGAGCGCGACATCGGGTCGCTCCCGGGCGGTCACCGGCCCGACGTCCTTGACTTCGATCTCTCTCGCGATCACCTCATGGCCGAGCGAAGCGACGATCGGGACGACGAGCGCGAGGCGATCCTTGCGCTCGTTGGCGATCAGGACGCGGAGATGCTCAGTGTTGCGATCGGTCACGAGCAGCTCGGCAGAACCATTTCGCCCGCTTTCGTTATCGCCGCCCGCCCGCCATCCGCGCGGCTTGAGTCACGTTTTGGCCCACAAACGTGACCGTTTAGGCGAGGTCGGATGTCCGGTCTGGCCCCTACCTGCAGATGCTGATATCCGCGTCCGAATACGACGTGCTCAGGCAGCTTGGCTCGTTCCTGGTCTCAGTATTTCTGCCTCGGGCGGAGTACGCCGAGCGTGCCAGAAGCCCAGGCCGACGAGGATGACCATGATGGCGGCCAGGATGAAGGAGGCGATCGCCCCCCACAACATGATCTGGCCGATCTTCGAGAACGCGTAGGCCTCGAGCAGCAGACCACGCAGCGTCGTGCCCTGGAAGGACGTCGCCTTGAGCGCCGTCAGCGCTGCGTTCTTCGGGGCCGCAGCGGCCGCGGCGCTGATCTTCGAGTAGACGCCGCCGTACGGCATCTCGGAGAGATGAATCGCGATGAAGTGGTCGGCGTAGGCCTCGGCCTGCGCGCCGGTGGTCAGCTGCTGTCCGGCGTACTGCGAGACCGACGGGATCATCGCCGGGGTGATCTCTGTGCCCGGTTTGGCGTGGGCGAACGCCGTCTTGGGCGGAAAGACAATCTCCTGGCGGGCCAGCTGGCTATGAACGTTTGAGTTGGTGAAACTGTGGCCCCAAACCAGCAGCCCGCCAGCTACCAGCAGCGCCACCACGACCACAATTCCGCCGAAGCTGGCGAGAAGATCGAACACCTTGCGACGCACGTCTGCTCCTTGTTCTTTGCTTACGAGTCACCCGTACCGATACAAGCGTACCGTAATAGTAATAGCCAACCAACGACAATGAGGAGATGAGCTCAACTCCTCGGTCGGGCGGCGGGCGACCCCGCGACGCGGGCATTGACGAACGCGTGCTTAGCGCCGCTCGCCAGCTGCTCGCCGAGCGCGGTCTGCGGGCGATGAGCCTGGACGCGGTCGCCGACATCGCGGGCGTCTCCCGCAGCGCGATCTATCGCCGCTGGGCGTCCAGCGACGAACTCGTCCTAGACGCGATCGACGACGCCCTGGGTCAGCTGCCTGGCCCCGACCCCGCCGTGGCCGGCGAAGCCTTCTGGGCTGAGGTCCGCGACGGCTTGCGCGTCGCCGTCGCCGGGCTCTCCAATCCGATCGAACACGACGCGATCCAGCTCTGGCTGGGCCGACTGACCCACCAGCCCAAGCTTCACCGCCGCTACTGGGAGCGCCGCGTCCAGCCCCGCCGTGAACGAGCCATCAACAGCCTACGCGCCGCTGCTGGGCGGGGACAGGTCACCGACGCCGGCGACGCCGACCTACTCGTCGACATGCTCGCCGGAGTGCTCCTGTACCGCTACTTCCTCACCCCGCAAGAACTCCGCACAAACGAGACCGACGAACAATGGCTCGACCGGATCGTCGATCTAGGCGAACGACTCCTCGCCCCCAGCGGGCCACCCGACCCGTAACAGCCTGAGTCACGTTTTCGGTCATTAACGTGACCGATGCTGGCGAGGCGGAGACGATCGCGCTGCTCAAGGCGTGCTCAACTCGCGCGCGGTCGCTGCCTGTTTGACGCGATGGTTGTGGGTTACTGGCCTGACCCCGGAGGATCGGTCGGGCCCTTGTGAGAGTTTCTCGCGCCCTGGATCATGGGCGAGGAAGGAACGATCACGTGAAGCGACGCAGGAACACGCCAGAGCAGATCATCCGCAAGTTGCGCGAGGCCGACCGGCTGCTCGGGGAGGGCAGGACGGTCCCAGAGGTCGCCAAGGCGCTGGAGGTGTCTGAGGCGACGTATCACCGGTGGCGCAACCAGTTCGGTGGGATGAAGGCTCAGGACGCCAAGCGGCTGAAAGAGCTCGAGCGCGAGAACGGCCGGTTGAAGGCGATCGTGGCCGATCAGGCGCTGGAGAACCGGGCGTTGAAGGAGATTTCCCGGGGAAACTGGTAGGCCCAGCCCGTCGGCGCCGGGCGGTCACGATGCTTTGTGACCGTCTCGGCGTCAGCGAGCGCTGGGCATGCCGAGTGGTGGGCCAGCACCGGTCAACGCAGCGTCGCGAGCCGGTGCGCGCCGGCGATGATGCGGCGTTGCGGGCGCAGCTTCGCAAGTTCTCCGAGGACCGTCCGCGGTGGGGGTATCGCCGCGCTCATCATCACCTACGCGAGCAGGGCTGGGAGGTAAGCCGCAAGCGGGTGCAGCGGTGCTGGC